>NZ_AP025344.1:5212500-5567500 GCF_021654795.1 Paenibacillus dendritiformis
GATACGATCGGTACGGAGCTCGCAGCCAACGCCGCCGCTCCTCTGCCAGTTCGTCCATTATTTCGCTCCTTGGCTCGTCAGCCTGCCCCTCCGTTCGGCCTTCCGCCCGTCTATCCGTCAGCCTGTCTGTTCCCCTGTCCATTGGCCCGTTCACCCCGGCCGGAATTGATTGCGGCGCCCTCATCATGCCTCTCCCCTCTCTCATCATAGAAAAAACTCCCGGTACGGCACATTCCATACGACCTCGTGCGCAAGGCGATGCCCATGATAGCCATCCTCGCCATAAGCGGTGCCGTGATCGGAGAACGCCATGCAAAATGTCTTGCCCCGCTTGCGCAGCGCATCGAACAGATCGCCAAGCTGCTTGTCCACATAGCGCAGCGCCGCCCGCTGCGTCTCGACTGAATCCTCCCTCGCGCCGGGAATGAAATAATGGTTCGGCCCGTGAATCGCCGACACATTCAGGAACAGGAACAGCCGCTGCCCCGGATCGGCCCGATCCAGCAGCTTGAGCGCATGCTGCACCTGATGCTCGGTGGAGCGCGGGTTCGTCACCCCGAAGGTCATCCGCCAATAGCTCTCCTGGAAATAGCCGGGCAGCACTTTGGCCAGCTTGTTCTTTTTCGTGAAAAAAATAACCCCGCCGATGCATATCGTCCGGTATCCTTCCGCCGCCAGGCCGGAGACGATATCCGGCGCATCGAATTGCCATGTGTGCGGATGGGTCTTCAATCCGGTATTGCGCGTATGGAACAGCCGGATATGAGATGCCTTATCGGTGTTCGCCGGCGTAGGCAGGAAGCCTCCGAAAAAGGCATGGTGCGCCGCATAGGTGAAGCTGCCCGGCGTATGCCGCTTCTCCCACGGGCCGTCCGCGCACAGGTTCGGACAGTTCGCTTCCTCCAGCTTCGCCGCGTCATACCGCAGCGTGTCGAGCGTTATCATGACAATATCGTGGGTGCCCACGATTTGATTCATATCGATCATTGGTGATTTTTCCTTTCTTGCAGTTGGCGCATCTGCCATTCGTAGGTGTCCCACCCTTCATATTCGACCCGATAGAGCAGATCGCCGAAGGGATTGATGTCGACGGCATAGGTCATCCCGCTGCCGCGCCGGACGAGCACGTCGATTCCCGCCACGGACGAGGCCGGGAAGGACGCCAAGGCCGCTTCCGCGGTCGAGGCTACCGCTTCCGCCACCCCGGAAGCGATCATGCCTTCGTCCATCGGACGGCGCTCATTCCGCAGGTGCAGGTTCGTGATCGGGCTGGAGCTGAGCCGCAAGACGGCATGGCAAGCCGACCCGTTCACGACGAGTTGGCGGACATCGAATGATTTGCCGTCGAGGCGCTCCTTCGCGATCCAGCGCTCCGCATGAGCCCCTTCTCCGCAGAGCCAATCGACCATTCGGCGGATCACCGCATGATCCCGGTATTGCCGCAGGCGTCCCGAATTGAAAAAGACAGTCTCTCCCGCCCGTTCCTCCATCTCCAGCGTCGTGACCGCCAGCTCGGCTCCGGTCGAGGGCTGGCACTGATAGGCAATGACCCCGGCCGCTCCGGAGCCGCAGGCCAGCTTGAGGAAGAGGCGGTGCATGCCGCTCGACCGGATGGCCGCCTGCAGCCCTTCATAGCCGGTAATCGAACCGGCCGGGGCCGGGAGATCGGGGATCGGCACGCCATGCCGGGACAGATGCTCCCAGCAGCGCCGCTTGTCGAACATGACCGCAATATCGGCGGGATCGTTCACCCAGCGCACCGGGATGCCGGCCGATGAGGCCTGCAGCCGGAGCCGGGCGAGCAAGCGGCCATAGCCCCGGAACCATTGGGCCGGATAGCGGATCCGCCCATGCTCTTCGGGAAGGCGCCGCGCCGACTCCGCCGGGATGCTCTCCTGGCCCCGCGCCCCTTGCTCGTCCGCGGATCCGTTCAGGGCGCCGAGCGCGATCAGCTCCCGCTCGACTTCGGGATGCTCGCCCGGAGCATCCAGGCGGATGATCGGGCTTCCCGCCCCCGAACGGCGCACGCGGTCCAGCAATTCCTCCAGCGAGGCGTCTCCCTGCAGCAGCTCCTGATAGGTGAGCAGCAACGCGGGCGCCAGCCCGAATCTGCGGCGGGCCGCCTGCAGACCGTCCGTGCGCCGGTTCCCGGCATTGCCGATCAGGATGTACGGGGCGTGCCCTGCCGTTCCTTCCCGCACGGCACCCAGATCGGCGCTTGGTTCATGCCTAGACATGCTTATCCCTACTCCGTCAGGAACGGATAGCGCCATTCGTCTTCCGTATCCTGCTGATCGCTGACATCGACGGGAAGTCCGGAATCTTGCCAGCGCTTCACCATCTCGTCCGACATATAATGGTATTTAAGATCAAGATGCTTCAGCTTCTTGATCCGGGCACTGGCGAGCAGCGCTTCCGCGCCTGCATCCGACAAGGTGCCGTATGACAGATCGAGCGTCTCCAGTTGATCCAGAATCGGCGCATCGGCCAGCGCTTGCGCAATCTCGTCCTGAATCTCGCTGTCCTTCAATCCGAGGTAGGTCAGCTTCGGAAATAAACCGGGATCCGCTACAGACAACACGTCATCGATCGAACCCGAGAAGCCGTACTCATCCACGCCGAGATACAGCTCCAGCTTCCGCAGCTCCGGCAGCTTCGCGTTCCGGATGTCGGCCAGCACCTCTGCAGGCAGTCCGCCGCAAATAATGACCAACTCCTTAAGCCGCGCATGCTCCAAGGGCTCCAGACGCAGGTCCGTGCTTCCTTTGATCGTGAATGATTCCAGATTCGGATACGCCTTCAGCACAGGAGACAGGTTCGTCTGCATAATCCAGGAGACCTCGCAATCTTCATAGTCCATATCTCCGATGAACAGCTTTTTCAAGTTCGGGAACCGTTCCCGGTTCGCAATCAAGGTGTCGAGGAAGCTCTCGGGGGAATCCTCGTAGGCCTGTCCCCAATCGCCGATAATCAAGCTGACCAGCTGCTGGCTATGCTCTCCGGCTGCCAGCTTCTCGATCAGCGCAGACATCCTCTCTCCGTCTTCATATTCTTCATAGCCAACCGATAAACGAATTTCAATCACAGATAGCCCTCCCGTGGCGATATTGGTTTCCTATAGCGGTTACGGCAACCTATTCTTTTTCAACATGCCGGGAAAAAGTCCTGTATCGGTTCCACATTTTGGGCCTAAATTGCCGCAAAATGAATCCAAAGTCACGGGACGGTGGAAATGAATGGTTGATACAATAGAAGTCCCCTCTTCTGTATATTGTTCGGTAGCGGCGGCCCGTGCCCCTCTCTATGCCCGAACGTATGCGAAGGGGATGGCACAACACGATGCAGATGGGATACCGCTAACAGCAACATAGCGGTCCAGAGCCCCTCCGGGCCCTGCGCTCAGCCGCTTGCCGGGCAGGATCCGGCGGCATCCTGTCCGAGACGAAGGAGAATCCGAATGGAGAACACGACGTTGTGGATCATCATTGGAATTTTGGTGATCGATATTATCATTGTATTGTGCGTGGTATCGTCTATCTTGCGCAAGAAAAAGCGCGCGAGACAAGAAGAGCATGAAGTAATGACGCGAGGCATCCCCGCCACCGCCACAATTATGTCCCTGTCGCCGACAACAACCCACATCGATGATCAACCTGTTGTTCTGCTGTCATTGGACGTGGCGATGCCGAACGGAGAATCGTTTCCATTGGAGATCAAAACGGCCATTCATATGATAAACATTCCGCAATTCCAGGAAGGGGCGCAGATCAGCGTCAAAGTGCTGGAGGAACACGGAACGAAGCGCGTCGCCGTCCTTGGCACCGGCATGAAGACCCATTGACCCGTCCGCCTCTCCCGCGCCGTTCCCGAACCGCCTCGGCGAAGCGCTTGGTCGGCGCAACTCGGGCAGGGGGACGAACCTGAAATAGGGGGCCGTGGCCCCCTATTCTGTCCCGCCCAGACTACATCTCGAAGCCATCCGGCCAATGGATCTGAACGCCATTCTCCTGAATAAGCGACTGGAAGCATTCGAGATGGGACGGCTCCTCATGCACTTGATGCGGCGTCACCTTATGCTGCAGCGAATAGGCGACCAGATAGCCTGCCGATTCGCCAATGTTCCATTCCGTCGGATGCAGCCGATAGCTGCCGTTGGACACTTGAGTCGTGCCGATATTTTTGCATACCGGCAATATATTGGTCATCCGGACAGGCAGGAGGGCGCCCAGCGGAATCTCATATGGATAGCTTGGCAGGTAGAACTTGCGGTGCGAGGCCGTTGTCGTATGAAGATCCAGATGATAGCTGCCCACGCCGATGCTGTCGGTATAGCGGCGTATTCCCGCCTCTCCCCGCATCTCCTTGCCGACATCGGCTTCGGTAATGGTATAACGCGCCTTGATACGCCGCGATTCCCGAATGTACGGCGCTTTGGCCATGCCATCCGCCGTGCCGAGCACGTCTGTGCGCAAGCGAAGACCCGGGTAGCCCTTGCCGCCGTCCGGCCGCGGTATCTCCGTCTGCAGCCAGTAGAGGAGCGAGAAGCTCAACTGCTTCGCATTCTCCAGGTGCTGCCGCTTCTCCGCCTCGCTAACGCCGATAATCGGGCCCAGGTAGTAATCGTTCTGCGGCCAGTTCACCAGCGTGATGTCGCTCTCATAGAAGCCCGGTTCGAACAGGGACTTATCGATAATCCGCCGGTACGTCCACAGCGGCATTGGATCCTGGCCGTCGGAGAACAGGTTGAATTTGCGGTACTTGGTCGGATCATTGACATTGATCGTATACATGCTTAACAGAGGATAGATGGACGGCTCCGGAACATACTCCCGCCAGAAATCATATTGTTCCGGCTTCTCGATCGTAAAGTTCCCTTCCGGGAAATACTCGATGGCGAATACATGAGTGAACGACTGGATATCAAGGGGATTCGCCTTCTCGGACGCATGCAGCTCGCCCGTCTCCGCGCGGGACTCGGCCCCGATCACATGCTCCACCCCTGCGAGCGGCAGCAGATCGCCGCATTCGGTCGCGTCGAGGAAGTATGAACCTGTCAAGCGGGTCAACTGCTGGGTGCGCACATGCGATACCGTGACCGAACGGACGATATCGCCTTCCGTCTCGGCCTCCACCGGAATCGTCTCGTAGAGAATCGTAATCCGGCCGCTGCTCGTGTACGGCGCCAGCATGTCATGCAGCACGCGCAGCGCCACCTTCGGCTCATGGCATAGGCGGCTGACCCATCCCCGCCCAGGATTGAGCAAGGGATTATTCGCCGCTTGCTCGGTGAGCGGATAGTTCGCCCGGTAATAAGCCCGCACCCGCTCGCGAAGCTCCCGGTATGTACGGGTGCAGCCCATCGTCTCAATTGCCTTGTGCTCATCGGGAGGAACCGCCTGCGATGTCAATTGACCGCCGATCCAATCCGTCTCTTCCGTCATCACCACACGCATTCCCATTCTAGCCGCGGACAAGGCAGACGCGACGCCGCCCAATCCTCCGCCGATAATTACAACATCGGCCCGGATGTCATCCTTAATCAGCTTCATAACCCATTCCCTCCCTTTGATGTTAATTTCATGTATACTATAACACATCCTTACGTCCCTTTTCTTCCCTGCTTTCGATGCAAAAAAGTTTCTCCTATCTTTTACCTGATGCCCAGCTCTCGAATCCCCAAAAAAATCGATACGAAAAAGCCGTGGGAAATTCGACGCCATTATCATTTGGAGAGGGAGTCCGGTCTTATTTACACCTTCCCATTGCAATGGTAGAGTAAGTGAAAAGTTCCCCTGCAATCATCCTCATCTTATTGGAGGCGAGATGCCTATGTCTGAAGCCCACTCTCCATGGAAGCTGGGCACGTATTGGTACGACAAGGAATCGGTATCGCTTATGCAGTTAAAAGAAGCCGGCATCGCTTATATTGAGCTGAATCTGGATAACTATATCCCTCCAGAGGAAGGGCTTACTCCCGCCATGCGCACCCGCTACCGGCAGGCCGTGGATGCCGCCGGGAAGGCAGGCATCGAGATCTGGTCGGTTCATCTGCCCTTCGGGAACCCGTGGGACATCTCTACGCCCGATGACGCCGAGCGCCTCGCCATCATCGAGGCCCATACGCGCGTGATGGATTGGGCACGAGACTGGGGCGCGCAGGTGACCGTCATTCATCCGAGCTTCGAGCCGATTCCCGATGCGCAAAGAGAACGGCGGCTGAAGCTGGCGTCTGCCTCCGTGAGCGAGTTAAGTGAGCGGGCCCGTCTGCGCGGCCTGAAGCTGGCCGTCGAGGATCTGCCGCGTTCCTGCCTCGGCCGGAACAGCGCCGAGATCGCTGCCTTGATCGGCGATGCGCCGGATGCTGTCGTCTGTTGCGACACGAACCATCTGCTGACGGAGAAGCCGGAAGCGTTCATCCGCTTCCTCGGGAACCGCATCGGCACCCTCCATCTCTCGGATTATGACGGCGTGGACGAGCGCCACTGGCTTCCCGGCCGGGGCATCGTGAATTGGGCGGAAGTGCTTCAAGCGCTAATCGACAGCGGCTACGGCGGCCCCTTCATGTTCGAAGCGGACTACAAGGATCCCCATGAACTGGTACAATGCTACCAATCGCTGATGAAGCTTGTCAGCGACGCACGCACGCCATAGCCCCGGCTGTGCTGACCAACGAGACAAGCCAGAGCCGAACGCGGCTCTGGCTTGTTGCTAAGGGGTTATAACCATCCTTTGGACCTTGCGATCTCGATAGCCTCGATGCGCGTCCTGGCCTCCAGCTTGCTCATGATGCTGGACAAGTAATTGCGCACGGTGCCATAAGATAAATACAGCGCCGATGCTATCTCATTCGCGGTGCGCCCTTCGGCGGCAAGCTTCAAAATCTCACGCTCCCGATCGGTCAGCGGGTTGTCTTCTTCGCGAATTACGGCAAAGGCGAGCTCCGGCGAAATCTCCCGCTCGCCCCGCATGACGTTGCGTATCGCCTCGGCAAGCCGTTCGCTCGGCTCATCCTTTAGGAGGTAGCCTTGAATCCCGGATTTCACGGCCCGCTCGAAATATCCCGGCCGGGCAAAAGTCGTCAAAATAATAACCCGGGAATTCAAACGCCGGCGTTTCAGCTCTTCGGCTACATCCAGACCGCTTTTGGCAGGCATCTCAATATCCATCAGACATACGTCCGGCTCCAGCCTTGCGATCAGCGCCAGCGCCTCATCCCCGTCGCCGGCCTGCCCAACCACTTCAATATCATCCTCCAGATCAAGGAGGGATGCGAGCGCACCGCGAAGCAGCCGCTGATCTTCGGCGATAACGATCCTGATCATGCTGCACCTCCTCCGTCTTTCCCGTTCTTGACGATAAGCGGAACCGCCACCGTCAATTGTGTGCCGCCCCCATCCGAATGCAGCGACAAGCTTCCATCGATCAAGGCAAGCCGTTCCGACATGCCATTCAAACCGTTGCCCATGCCGCTTCCGCTGCGTAACCCGATACCGTCATCCTGCAGACGAATCCGAATCTCCGCGTTCGTCCGCTCGATATGAATGAGGCAGCTCTTCGCCCGGCTGTGTTTGACAATATTGGTCACCGCTTCCCGAATGCACAGGCTAAGCATATTTTGCGTCAGGTCCGGAACTCCCTCCAATGCCAGTTCCCCTTGAACCTGAAGCTCGATGCCGGCGCTCCCCAACATCCGCTCGGATTCCACCAGCTCCTGAGCAACCGTGACGGCGCGCATATCGGAGACGAGTTCGCGCACCTGCCGCAGCGCGGCCCGGGAGGTCTGCCCAATCTCCCGCGCTTCCTCCCCCGCCCGATCCATCTCCTGCTTCGCAATCAGCTTTTCGACCAATTGACTCTTAAGCGTAATAAGAGACAGCGTATGGCCGAGCGTATCATGCAGATCGCGGGCAATGCGCAGCCGTTCCTCCCGCTTCACCAGTTCCCGAATTTGCTCATTCGCTTGGTCCAGCTCCTTCTCCAGTTGCTGGCGCCGGTGCATCGACCGCATGCCGAATGGCGATGCCAGCATGATGGCAATAAACGGGATGAAAAAGATATACTCCGACACATGAATGGCTCGCAAATGGAATAACATCGGCAACAGGATGTACGCGACAAGCACGCCGTACGCAATATTGAATTTTCGCCTGTCCTCATAAAATGAGATGAAGTTCGCTGTATAAAAACCAAGAAACAAATAGTTGGGATTATAGAACGTGAGCAGAATAGCGCTTAACAGCATCTGCAGCGCAATCCAAAAGTCATAGGCCCGGCCCGAAGCGAAATAAAGCTGCCGATAGGTTACGACGAATAAGGCGATCATCGCGTAGCCGATGATTTTCTTTACTCCATGCTCGAATTGCATATTGTAAATAAAGAGGGTCATATAGATTAACCATATATAAGGATAAAATCCAAACTGTCTGGGGAACAAGCTGAACTTCGTCCGGGACATGAACTACACCGCTTCCTGCTTTTTTCGGATATACGTAGATAGTATCATAAACAGAAGCAGATAACCTGCCAAAAACAGTGCGTGCTCCCATTGCGGCGTCTCGCCGCGCACAATCTCCCAGGCTCCTCCCCCGAAATGATAGGCCGGAAGCAGCTTCGCAGCCGTCTGGAGGAACTTCGGCATAATATCCAGCGGGAACCACATGCCCCCTGTAATCGCCAGCAGCATGAAGATCGCGTTGCTGACGCCGCTCGCCGTATCTACCCGCTTCATCGTCCCCACGAGGGCGCCAAGCCCGAGGAACGGGATCGATGCGAGCAACAGCCACAAGCCGCAGCTAAGCCAGGCAGACCAGGACAAGGACACTCCATTCAATAGATACCCGCACAGAAAAATAGTGATAATCGAGAACAAATGCATCATGAACTGACCGAACATTTTCCCCGCAAAATAAATACTGCCCTGCAGCGGCGTAATTCGGATATATGCAGCCCATCCGTTCTTGCGCTCCTGCACGATGCGGATGCCCAAGGTCATAATCGCCGATCCCATAATGCTGAATCCAGTCATCGACATCAAATAATGGGCCTGCCACCAAGCCTTATTATCCACGCCGACATTCACGATGCGGGTAAAGATAAAATAGAAGACCATTGGCATCAGCAGGGACCAGAATACAAAGTACGGGTTGCGAATAACGCGCAGCAGTTCCATCTTGCACTGAAGAAATAACAGCTTCATCAGTATGCGACCTCCTGATTGCTCATGGTTAATTGCTCGAACGCCTCGTCCAGACGCCCTTGATCGATCCGAATATCCCGGGCCGGAAGCGGCCGCTCGAACATCGCGGCCAGCACGCCGTCGGTATCATCCGTGCGGATATGTATCCGCCCGCCGATCAAATCGCAATCCGACACATTCGGCCACAGGCGAATGCTGGCGCAGGCTGCCGCCGTATCTCCTTCGAGCCGGAAGGAGACGGATTTTTTGAGCAGCCGCGCTTTAATCTCTTCCGGCTTGCCGTCTTCCACGATCTCCCCCTGATGGAATAAAATAATCCGGTCGGCCGCATCATCCGCTTCCTGCAAATAATGCGTCGTGAACAGTACCGTCTTGCCTTCGGATACCAGCACACGAACCTGCTCCCAGAAGCGGCGCCGGGCGGCCACATCCATCCCTACCGTCGGCTCGTCGAAGAAGACCAACTCCGGGTCACCGGCCATCGCCAGTGCGAAGCCGGCTCGGCGCTTCTGGCCGCCGGACAGCTTCTCCGCATACATATTCAGCTCCGGCTTGCTCAAGCCGGTCAACTCGATCAGCCGCTCCATCGCCAGCGGCTTCGGGTAATAGCTGCGGAACATCTCGATGACCTCATGCACCTTCAGCATGTCGATAATACTGACGTCCTGCAGCATAGCGCCAATCCGCTGCCTTACTTGAAGATGACTCGGGTTCTGGCCGAACAGCTTAACCGTTCCCTCGGTCGGTTCGATCAAGCCAAGCAGCATCGAAATCGTCGTCGTTTTTCCCGCGCCGTTCGGCCCCAGGATGGCAACCACGGACCCTCGCATAATGTCGAGCGACACCCCGTTCACCGCCGTTTTATTTTTGAACCTTTTCGTGACATTGCGCATCTCAATCACTGCATCCATCTTGCGGTCCCCCTCACTCCTTGCTTCTGCCTTTATCATAAAGATTCGGGACTGGGCCGGTTAGTATGGACTGTCATGATGTCCATATGACAATTGTCATCTTATTCATTTCGCGCGATCAGACCTCGCTATCCCATTCGGTCAGATATTACACCCCCTGGGTCCTTTTGATCACTATCCCATTCGGTCAGATATGACGCACTCTGGTCCTTTTGATCGCTATCCCATTCGGTGTCAGATATGACCCACTCTGGTCCTTTTGATCACTATCCCATTCGGTCAGATATGACGCACTTAGGTTCCTTTTGATCGCTATCCCATTCGGTCAGATATGACGCACTCAGGTTCCTTTTGATCGCTATCCCATTCGGTCAGATATGACGCACTCTGGTCCTTTTGATCACTATCCCATTCGGTCAGATATGACGCACTCTGGTCCTTTTGATCGCTATCCCATTCGGTGTCAGATATGACCCACCCTGGTTCCTTTTGATCGCTATCCCATTCGGTCAGATATGACGCACTCTGGGTCCTTTTGATAACTATCCCATTCGGTCAGGAAATGACCCACTCTGCTTCCTTCGATAGCTATCCCCTCCAGTCAGGATATGACCACTCTGCTCTTTTTGATCGTTATTCCATTCCTTCAGATGACCCCTGCCTCGCAAGTGGTATAGCGGATGCAAGGGGTTATAGAGGTACACGGTATCCTGACTGCTTGGGAGAGTGATCATAAGAGGCTGGACACATGTACATTCTCCTGACTGCTTGGGATACCGACCGAAAGAGGCAAGGCACATGTACATCCTCCTGACTGCTTGGGATACCGACCGTAAGAGGCTAGATACATGTACATTCTCTCCTGATGCTTGGGGATAGCGACTATAAGAGGCAAGACACTTGTACATTCTCTCCTGACTTCTTGGGATAGCGATCGTAAGAGGCTGGACACATGTACATCCTCCTGACTGCTTGGGATACCGACCGTAAGAGGCAAGACACATGTACATTTTCTCCTGACTCCTTGGGATCGTGATCGTAAGAGGCTGGACACATGTACATCCTCCTGACTGCTTGGGATACCGACCGTAAGAGGCAAGACACATGTACATTTTCTCCTGACTCCTTGGGATCGTGATCGTAAGAGGCTGGACACATGTACATTCTCCTGACTGCTTGGGATAGCGGCCGAAAGAGGCAAGACACATGTACATTCTCTCCTGACTGCTTGGGATAAGCGACTGTAAGAGAGCAGCAACCTAGGCCAGGTTCATCTGGCAAAAAAAGAACCGCCGGCAGCTTTACGCTGCGGACGGTCCTTCGTGAGCAATTTAGTTACTGCGAATCCAGGCCGCGATATCTTTCATGACTTGTTCCGGCACGTTGCCTGGAATGATGTATTCTTGGCCGGTGGACGGCTTGTCGCTCTCCACGAATACGTGGTTCAGCTTCGGATACAGCTTGTATTGGACGTTGTTTCGGGTTTGCAGCGCCTTTTTCCAGCCGTCCAGGTGCTCTTTGCCGACCTGAGCGTCATTATCCCCCTGGATGATGAAGAGCGGCACTTGCTGATCCTTGGCTATCTCTCCACCGTGATAGTTGCGGAAATCTATCCACCAAGAAGCGTTCGGAAGCGCCAAATTGGCCGGAAGATTGTCGAGCGTATATTGCTCATCCTTGATGATGGCAACCATCTGCTTCCACATCTTCAATTGTCCTTCGGCCGCCGCGATGGCTTCCGCCGGCTGGCCGTTGTCTTTGGCAGATTGAAGCTGGCGTTCCATTTGCTCGATCATCAAATCTTCGATCGGCCCGGAAGGCCCGGCCGCGATGATAGCCCCGCGGATTCCCTTTTCGGTGTCGGCCTTGACGATATTCGGGATTAGCATGCCTCCCTGGCTATGACCAAGCACATAGATGCGATCCTTGTTCAGCCGCTTGTCTTGGCTGGCCCACTTCACCGCCAGAAGCGCATCATCGACCGTCTCTTCCTTCACGGTAAATCTCGGGATCGCTGCGGATTGAACCGGATATTCCCGCGTCCGCTTCTCATATCGAATCGTGGCAATCCCTTCCTTCGCCAGTCCAACCGCCATGTCCCGGAACGTCTTGGCAGCGCCAATCGACTCGTCACGGTCATTGGCCCCTGAGCCGTGAACCAGCACGAGCACCGGATAGGTGCCCGACGCGTTCGCAGCGGCCGGCAGGGTCAATGTGCCAGGCAGCTTGAACTGCCCGTCCCCGATGAAAATCGTCTCTTCCTTGTAAAGAGCAGCATCGTCATAAGCTGGCGGCTGGTAATCCCCGGATGGAAGATACGAGAAGAACACATCGTTCAACAAGCCGTTCTCTTTATAACGGAGTGTAAGTGACAGCATCAGTTCCTTGTCCGTCTTGAACAGCACCTGCACGTTCTGGTGCACGCCATCGTTGTCGGAGGAGGCTTGGACGAACTGCGTCGGCTTCCCGAACATTGGGATGATCTGCTGTGCCAAGCTAGATAAGCGCGCGACCTTCGTCGCTTCCTTCAGCTCCGGCGTCAAAAGAGAAGCCAACTGCGCTTCCTCTTCCGGCGCTTCCGCCAAGGCGGCCCACTGGACCGTAAATTGGGCAGCGCGCGTTTTCCAATCGGCCTCATCGGCCAGCACCTTGCCGTTCACCCACTTCCCTTGAATCTGCAGCGCCTCCTTAATGGCATTCCAAGCTATGTAATGATACCCCTTCTCCTTGCTCAGCAAGGAGCCGCCGTCGAGCGTGAGGGTTGTTCCGTTCACCTCGGAACGGCCGCTCGCGGAATCTATCGTCCACACCCGTTCGCCGAAAGTAACGGTGATTGTCTTCGTCTGCTGATCCCATTCCACGAGAGCTCCAATCGATTCCGCCGCCTGCCGCAGCGGTACGAGTTCAACCGCCGATTCCGTTGCCGAACCGATTTCCTGCGCCATCGCGAACGGCGCCATACTCCCAAATAACAGACACCCCGCGATCATCCATTTCCAACTGGCTTTTCCCATTAATTTCTCCCCTTATCCCTCGTCATATGTGACTGCAACGACATTAATGATTGATAAATGTCTCAAAAAACAATAGCATAGCGTTTCTTTGGGTGTCAAAAAAATCACCAAAAGGAGAGACGGAGTCGGCCTCTCTGTTAGATTATGATTGCAACACTTGGTCGATGTCGGCCAATTCTTCCGCCGTGAACGCCGACTGCTCCAGCGCCTTCACGTTTTCTTCGATCTGGCTGACCCGGCTTGCGCCAATGAGAGCGGAAGTGACCTTTCCGTCGCGCAGTACCCAGGCAAGGGCCATCTGGGCAAGCGACTGGCCTCGACCTTCCGCGATCTCATGCAGTCGGCGGATCTTGGCAATAACTTGTTCCGACACTTCTTCCTCTTTTAAAAATCCGGATGCCTTTTTGGCTCGGGAATCTTCCGGGATCCCGCGGAGATAACGATTCGTCAACAGACCTTGCTGTAGTGGACAAAATGCGATGCTGCCAACGCCATGTTCCTCCAGCACGCCTTGAAGTCCATCCTCGATCCAGCGGTTGAGCATCGAGTAAGACGGCTGATGAATGAGGAGCGGGGTCCCCAATTCCTTCAAAATCCGGATCGCTTCGCTGGTCTGCTCCCTGTCATATGAGGAAATGCCCACATACAGCGCCTTCCCTTGGCGGACAACTTGGTCGAGGGCCATCATCGTCTCTTCCAGCGGCGTATCCGGATCCGGACGGTGCGAATAGAAGATATCGACATAGTCCAGTCCCATCCGTTTCAGGCTTTGATCAAGGCTGGCGATGAGATATTTTCTCGATCCCCATTCGCCGTACGGGCCCTCCCACATGTAGTAGCCGGCTTTGGTCGAGATGATCATTTCATCCCGGTATGGACGGAAATCCTCCTTCAGCATTTGCCCGAACATAAGCTCCGCGGAGCCGGCGGGCGGACCATAATTGTTCGCCAGATCAAAATGCGTTATCCCCAGATCGAACGCGCGGCGCAGCATAGCCCGTCCGTTCTCGAATGAATCGATGCCTCCGAAATTATGCCATAGCCCCAGCGAAATCGCGGGCAGCTTCAAGCCCGAACGGCCGCAGCGCCGGTAGACCATCGAATCATAACGGGTGGAGTCTGCTTGATATACCATATCCCACTTCTCTCCCTTCATGGAGCCGCCAAGGATGGAAGCTCGTTCCTCACCTTATTATACCTTTTCTTCCCCCGGTGCGCCTCCTGACTTTGGCGGGGATAAGGAGGGGCGGCCAGAACCATATTAATAACACATTCGATGGGAAGAGTCCGTCCGGCTATGCCGGGCAGACCGGCAAGGTTGTGCGGCGTCCTGTCGAATGACGTGTGTAATCGCCCTTATTTTCCATCATCATGAAGGAGGATGAGCCGATGACCTCTCCGAAGCACCGGCGTGTCAATGCGGACAAAATCCGCAAACAAACTCCGCACTCCCACGGCAAAGTGAAATCGTTCCGCGAGCTGGCCGAGGAGTAGCACGGCATGGGACAGACATCTCCGGGCGGAAGCCCTGGCGGGATGTCTTCCTACCCCTTCGCTTCGGTGATCGGGCAAGATGACCTGACTCCACCGAATGAACGGGATCCTCCTTGGGCAAACTAAGATCATGCAATTATGTGTCAAGGGGATGAGTAACATGCATACGGCACTAAGTCTCGCTTTTATTACAATCTATGTCTTTATGGGCGTGACGATATTTAGATCGCTTTTCAAGCTAAAAGCAAAATCCGAATGCGATGATGAGGCTTCCATCCTCGAATGCGACAAACAAGTGGTTCATTTGTTGGCCATGTTTATGATATGGGGCGTTTCCCTTATCTTTATTATTTGGTTTGCGCTGCATTTCTCTTTTCCCAAGTAAAAGAATGAGGTATCTGGCTTGCAGAGTATATGTAAAAAAAACTCCGTCACCGGAGTTTTTTGCTTGATAGCGGTCGCTGTTAGGCACATCGAATGCCTCCACCATCGCTTCGGGCACGTCCAGCAGTTGTCTCAATTCTTGTTCCGGCCCTCGATAACATCAAAACCCAGCAATGGCATAGGTTATATCCCCTTTGTCCCCGATTCCTGTTCCGCCGCAAGGACGGCAATTCCGTGTTCGTCGCAGTACTCTTGGTATTCCTTCGGGAGCGGCTGCGAAGTAATCAGCGTGTCGACCTTGTCGAACGGGGCATAGGTCAACAGCGTCGAGCGCCCGAATTTGGAGGCATCGGCCAGCAAGTAGACCTGCTGCGCCTTGTCTACGATTTTCTTCTTAATCTCGTATTCCAAAATATCCGAGTTCGTCAATCCGCTCTCAATCGAAACGCCTGTAGCCGCCATAAACGCCTTGTTGATATTGTATTTGTCGAGAATATGAAGGCTGTCGTTGCCGACGAACGATTTCGTATCCCGCTTATAGCAATTGCCGACCGTCAAGAGCGTGATATGCTCCAGATTCGCTGCGGCATTGATAATGTCAAGACTATTCGTCAAAATGGTCAGCTTCGGCACTCGCGGCAAATGCTCCACGATACTGCGCGTCGTCGTGCCGGAATCGATATATATCAGTTCATTTCCTTCCACAAATTGAGCCGCGCATTTGGCAATGGCCGTCTTCGCCGATGAATTCCTAATATCCCGGTTCTCAAACGGAACCAAATGGCTGGACATCGAAGTGACGCCGCCATAGACCTTCTGGATTGCCCCCTTATCCAAAATATTGTTAATATCACGGCGAATCGTGTTTTTCGAAACATTGAAGTGCTCGCACAGCTCGTCCAACGAGACTGTTCCCACGGAATGGATGTAGTCTTCGATATCCTGCAGCCGTTTCTCCCGCATCGGCTCCTCCCCCTTATTCTTTTTTACAAAAAATATAACACATAACCAATAGTTAATCAATAATTGACAAACTTACATACTAAAAAACCACTTTGAAACCGATTTACGATTCAATATAATCATAAAATGACCAAAAAAGGGTTTGACAATAACTCACATCGGGATTAATATGTACTCAAAAGATAACCAAGAAATGATACGAGTTCATCAAAATAATAACCATATCTACAGGCATAATTCAAAGCACTTGTTTTTATTTTTGTTTTGCACGTCTTTCGAAAGCGCCTTCTTTTTGATGGATCTGTCGGTTTCTTGGATATCTATGATCTGCAATATGGAGGAGGAGCACCATGAACGAGATCCGAAGAATCAAGAACTACATCAACGGCGAATGGGTAGAAAGCAGCACGGCCCAGTATGAAAGCGTATATAATCCGGCTACCAAGGAAGTGATAGCGCAGGTTCCCCTGTCGACGAGAGCCGAGTTGGATGCGGCGGCAGCCGCCGCGGCGAAGGCATTCGAGGAATGGAAAAACGTAGCTGTTCCCCGCCGGGCCCGAATTCTTTTCCGCTACCAACAGTTGCTCATGGAGCATCGGGAAGAGCTGGCGCGCCTGATTACGATCGAAAACGGCAAAAACCTTACGGAAGCGCGCGGCGAGGTGCAGCGCGGCATTGAAAATGTCGAGTTCGCCGCCGGAGCGCCCACGCTGATGATGGGAGACTCCCTTTCCTCCATTGCGACGGACGTAGAAGCGGCGAACTACCGGTATCCGATCGGCGTCATCGGCGGCATCGCGCCATTCAACTTCCCGATGATGGTGCCATGCTGGATGTTCCCGATGGCGATCGCGCTCGGGAATACGTTCATCCTCAAGCCTTCGGAGAGAACGCCGCTCCTGACGGAGAAATTGGTGGAACTGTTCACGGAAGCCGGGCTGCCAAAAGGCGTCTTCAACGTCGTCTATGGCGCGCATGACGTGGTGAACGGCATCCTCGAGCATCCAGACGTCAAAGCGGTATCCTTCGTCGGATCCAAGCCGGTAGGCGAATATGTGTATAAAAAAGGAAGCGAGAACCTGAAGCGCGTACAAGCGTTGACCGGAGCAAAAAACCATACCATTGTCCTGAAGGATGCGAATCTGGAAGAGACGGTGACGAATGTCATCTCCGCCGCCTTCGGATCTGCCGGCGAACGATGCATGGCTTGCGCCGTCGTAACGGTCGAGGAGGACATTGCCGACGAGTTCATCGCGCTGCTGCGCGAACGCGCGGCCGGCATCAAAATCGGCAACGGCCTCGATGACGGCGTGTTCCTCGGACCCGTTATCCGTGAAGAAAATTTGAAGCGGACCCATCAGTATATCGAGAAAGGAATCGAGGAAGGCGCCAACCTGCTGTGTGACGGCCGCGAATCGGTTTCGGAGGACGGTTATTTTGTCGGGCCGACCATTTTCGACCAAGTTACGACCGAGATGACGATTTGGAAGGAAGAAATTTTTGCTCCGGTGCTCTCGATCATTCGCGTCAAAAATTTGAAGGAAGCGATCGAGATCGCCAATCAATCGGAGTTCGCCAACGGGGCGTGCCTGTTCACGACCAATGCGTCCGCCATCCGGTACTTCCGCGAAAATATCGATGCCGGCATGCTCGGAATCAATCTGGGCGTCCCTGCGCCGATGGCCTTCTTCCCATTCTCGGGCTGGAAATCGTCGTTCTACGGCACCTTGCACGCGAACGGCAAGGACAGCGTCGATTTCTACACGAGAAAGAAAGTCGTGACGGCACGATATCCAAAACCTGCATTTGAATAAAGCCGGTTCTGCATTTTTAGATCAAAAAAAGGAGTCCTTGCTATGCCTCATGCCATGGATAACACCAAGAAGTACGATATTATCGCCATTGGTCGCGCCTGTCTTGATTTGAATGCAGTGGAATATAACCGTCCGATGGAAGAGACGATGACCTTCTCCAAATATGTCGGCGGCTCCCCCGCGAACATCGCGATCGGAAGCGCCAAGCTGGGCTTGAAAGCCGGGTTCATCGGCAAAATTCCCGACGATCAGCATGGGCGGTTCATTCGAAATTACATGACCGGCGCGGGCGTCGACACTTCCCATATGGTGTCCGATACGGAAGGCCGCAAAGCCGGACTGGCCTTCACGGAGATTAAAAGCCCGGAAGAATGCAGCATCCTGATGTACCGCGACAACGTGGCCGATCTGTATCTGAAGCCCGAAGAAGTGAGCGAAGCTTATATTCAACAAGCGAAGACGCTGCTGGTATCCGGCACCGCGCTGGCGCAAAGCCCGTCCCGGGAAGCGGTCCTGCAAGCGATTCATTATGCCAAAAAGCATGAGATTGAGATTATCTTCGAATTGGATTACCGCCCTTATACCTGGACATCGGTCCACGAGACATCCGTGTACTATACGCTGGTCGCGGAGCAAGCGGATATCGTCATCGGAACGCGGGACGAGTTCGACGTAATGGAGAACCGCAAGGGCGAGAATGAAGCGACGGTTCAATATCTGTTCCGGCACAAGCCGAAGCTGATTGTCATCAAGCACGGCGTGGAAGGCTCCTATGCGTATACGAAATCCGGCGAGGTGTACCGCGGGCGAGCCTATAAGAGCAAGGTGCTGAAAACATTCGGCGCAGGGGATTCCTATGCCGCGGCCTTCCTCTACGCCCTGCTGTCCGGCAAAGATATCGAAACCGCTCTCCAATACGGCAGCGCTTCGGCTGCGATTGTCGTCAGCCGGCACAGTTCCTCCGAAGCGATGCCATCGGTTGAGGAGATTGAGGCGCTTATCCGTGCCAACGCGTAATCAGAAGGAGCCTTGCGGAAACTATATATAGGCAAAAAGGGGAACAAGAATGACATTCGTACCGATGACAGAGATGCTGCAACGCGCTCTGAAGGAAAACTATGCCGTAGGGCAGTTCAATATCAATGGTCTGCTGTGGGTACAAGCCATTTTGCAGGCGGCGGAGGAAGCCCGGTCTCCTGTCATATTGGCGGCCTCCGATCGCTTGATCGAGTATCTGGGCGGATTCGCCACCATCGCATCCATGTTGAAAGCGGTGAAGGAAGAGCTGGAGATTACCGTGCCGGTCGCGCTTCATCTCGATCATGGCTCCAGCTTCTCCCGCTGCGTGCAAGCGATTGATGCCGGGTTCAGTTCGGTCATGTATGATGGCTCCCACCTGCCGATTCAAGACAATATCGCCAATACGCATAAGGTAACCGCTTACGCCCATGCTCACGGCGTATCCGTCGAGGCTGAGGTCGGCTCGGTCGGAGGAATGGAGGATGGACTCGTCGGCGGGATACGGTATGCCGATCTGTCCGAATGCGAGCGCCTGGTCAGAGAGGCCGGCGTCGATGCCCTCGCCCCCGCGCTCGGCTCCGTTCACGGCAAGTATCAAGGCGAGCCCGTGCTCGGCTTCAAGGAGATGCAAGCCATTGCGGAAGCGGTGCGCATTCCGCTCGTGCTTCACGGCGCATCCGGCATTCCCCTCCCGCAATTGAAGCGGGCGATTGAACTGGGGCACGCCAAAGTGAACTACAATACGGAGCTGGTGACGGCTTGGGCCGAAGCAGTCAGAACGGTGATGGAAGAGAACCCGTCTCTGTGCGAGCCTAGAGCGATCATGATGCCTGCCAAGGAAGCATTGGTTGCCAAAGTGAAGGAAAAGATAAACGAATTGGGCTCTGCCGGCAAAGCGTAGCTTCCTGCCTCTCGCCCTCTCCCCGCACCAAAATCGGAGGCCGGCCTTGCAGGACGGATCGGGCAGCAAAAAAACACCCCAAAAGGGTGCTTTTTTGTGCTGCGCATGCCTGCGATTCTATTGAAGGGGCGTTGAGTTAAGGCACTTCAACAGGCATCTCTCCATCATAATTATTGTAGTACCAGGTAGAATACCCATCTGCTTCGTGCTCTGAGCCAGAACCTGTTTTCTCATTATAGTCCGATTGGTACGCATCATCACTTGCTTTATCCCCATCGACATTAAAGCTGATAGAGATCGCGGGTACTCTTTTGCTTTTTTTGCAAATTTATAGTTTTGAAAATATTGCCCCTCTATGACTTCCTCAAACACGCTAGGTGTTGTAGCAAACTTCCTCGTGTCCAGATATATTTCTTTCGTCTTTGTCTCCTGATATTGCTTCTTCATCGTGTATACGAATTGCAGCTCCGTTGGAGCAAACCTGACTTCCACACGATCTATTCCGCTGTAATGATCGAGCATGCGCTGCCGGAATTCATCCACAATCGGTGAAGCTACCTTTTTATAAGTCATACAACCGGCTAGCAGGACAATCGCCAGGAGTGTACAAACCCAGTAGCGCTTTTTCAAAACCCCACATCCATTCATTACTGCAACTCCTCAAGGTATAAAAGCGTCATTCGAAGTACATCAATCCGCCTTGCCACCATCCGTATTTCATTGCATCAAAATGAACCCGGTAATCGATACTATACTGGCCCTTAGATAACTCTATCGGTACAAAAGTTCCATACGTCCGCTCCGAATATAAGCTGACGTCTTCTTTAGCTGCAAGCGTCGAGTAGCTAGGACTTGCGTGTTGCAAGTTAATCATATGTTCTCTATTTTCTTCATTTCGGATGTTTTTATAAGTATCTTGAAGATCGGATTGCTTCTTCTCGATAATATTTGTTACTTCATTAATTTGCCTTATATTAGTTATATCAAAATATTGCACATTTTGATTCATTTCTCTTTTTATCAAATACTGCATTGGCAGTATAAAAACGAGTTGAGCGGAGCCTGCGTCGGAAGCGTTCGTTGCATTCATCTCGCTGAGAATGTTGGAAATAATATTATCTTCAATAAAAATATTGTAGGCGGCATATCCTTTACTCCTCATTCAAAAACCCCTCCTTTAATGTAAATATTTAAGATCGAAAAGAGAAGGAGCAGCAGGCCGCTTGCGTTGAACTGCAACTGTCGAGGATTCCCCTTTCATTTTTCATGCAAAAAAAAGCCCCGCAGCCGATCAATCGGCCTGCGAGGCATCAAATATATATATGAGAGCTCAGTATTGAGAGAAAACGTTACACAACCGAGCAGCGGCTTGCTGAGCAAGCCCGGCCTTTAGGCGGCCTCCTGCTGCCCTTCGTTCGGTTCCGGCACCATTTTCTTCGCCAAGTATACAGCTACGAAGATGGCCGTAATGCCGCCTGCCAGCTTCCCGACGATCATCGGGAAGATCATGTCCTTGGCGACCCCGGCCGTAAAGCCGAGGTGATCGCCGAATACGAATGCCGCGGACACGGCAAAGGCCACGTTGATCACCTTGCCCCGGGCATCCATGTCCTTCATCATCCCGAACATCGGGATGACGTTGGCGAGCGTGGCAACCATGCCCGCCGCCGCAATCTCGTTCATGCCAAGCATTTTGCCCAGCTTCATCAGCGGCTTGTTGAATACCTTCGTGATAACGAAGACCATCGCGAAAGCGCCGGCCAGTACAATGGAAATGTCGCCGACAATCTTGATTCCTTCCTCAATCGGCGCGAGTCCGGGAATAATCGTGATGTCCGTCAACTGCTGCGTAATGCCGGCCGCGAGTCCCAGCGTCGCGACGATAACGATGAACTGTCCGAAAATGGTGAAGCCTTTGATCATGCCTTGCGGGAACTTCCACAAGCCAAGCACGATCAGCAAGGCGAAGAGCAGAATCGGCACCAGGTTGGACACAATCATCATAATCGGAAAACCTGCCGCCAATCCCCCGAGCAAGCAACCGATAGGAATTGTGACAATGCCGGCCAAGACGCCGGTAGCCAAATATTTGTGGTCTTCCTTCTTAATGATGCCAAGCGCAACCGGAATGATAAAGACGATAGTCGGCCCGAGCATGGCGCCGAGGATCGTACCCGCGAACATGCCGGCTTCCGGCGTCTGCGCCAATTCCTGCGCCAATGAAAATCCGCCCATGTCGTTGGCCAGCAGCGTCGTCGCGAACATCGCGGGGTCTGCCCCCAGCGCGCTGTACAGCGGGACGACAATCGGACTTAACAATTTGGCCAGCACGGGAGACAGGGAGATGATTCCGACCATCGCCAGCGTGAGCGAGCCCATCGCCATAAGCCCCTCATCGAATTGATGCCCAAGCCCGAATTTGTAACCGAGGCATTTGTCGATGGCGCCGAGAATCATGAAAATAACCATGCCGTAAATGATGATTTCGTTAATCTCCACGAACGTGCTCCTCCATTCTTATTGTGCGTGTTGAATTGCGTGTTAGCGTTCGTATCGAACGATATATCGGAAATGTTCAAAAAGGCGGTTTTATGTCAAAAGCGGGCTTTTTGAACTGCCTATCGGAAATGCTGCCTGATTTCCTCGCTCGGGGAACGAAGCACGGTGCAATGAACAATCCGCTTCTCATCCATGGAGGAGGCGATCACCTTCATCCCTTGTTCCACGTCGCTCACGCTTCCCGTGAACACGGCGAGGAACTTGCCGCCAATCGCCATGCCGAGATTCATCCTTTTCACATAAATATCGCACTGCTTCAACGCCTCATTGAACGCGTAAATCCCGGAAGAGACCGTTGACGTCTCCAAAATACCGACGGCGTCCACGGGTTGGGAAGAATAGCGCTTCTTCAAGCCGTCCACGAGGCCGGGATGAACGCCGTTCAGCATAAAATCGCTAATCCGGAATTCACCCGCTTCCGCCTTCGCGGAATCCATCGCCGCCTGCACATCAGCGGTATCGCCGCTCATAATGATGAGGAACTTGCCCGGACAGATCGGCTTCAGATGATGCACGTCCACGGGCGAGGTCTTCAGCATGCGATCCGCCGTTTCGTATCCTTTGCTGATGCTGCGAAGCTCCACCACGCCAATCGCGCTACTCATGGCGGGCCACCTCGATCGAATCGACGATGCCCACGATGACCGCGTCAACGGGCACGTCCGGATTGGCTATCGATGCCCGGGCAGCGCTTCCCGTCGTGACGAGCACCGTGTCACCGATGCCTGCCCCCGCGTTGTCCGCGGCGACGAAATGGTCGCGCTGAACCGGCGCGCCGTCCACCGATAACGGCTTGACCACCAGAAAGGTCAGCCCGCTCAGCTTATTGTCTTTTCGGGTAGCCCAGAGGCTGCCCGCCACTTTTCCCACGATCATAGGTTCACCTCGCCCGTTATCTTCTGTGCACCCGCATCTGCTGCGTGCGCATGTAATCCTGCGCCAGCGGCGTAATAATCGCGCGCCGATCAATGACGATTTCCGTCTTGTTTTGGAGACGGCATTTTTTAAGCTCGGCTTCGGTAATGACTTTGCCGGGCAGCGCTTCCGGCTGCGAAAGCGCCTCAGCTTCCGAGTAAGCGGCTTCGCCTCCCGCCTGAGGCACCATCGCGATCCCTCCGTCTTCCAGGCATGCCGCCGGCAGCTCCGTCTGCTTGACTACACGGATGCCGCAGCCGCGCAGCTTGTCCACCATGCCGTCGTACAGCTTGTACAGCAGGACAGGAGCTGTCGGCTTGTATTTCCGGTAAGCCAGCCCCTCCTCCAGCAAGACGACCTTCCGGCCCTTCAACAGCATCGTCAGCACGAACCGCTCGCGCGGGCCCGCGCTGATGCCATGGGCCAGGTTGGACAGCAGCTGAAGGCATGTCTTCGGAATGAGGAGCAGATCGCAATCCCGGAGCGTCTCGTCGTAATAACGCACGTCATAATGCGGTTGGAGGACGCTCTCCAGTGCCGGAGCCGGCTCCGCAGCCAACAGAACCGCCTGCTTCCTGGACGAGGCTGTCCCGGCTTCCCCGGCCTGCCGCAGCCTTTTCAATACTTCGGCCGCGACCGCTTCAATCAGCGCCGCCCGATCTGGAGCTTCCATGTTCATAATTTCACACTCCTAGACCTAGTCCTGGTTGGTCTTTTTCAAAATCTTGCCCTTCGTGCCTTTCGCAAAGCCGCAAGCATTCGCCTCGTCATAGTCGATATGCATGTACGTTTCGTAGTTCGGACTTACCCGCACCAGCACGTCGTCAAAAATAAGCGGGCGCTTGCCGTACACTTTCACCTGTACGATCTCGCCGTTCTCCACGTTGTACTTGGCGGCGTCTTCCGCCTTCACGTGAATATGGCGCTGGGCGGCGATCAAGCCTCTCTCCAGCCGAATCATGTTGCTGCCCGAAGCGATGACGATGCCCGGAGTTCCTTCCAGCTTGCCGCTCTCTCTGACGGGAACCGGGATGCCCAGCACGACGGCGTCCGTCTGCGAGACCTCCACCTGCGATTCCTTGCGTTCCGGACCGAGCACGACGACATTGTGCAGGGCGCCCTTCGGCCCGATCAGCGTGACGCGCTCTTTGCAGGCGTATTGACCCGGCTGGGACAGATCCTTCGCCTTCGTCAGTTGATAGCCGGGGCCGAACAACGCGTCAATCGCTTCCCGGTTCAAGTGCACATGCTTGCCGGATGCTTCGATTTCGATGCAGGCTTCGTCCCGCACCCGCTTGACCACTTCATTCACGATGCTTTCTACCAGTTGATTATCCACCATTCTCACCTCAAGAATTGTACTGTCCTACGCGGATTCGGAACATGATGATCCAGAACAATGAAGACAGCCGGTTCAGCGTCCGAATGATGTCCTCGCGCTCGGCGCCTCCGTGCTCCGTTTTGAAGGCTTGGTAAGCCAGCAGTTCCGTCTCCCTCGTCAATGTGCGCAACGCATTTATGACAACAACCGCTTCGCCCATATCATAGCTGGGTTGAAAATGTTCCAATCCAAAGTATTTCTTGGGAAAATGGGACTGCTCGCGCAATTCCTTCGGTGTCATCCCAAGCAAATGAAATTCCTCGATGCTCTCGTTCAACACTTCACAGCGCACGATCTTTCGCACGAACTGTAAAATCTCTTCCAAATCGTCGACCAGCTTGGTCATATTCAGCTTGGAGCAGCTGATTTGCGCTTCTAAAATTTTGGTCTCCAATGAATCCAGCTTGCCGCGGAATAAAATCCGGGGATGATCTTTAAAAACAAGCATATTGCCATATAAATGGGTCATATGCTCGGGCTTCGTCTCCAGAAAACCGCCGTACAGCGTGCGGAAACGTTTTTTTCCTTCGGCCGGTTCTTGCTGAGTGTCCAGGTTTTTGGTGATTTGAAGCTTGACTTCCTTCTTGGGCGCCGGGCTGTCTGCAGCGGGGGCTCCCACATAACGAAGCTCAATCTGATGATCGCTCAAAAAGCTTTTGGCGGAAGGAGTCAGAATCGTGCCCGCCGGAGCCTCATATACGGCAACCTCTTTCAGATTCTGATTCCGAAAGTGTTTGCGCAACTCGCTTTCCGTAATCACAGCCATGTTTTCACATCCTTTTATTGCGTGCATCTTTGGTTACACGCGGGGGTCCGCGCCGCTGGCGATGGGCCGGCAGGCGGGGAGGAAGATGCGGCGGAAGCCGCATCTCCGCTCCCTCTTACCCGTCAGGCTTGTCCGAAATCGGTTATTATTCCGCTTTTGTCTTAGGAAGGATGGCATCCACTTCTGTGTGCGGTCTTGGGATAACGTGTACGGACAGCAATTCGCCCACGCGCTCTGCCGCAGCCGCGCCTGCATCCGTTGCCGCTTTGACGGCGCCTACGTCGCCGCGAACCATGACGGTTACGAGACCTGCGCCGATTTGCTCTTTGCCGATCAAAGTAACGTTAGCCGCTTTGACCATTGCGTCTGCCGCTTCGATTGCGCCTACCAGACCTTTCGTTTCTACCATTCCCAATGCGTTTGCGTTTGCCATGATTAAATTCCTCCTAATGAGTTGTATAGTTTATATGAAATGTTGTGAAAAACCGGGTTAACTGAAAGATTCGATGCCGCGTTGCTTTCTGTAGCGCATCGTGATCAAAAGCGGTCTTTTGCACGGGCTTCCGAATTACATTTCTGCCAGAATGCGTTTGACGATCAAATTGATCAACTGCTCTTTATCGCCCAGATCGATGCTTGCCGCTTCGGTCTGCGCGGCCGGCTTCTCGGCCAGGTCTTCGATTTCTCGAAGCCCGTAAGCGACCCGGCGGATGTTGAGCAGGTTGAGCGGGCTGATGTTGTCGGATGTCGAGCTTCCGCCGACGGCGCCGCAGCCGAGCGTAAGCGCCGGCGCAATCGCCGTCGTGGCGCCGATGCCGCCAAGCGTGCCCGGCGTATTGACCAGCAATCGGGATACCGGCTTCTTGAGGGCGAACTCCCGGACAATCTCTTCATTCTCGGAATGAATGACCATCGTATGTCCGGCGCCTTCCCCGTTCAAAATCTCGATGCAGCGCTCGCACGCCGCTTCCCAGTTCTCTTCCGTGTAGAACGCCAGGATTGGAGCCAGCTTCTCGCGCGAATACGGAACGTTGCGGCCGACGCGAGTCTCTTCGGCAATCAGCACGCGCGTGCCCGCCGGAATATCCAGGTTCGCCAGCTTCGCGATATGCTCTACGCTGCGGCCGACGATTTGCGGGTTCATCGTGCCATTGGCCCGCATAATGAATTTGCCGAGCTGCGCGGCTTCCTCTGCGGAGAGGAAGTAAGCGCCCTGCTTCTTGAATTCGGCGATAACCGCTTCTTTGCTGCAGGCTTCGACGACGACGGATTGCTCCGAAGCGCAGATCGTGCCGTTGTCGAATGTTTTGGAGTCCATAATGCGCTTGACCGCAAGCGGGATGTTCGCGCTCTTCTCGATAAAGGCAGGGCCGTTGCCCGGGCCGACGCCGATGGCCGGCGTGCCGGACGAGTAAGCCGCTTTGACCATAGCGGTTCCGCCGGTAGCGAGAATCAAGGATACATCGTCATGCTTCATCAATTGATCGGTTCCTTGGATCGTCGGAACGGTCATGGCCGCAATCGCGCCTTCCGGGCAACCTGCCTGCACAGCCGCCTCGCTAATAATCTTCACCGTCTCCAGAATGCACTTCAGCGCGTTCGGATGCGGGGAGAAGACGATGCTGTTTCCGGCTTTCAGCGCGATGAGCGCTTTGTAGATGACGGTCGATGTCGGGTTGGTCGATGGAATCAGGCCGGCAATGACGCCGACAGGCACAGCCACTTCCATTACCTTGTGAGCCTTGTCCTCCTTGAGGACGCCAACCGTCTTCATATCCTTAATCGACTCATATACTTGCTTCGAAGCGAATGCGTTCTTGATGATCTTGTCCTGCCAACGTCCGAAGCCCGTCTCTTCATTGGCCATTTTCGCCAGCTTCTCGCGGTTCTGATAACCGGCATCGGCGACCGCTTTGACAATCGCATCGATCTGCTCCTGCGACATCGTAGCCAGTTGGGCTTGCGCCTCTTTGGCTTTTTTGATCAGATTGCGGACTTCTTGAATGGATCTTAGGTCTTTATCCAATGTTTCCATCAATACTCCTTCTCTCTGTTACTTTTTTGTTACGAGGTGGCTTTCTTCGATTTTTTCGCTCGTTTCGCAGCCGGCGCGGCGGCCGTTTCTTTGCGCGGCGTGTGCGCATCAGTTCGGCTTGGCTGAGCGCTTGGCGCTGTCTTCCTGTCGGCAGCCGGCTCAGGCGCTCCGGGCTTCGCGGCAGATACGTTACCGGTCCGGCCGGAATCCGGTAGGACCGCCGTTTCCGCCTTGCTTGCCTCTTCGCTCTCCCCTGCCGGCCCTGCCGCGCTCGCCTCAGTCTCAGCCGCGGCCTCAGTCGCGACCGCTTCCGCCACGGGAGAAGCTTCCGTTGCTTCCTCAGCGGCTGCAGCCGGCGCGGCTTGCCCGGCCGCCGGCGCTTCGCCTTCGGCGGGAGCTGCCTTCTCGGCGGCGGCCTGCGGCTCATTGGCGCCCGCGTCCTCCGGGCCAGCCACCATGGCGGCCGTCTCTTCATGCAGACGCGCAATGACATGTCTGGTCAACAGCACGTTCAACTGCTTCGCCGCCTCGGCTCCCGCTTCCACGGCGGACTGCACGGCGCCGACGTCGCCGCTCAGCTTGACCGTCACCAATCCGCCCTTGACGATCTCCGCGCCGATGCAGGTGACGCTCGCCGCTTTCAAGGCGGCATCCGCCGCGGCGATGGCTCCCAGATAGCCTCTGACTTCCACCAACCCTAACGCGTTATGTCTCATGGGCCGCTACCTTAATAGCTCGCCGGGTTGTCGGCGACGAACTGGACAGCGTCCGCGAACGCGTCGCACGCCGCCTTGCAGGCAGACTGGCTGCCCGTCAGCAAGGCGCCGGCGAAGTTGGTCTCGGAAGGCGGGCCGAAGAAGGCGGCCATCGTCACATCGGCGGCCTTCAGCGCCGCATCGATCGCATACATCGCTTCCAGCGGCGGGGCGATGAGATACGCCAGCGCTTCCCCTTCCTTGATGTTGGCGGTCTGGGACAAATAGCTTCCTGTACGGGAGACGCAATGGGCGAAATACGTGATGCTGTCATCCTCGTTGGCGCTGACGAAATGAGCGCCGGTCTCGATATAATCAACGGCGGCGTTCAAGCCGCTGCGCACTTCCTCCGGGCTGGGGCCGGCCAATATCCCGATGACCTCGCCCGCCAGCTTCGTCGAAGCATTGGCCGAACCGGCGTACATGCTTCGCGCATAGACAACATCGACGGCAGCCGCTTTGGTCGCTTCGTCCAGGGCGGTATAGGTGACATCGTCGATGTCGGCGGTCAGGATCCCCAGGCTTTTATGATGCGGCTTCAGCTCCAGCGTGCCAGCCAGATCCGGACTTACGTTGGGAATCAGCTTGACGCCTAACACCTTGGCATGAATCGGATCGTTTCTCATACGAGCCTCCTTGCGAATACTTATTTGAACAACCTCTACAGTTTCAAATCAATCCCCGACGCTTTGCGGTCAATCATCGTCTTAATCAATTCGGCGATATGCGCGCCCGCTTCAACGGCAGGCGTTCCGCCCGAGTGAATGTTGGAAATGACCGTGCGACGCGCTTCCGGCATGCCGACCGTCGGTTTATAGGCGATGTAGGCGCTCATCGATTCCGCCGTAACCAGCCCCGGACGTTCCCCGACGAGGAGGCAGACCACGTCGGCCTCGGTGACGTCGCCGATGACGTCCATCGACGGCACGCGGCAGTGCTTGACGAACAAAATATTGCCCGTCTCGATGCCATACATCTTGAGACCTTGGGTAATCGCCGGCACGATGTCGCGCAGATTGGCCTCGACTGCGGCCGAGCTCAGGCCGTCGCCGACCATTATCTGCACCTTGGCGCCCTTGGCCGTGTGCTGCTTAATATATTCAATCGTCTCTGCGGAGAACTGGCGCCCCAGATCCGGCCGGGTAATGTATTCATCCTTGTCCCGGCACATCGTCTCGATCGCCACCAGATTCATTTCCTTCACGAAATCCTCGGACACGTAAGAGAATACGGCATCCTGAGCGGCGGCGTGGTCAGCGCGGAACCGCAGCGACGTAATCGTTTTGTAGCGCGGGCCCGCACGCCATACGCCAAGGCGGGCCGGCGTTTTTTCCTTCATCTTCATGTAGCCTTCGCGATCGGCCGGTTCGGGAACGAGCAGTTGCTTGCGCAGGTCGATCTCCGTAATATCGTCCAGACATTCGCCGCTGTCCTCCGGCTCTTCCTCGGACAGCGCCATCTGCATGGCCGCGGCCGGAGCCGGCTCGGACACTGCCGTCTGCGGGGCAGATGCGGGCTGGGCAGTCTGCTGGGCAGGCGCCTCGGCTTGGGCCGGCTTCGTGGCTTCCTGCGGCAGGTTGCCTACCATCTCGTTCAGAATCGATTCAATCATCGATTTCAGGTCTTTTTCATTCATGAGAGCTTCCCCCTTTCCTTACTTGAGAAACACTGACGCGTCTCCGGCTTTTTTCGTCAGCTTGCCATTTTCGATGAAGCCCATTTTCTCCATCCACTGTTCGAACTCCCGGATCGGACGCAGGCCGAGCAATTCGCGCAGCGTCGCGGTCTCGTGATAGCCGGTCGTCTGATAGTTCAGCATGACATCGTCGCCGTGCGGGATGCCCATGAAGAAGTTGCAGCCTGCCGTCGTCAGCAGCACCGCCAGATTTTCCAGGTCGTTCTGATCGGCCTTCATATGGTTCGTGTAGCAAGCGTCGCAGCCCATGGAGATGCCCGTCAGCTTGCCCATGAAGTGATCCTCCAGACCGGCGCGAATAACCTGCTTCGCGTCATACAAATATTCAGGCCCGATGAACCCGACGACGGTGTTGACGAGGAACGGGTTGAACCGCTTGGCGAAGCCGTAGCAGCGCGCTTCCATCGTCACCTGGTCGACTCCGTGGTGAGCCTCGGAAGACAGCTCCGACCCTTGGCCCGTCTCGAAGTACATCACGTCCGGACCGGACACTTGCCCATGCTTCAGCACGAGCTGCTGCGCTTCCTCGATCGTGGCGGCGTTGAAGCCGAATGCCGCGTTGCCTTTCTCCGAGCCGGCGATCGATTGGAAGATGAGGCCGGTCGGCGCGCCGCGCTTGACGGCTTCCATCTGGGTGGTGACATGGGCCAGCACGCAGGTCTGGGTCGGAATCTCCCACTTCTGGCGGAATTCCTCGAACCGCTTCAAGACGCGCGTGACGCTCTCGACGGAGTCGTCAACCGGATTCAGCCCCAAGACCGCGTCCCCGATGCCGAACGTCAAGCCTTCCATCAGGGAAGCCATGATGCCGTCCGGATCGTCGGTCGGATGGTTCGGCTGCAGGCGGGCCGACAACGTGCCCGGACGGCCGATCGTCGTGTTGGCGCGGGCCGTCACCCGAATCTTCTTCGCCCCGTACATCAGGTCGAGGTTGGACATGATTTTGGCGACCGCGGCGATCATCTCGGCGGTCAGCCCGCGGGAGACGCGCTTGATGTCTTGTTCGGTCGTGTTATCGTCCAGAATCCACTCCCGCAGCTCTTCCACGGTCCAGTTCTGAATCTCGCTGTAAATGCGCTCGTTCACCTGGTCCTGAATAATGCGGGTAACCTCGTCCTGCTCATAAGGAACGGCGGGATTGTTGCGCAAGTCCTTCAGCGTAATCTGGGACAGCACCACCTTGGCGGCCACGCGCTCTTCCGAAGACGCGGCCCCGAGTCCGGCCAGCATATCCCCCGATTTTTCTTCATTCGCTTTGGCCATCACTTCCATCAGCGTTTTGAACTGATAGGTGCGGCCGAACAGTCTCGTTTTTAAAATCACAAAAGCTCCTCCTTTCAAATGCGACCCATTGGATTGACTCAACCTCGATTAATGAAAGACAAGCGTCTTGATGACGACTGGCAATACCTTGCCCTCCGCAATTGGCTTGCCGATGTCGATATAGTCGCCGTTGTCGACCTGCACGCTGTCGATGCAGACGACATCCTTCTTGTAATCCAGCAGGGCGTACAGCGTCTGTCCCAGCACCTTTGCCATATCGTGATGGACAATGACGATCAGCGGGTACTCCCTTTCCAGCAGCTCCGCCATGCCTTCGCGCAAGCCGCGCGCATACTTCTGCACCTCTTGGAAGCTTGGACTTTTCTTCCCTTCCAAGGCGATGGCGACCCGCTGCAGATCATTGTTGAGCTTGAACCAGTTCAATTTGTCGGCGATCGCCTGGGCCAGCGCCTCGGCGCTCCCCGACTCATCCGCCGACGCAAGCTTCAGAATCGGAATGTTTTTGATCGGGAAGCTCTCTTCCGTGTAGGTAATCGTGCTTCCGCTAATCTCCGTCGTATGGGAGCCGGCTCCGACTACGGTCGCCCGGATGGTCTCGGCCGAGCGCGCCACGGTCAACCGCTGCGTCAACGGGGAAGCGGCAATCGCTCTCCCCAGCAGAATCCCGATATCTCCATACTGGAACACATCGCCCGCCGCTTCCTGGTACACATAGTCGGCCACTCCTCCGGAGAAGGAGATGCACGGAATGTTCCGGTCGAGCTTCAACCCTTTGTTGGTGACGATCGTGTCGTAGAAATCGCCCGGCGGCCGAAGACCCACGCTTTCCTCAAGCAGCTTCACCATCTCCCCGATGATCGGCTCCAGCGCGGCCGGCGTCACCTGCTGCCCAAGCGCGAGGGCTATGCCCCTGCGCTCCGCAAGCTGCTTGATCTTCGGCGCGATATACGTAACCTCGCGCGTCCGTTGGTCCACCTTGATCAGGCGGCCCCCGATGTCGAGACAGCCCGTGTCCAGCAGCTCCCCGGCGGCGAACAAGGCCAGATTGCTGGTCCCGCCGCCAATATCGATGTTGACGATGGACGTCGAGTGCTCTTTGGAATACGTGTGAGCCCCCGCGCCTTTGGCGGCAATGATGCTTTCCAGGTCCGGGCCCGCGGTGGCGACCACGAAGTCTCCGGCGAAGCCGCTTAACGACTGCAGCACTTCATTGGCATTGTCCTTGCGGGCCGTCTCGCCGGTAATGATGACGGCGCCGGTCTGGATGTCTTCCTTGCGGATGCCGGCTTTCCGGTACTGCTCCTGCACGAACGCCTGGATTTGCCCGGCGTCGATCCGGTTGTCCGCCAGCACGGGCGTGAAGCAGATATCGCTGCGGTAGACCACTTCTTTATCCGTAATGACCAAGCGGGGCACCGAAAAGGACGATGCCAGGTTCTGAATATGCAGCTTCGACAGCACGAGCTGGGTCGTCGAGGTTCCCATATCGATGCCTACGCTTAGCAGTTGCTCGTTCACGTCTCTCCCCTCCCGTCGCTTGATACACATATATGCACGCAAAAAGGCTTAAAGTTATATCCCCCTCCCGCTTGAACGGGAATGGGTAACCTTAAGCCTCTTTGCTTACAGAACTACATCCTTGTAGCCCGGTTTCGTATTTATTTTTTGAAGGTGAATATCACGATGGTGCCCTTCGACGGGCCGGACTCGATCTCAAGCTTGCCCTTCAGCTTGTCCTTCACATAGCTGCGGACGATGGACAAGCCCAAGCTTTTGTTGGACACGTCCTTCACGGGGAAGCCGACGCCGTCATCCGCCACGACCACGGTCACCAATCCGCCATCCAGCTGGGCGTTCACCGTAATCGTGCCGTACGAGCAATCTCCGAACGCATGCTCATAGCTGTTATGCAGCAGCTCGCTCACGATGAGCGCGATCGCGACCGTGCGGTCGCTATCCAGGCAGATGCTCTGCGAAGCCTCGATCTGGATGGCGACATTGCTGCAATCGACGAAGCAGCGCTCGATATTCGAAGCGATGAGCCGAATGACGTCAAGCAAGTCCACCTGCGCATCGATCTCCGTCGACAGCAGCTCGTGGGTCGCCGCGATGGCAAGCACCCGGCTGACACTGTCGTTCAAGCATTTTTTGGCTTCCGGGCTGTCGCACTGCCGCGCCTGAATGCGGAGCAGGGACGCCACGGTCTGCAGATTGTTCTTCACCCGGTGGTGAATCTCGCGGATAGCCACCGACTTGGAGACAATCTCCGCCTCCTTATCCTTGATCTCCGTGACGTCATGCAGGATGACGCCGATGCACAGATCCCGCTCCGCGATGAACAGCCGCTTCACCTGATAGTAGGAGCCGGCCACCTTCACGTCTGCCGTCAAGGGACAGGAAGGAGAGGTGGAATACTGCTTCATCACGCCGGAGAACGTCGTCTGATCCAGCGACAGATTGTCATAATGCAGGCCCTGAATATCCTCCAGATAACCAAGCTTCCGGTAATAGGCGTCCGCCTTCTTGTTCTTCAGCTTCAGAAACCCGTGCTTGTCGAAGACGAGAACGGCATCCTCAAGCTGGTTGATGATCGAATCCTTGAACCGCAGCATGGCGGTCAGCATCGAGGACATCTCGCCGTCTTCGTATTGCGATCCCGCCACATTGAAGTGGGCTTGAATATTGTCGCTCACATCTTTTTCATAGATGACGACCGCAATGACGCCGTCTTGATTTTTGATCGGGTACACCGTCTGCCGAACCAGATGATCTTCCTGCGTATTGGCGATGAGCCCCTGCGACATGATTCCGGTCTCCAGCGTCCTCAGGACGCCGGGCTCGTTCTCGCGCAGCGCCTTCTCGCCTTCGACCGGTCGCTGGTACAGCGATTTGCCGTCATCCGGCCGGCGGTGATACACCACGATCGCCTCATTGCCCATACTGGACAGGACGTCGATGAACACATCATCCTTCACTTCGGACATTTCGAACGACTCGGCAATCTCCGTCAGCCGGGTAATATCCGCCTCCGTCAGTGCCGTGTGCCGCTTGCACAGCCGCCGAATCCGTTCCTTGATCTCAATCATAGGAAATGACGATGGTTGTTGCAATTTCGATCATCGGACACCGTCGATCCATGCTAAGTTTGCGCAAGGTCTGATAGGCTTCTTCTTCGGTGCAGCCATTTTCCTTCATCAGAATCCCTTTTGCCTTTTCAACCGCTTTCCGCTCTTCCATCTTCTGCGACAGCTTCGATAGATTTTGTTCCAGCTTGCGTATTTCCTTGCCTTTGGCGATAGTCACTTCCACCATAGGGATGAACGACTTTTCGTCTAGCGGCTTCACCAGATAACCAAGCGCACCGATAGAGGTTGCTTTTTCAATCGTCTGCTTGTCGCTGAACGCGGTCAGGAGAATAACTCCGCCGGCCAGCTGCTCTGAAATGATTCGTTTGCCCGCCTTCAACCCATCCAGGATAGGCATTTGGACATCCAGGATGACCAGGTCGGGCAGATGCTTTTTGCATAATTCGATGGCTTCAAAGCCATCAGAAGCTTCGCCTACTACGTTGTAGTCCGCCTCTTCCAGCATCTCACGAATATCCATTCTTGTAATAGGTTCGTCGTCGACTATTACAATTTTTCCATTCATGTGTCATGCACCTCTATGTCGATATTTGCTTGTATCCGGCTAACCAACCGCCTACTCCTCCAAGTAAGCCCGAAGAGCGTCCACTCCTACGTTCTCCACCGTTGAGACCTCGAAAATGCGCTCTGCGCCCGCCGCTTGCAGAAAAGCTCTCGCTTGCGCGATATCCTCATCTGTCCGGGCGAGCTCGGTCTTGGTCACAATCCCAATGACCGGCTTGGCGAACATCGTCGCGAAGGCCGGCGGAAAATAGCTTTCTTCCTTTGTGCAATCTTGCACAAGCCCGATTACATCGGCGTCGACGCTCGACACGAGGAGCATCTTGTACAAATAACGGTTCTCGATGCACTCCCCCGGCGTATCGATCGCTTGGTCGAAGGTCTCCACCGCTTGCGTCTTTTTGTAAGTAATCTCCTGGCCGTGCAGCCATTGGCACAGCGTCGTCTTGCCCGATCCGGTGCTGCCGGCGAAAATAATGGTCTTCATGATCGCTTCTCCTACGTTCTCGTAATCTTCGCAGCCGAGAAGCCGAGAATGTTTTGCAGGCCCAGCAGAACTTCATTCACGGCCGATTCCACGGATGAGACATCGCCTGTAATGACGAGCGATCCACTGAAGCGGTCGACGAAGCCGATCTGCACGCCAGCCGCCTTGGTCGCGATGTCCGCGCCAATAATGGAGGCTTCGCTTGGCGTAATGGTCATGATGCCGATGGCATCCTGCGCATCGCTCCCCAAGCCCAGCTTCTTGTAAATATCCGGGTTCGGGTTCGCGATAATATGCGCCAACGTGACCTGCTTCCCTGGCACGTACTCCTGAATGACGCGTTGTTTTTCGTTGTGTTGGTCCATACTCTCATCACTCATTTCTTATGAGAAAACAACATCGATTAGCCGTAAAAACACATAAAGACCCCTTAAAAGTTCACGTGGAATTTTTAAGAAGCCTCTTTGCTTTGACTGATATGCAACACGCCTTTGTGTTACTTTTACTATACTTTGTAGCTGCAAACGTTGTCAACCTGAACGCGCATGGTATTTATTGAATTCCTTAATATTGAAACATTTTGTTCAATATTTCGACAACATCCGACACAGTCGGAACGCGCGGATTCGTGGCGGTGCAGCCGTCCTTGAGCGCTCCCTCGGCAATCGAGGCGCTCATTTCTCCGAGCAGCGCTTCGTCGACATTGCATTCCCGCAGCGACTGCGGCATGCGCAATTGCTTCTGCAGCTGCTTGATCGCTTGCACCAGGCTGCGAACGCCGCTCTTCGGATTCGGAGCCGGCAATCCCAGGCTCTTGGAGATTTCGGCGTATCGGACCGCCGCCGCGTTGCTTTCCTCCCTGCCGTAGCCCGGCTTGTAATCGGCGTTGAATTCAATCACGTGCGGCAGCAGCAAGGAATTCATGCGTCCGTGCGCAATCTTGAACTTCGCGCCGGCCACATGGGCGATGCCGTGATTGAGGCCGAGCGACGCGATATTGAACGCCATGCCCGCCAGACAGGAGGCATTGTGCATTTTCTCCCGCGCCTCCAGGTCGTTCCCGTCCTTGTACGCTCTCGGCAAATAGGCAAAGACCAGCTTAATCGCTTTCTCCGCCAAGGCGTCGGAAATATCATTCGCTTTGGTGGACACATACGCCTCGATTGCGTGGGTCAGGACGTCCATTCCGGTATCGGCGGTAATGAAGTCGGGTACGCTCTTGACCAATTCCGGGTCCAAAATCGCTTCCTGCGGCAGCATGTCATCGGACACGAGCGGGTATTTGATGTTTTTCTTCTTGTCGCTGATCACCGAGAAAGACGTCACTTCCGAGCCCGTTCCGCTTGTTGTCGGAATCGCCACGAACGGCATATCGTGCTGATTCAATATTTTCTGGGCGAAAATCTTCATCGCCTTGGCCGCATCGATCGCGGAGCCGCCGCCAATCGCAATCATCCGATCGGCCTGGAACGCGCCCAACGCTTCAACGCCCTCCGTCACGATCTCGATCGGGGGATCGGGCACGATGTTGCTGAAAATGTATTGCTCATTGCTCTCATGCAGCCGCTCGAACAGCATGTTAATCATCCCCGACTTGACCATGAACGGGTCGGTGACGATAAAGATGCGTTGATTCCGCCATTCCATCAGGCGATCCAGCGCGCCTTGCCCCAGATAAATGTCGGTGTTCATCGATATTTTGTCCATAAACAGGCACCTCCAATGAAGTCGTTGGCAATAAAAAAAGAGACTTTTAAAAGAACGGATTCCTTTAAAAGCCTCTTCGCTTATGATACAGGTGCACGCCATTGTGCAACTCGCCATCATTCAATTGTCTACCAACACTGTACACCGTGACCCGGACATTCGTCAACCCGTCCGATCACGTGCCGCTATCGGCAGGCAGTAAAAAAAGGGACCTGCACGGCGCTGTGCATCCGTTCTTCGGCCTTGAAGAACGTCCCCGCTTGCCAAGCTCTACTTCATCGTATCTGTTCGGCGGCGACCACCCGGCTGTGCCGACAGCAATGTCGGCTGCCTTCCTGCAACGTAAAAAAAGCCTAGCGAGGCGGTAATCGTCACTAGACTTGTAAACCAGCCACTTTCGCCTCGAAATGACTGGTCCTTCAAAGTTACTAGGCAAAAGACCTGACTTAAGACCGATTCGGTCTATCACAGTGGCGGGACCGCGTTGGATTTGCACCAAACTTCCATTGCCTATAACTTCTTCTGTTGTGCATGACGTGAATGGGCGTCCATTCGACCTCATTATAGCATAAAAAAGCGGATTGACAAGAGGGTGCGATCACTCCGCTAAAATGTCACTAAAAGAAGGACCGTTCATTTGACATCTAAATGTTCGCTCGGCTCAAACGTAGAAACAAAAACAAGTAGAAAATTGATCTAATTTGTCGAATATGTGGAATCTATGATATCGTAGAGAAAGAAAAAATTCACATTATCAAAGGATAGCTGCAGTGGTTGATGGAGACACGATACAGAATGAAAGAGGCGCATCACATGTTTAATGAGATCGAAAAAGAAGCAGTTTATAATGTCATTTATAAAAGAAGAGACGTTCGGAATTTTCTTCCGAATCCTGTACCTAGAGAGATTATCGGCCGAATTTTACAAGCGGCGCACCATGCACCCTCTGTAGGATTTATGCAGCCATGGAATTTCATTATAGTGGATTCTATGGAAGTCAAAGAGAGATTAGCTTGGGCGACAGAAAAAGAAAGACGAGCCTTGGCGATTCATTACGAAGAAGAGCGCGCTGCCCAATTTTTAAGTTTAAAAATTGAAGGAATTAAAGAGGCGCCCTTAACGATCTGTGTCACCTGCGATCCAACAAGCGGGGGTTCGCATGTACTGGGACGAAATTCGATTCCGGAGACAGATATTCTTTCTACGGCATGTGCCATCCAAAATATGTGGTTAGCGGCGTGTGTAGAAGGTTTAGCCATGGGATGGGTAAGTTTTTACAAAAAAAATGATGTTCGAGATATTTTGCAAATCCCTCCGCACATTGACCCTGTTGCTTTACTTTCCATTGGATATACGGACGACTACCCCTCCGCTCCCATTTTAGAACAAGTCAAGTGGGAAAAACGAAAATCTCTTGAAAATCTAATATTTCATAATAAATGGGGAGAACAATAAGCGAATGGCAAGCAACAAGCTACAGTTATTGAAAAATGGGTAAAATCGCGGCTTCGATGTTGCGATTATTCCGTCTGCCATTCGCTGTAACCTTGATTGTTAAATGGATTCTAAGGTATACTTTTCTCGCCAGAATATAGATGTAAGGGAGTAAGCATCATGGAAAAAGTTCTTATTTTCGGACATAAAAATCCAGACACAGATAGTATTTGTTCGGCCATTGCGTATGCAGATTTGAAAACGCAATTAGGCTTCGATGTCGAGCCGGTTCGCCTCGGCAGCATCAACGGGGAAACGCAATTCGCGCTGGATACGTTCCAAGCGGAAGCGCCGCGCCTGGTAGAGACCGTGGCGAACGAAGTGAACGGCGTGATTCTCGTCGATCACAACGAACGGCAGCAAAGCGCCAACGACATTGATCAGGTACAGGTGCTGGAAGTCATCGACCATCACCGCATCGCGAACTTCGAGACGAGCGGTCCGCTGTACTATCGGGCGGAACCGGTTGGCTGCACCGCTACAATCTTGAATAAAATGTACAAAGAAAACGGGAAGTCGATCAGCAAAAATATTGCCGGTCTGATGTTGTCGGCGATCATTTCCGATTCGCTGCTGTTCAAATCCCCGACTTGCACGGAGCAAGACGTGGCTGCTGCCCGCGAGTTGGCCGCCATCGCCGGCGTCGATGCGGAGCAATACGGCCTGGAAATGCTGAAAGCGGGCGCGAACCTGAGCGACAAGAGCATCGAGGAGCTGCTCTCGCTTGACGCGAAGGAATTCACCATGGGCAGCGCAAAGGTGGAAATCGCGCAAGTGAATGCGGTGGACGTGAACGATGTGCTGTCTCGCCAAGCGGAAGTGGAAGCGGCCTTGTCCGGCATTATCGCGAAGAAAGGCCTCGATCTGTTCGTGTTCGTCGTGACCGATATTCTGAACAGCAATTCCGTGGCCATTGCGCTCGGCTCCAAGGCGGACGCCGTCGAGAAGGCATACAATGTTAACCTCGAAAACAACACCGCGCTTCTGAAGGGCGTCGTATCCCGCAAGAAGCAAATCGTGCCTGTGCTGACAGACACCCTGAGCAAATAAATTCCCTAAGCCCGATAATCATCATTCCCCCCAGCTTGGGACCAACGGTGCGGGCCGCGCTTTCGAGTGCGGCCGGCCGCTATGTTTCCTCTCTCCTTGTTTTGCAACCCCACCCGCTAGAGGGCACAAAAAAACGCCCCCGCCGTGCGGGAGCGTCCTCCTTTCCTGCCATCACAGAAAATAATTCGTTATCGACTGATCGCTGGCCAATATCCCTTCGCTGTCCAGCTTTTTCTTCAAATACTGCTTATCCGATGAAATGAAAACGCTCATGATGAGATCGACGACAAACAGAAACGTGATGTGGTTGGACATGAAGGCGCTGTTGTTGACCGAAATTTTATCCGGCGCGATAATATCCACTACCGCATTTTCCGTAATCGGCGACGAATCGTAGCAGGTCACCGCCACCGTCTTGGCCTGGTTGACCTGCGCGATGGCGACGGCGTCAATAATCTCCCGCGTTGAACCCGAACGCGAGAAGGCGATCACGACATCGTCCGGACCGCATTGGGAGGCCGCGATTTTCATTTCCCTGCTGTCGTTGATGGCATCGGCATGAATGCCGATAATCGCAAGCCGGTTCTTCAAGGCCATGGCCGCGAGGAATGAATCGAACAATCCGATCAGGACGATTCTGCGCGCCCCCTTCAGCAGCTCGACCACTTGATGAAGCTGGGCTTCCGTAATGAGCGCCGAGGTGTTGACGATCAGCTCGTTATAATCCAGAGCCAGCGCATCAATGACGTTGATCTCGCGCCGCTCCTTCTTTTTGGCCTGCATATCCCGGTAAAACGCATCCTGGGCGAACGCGATTTTAAAATCGTTGAAGCCTTTGAAGCCCACCTTTTTGCAAAAACGGTTGATGCTTGTCTCGGACACGCCGATTTCATTCGCGATCGCCGTAATCGTGTTACGGGTGATGAATTCCGGATTGTGTATAACGAAATTGGCGATTTGATTTTCGCCGTATGTTAATTTTTGCGTTTGCGATACAATTTTTGCGATGACCGCCGGAACCTGTGAAGACATGGTACCTCCTCCTGACTGCCAATGGGAAAAAAATGCGAATCCGGTAACCTCGCTAGCACACCCCATTATATCATATCAAGGGAAGTAATGAGAAAATCAAGCCAACATCATTTTCCAATTTTCGGCCCGCCGGCGAAGCTCGGCGGCATCCATTGCCCCCGTCTCGACTAGAAAAGCGTAATCGAGCGCATTCGGCAGAACGGGCAGGTTCAGCATCGTCTTGCAGAACGCATGCGCTGCGATTTCGCTGCATTTCACGATGCTGGATCGCTTCGTATACCAGCTTCCGAGCTTGAAAATCTCGATCGGCTCCAGCGTCTCATTCGTGAATTGCCCCGCCCGGTACTCCGTATAATGAAAAAACTCATGCGCCAAATGAATGTCGATCAGCCGCTCCAGCTCTTCTTCCGGCTCCTCGCATCCCTTCCCCATCACCGTCCGGTAAGCCTCCCGCATATCGCGGAGCGACGAGGCATAAATGACAATCGCCGGCGGGCTCTGGGCGAAATCAATCTGCGCGCGGAAGCTGACGTTGTGGAAGTTGCCGGACCGGTTCGTCACTTCATACCGCAAGCCTTCCATGTGACACAGATCCCGGATGGACTTGCGCTTCCCCTTGTATACAGCCGCCGTCTCTCTCCCCCGTTTCAATGAATTGCTTACATAGTACGGAATTCGTTCCTGCGGTATTTTGCGGAAAAGAGGATCCTGCTCCAGCTCGGCGCACGCCAGCCATTCATCGGATCCATCCCTTTCCGTCAAGCGGCGGATAACCTCGTCCGGCATTCCTTCCCCTCCTTATTGGTAGGCTACGACGATCAATTCTTCTTCCTCTTTCAGCATTTCCGTCTCGATCTCAAGAATCGACATCAACTGCTCCTTCGTCTGCATCCCGGTCAGATCAAGCATCTTCTCCCGATAAAAGACGAAGACCTTCGGTATGGTCGCGTTCGCGTCGGAGTAGATCGTATTGTCGTCCAAAAATTCATGCAGCCGGTTCCCGAACTCACCTTTGGCCACCTTCGCAAAATGAACGTTCCCCTTCTTGAACCGGACGACGCCTTCCCGATCGAGCACGCTCACATAGTTCCTCTTCTTCTTGATTAGACCGAAGAACGATTTCTTCGTCTCCTCGCCGACGAACAGGCTCCAGCGGCCGCACCGGGACGCCAGCTTCATACTGTCCGCCGGCTGATCGACCGAGCTCGCGGCGATGGCGGCCATCTCCTCGACCGACAGCGCCTCCTGGCCCAGATCTTTGGAGCGAAGCTCTGTCGAGCCCGTCGCGACGGCCCGCAAAATGTTTTTCTGGCTGTCGATCTCGATCGTCACCTCGACCGTGTCCTCGTTGGCCCCCGATTGGACGATTCGTTCGACGATGTCGGAGCGAATTCGCTTGATATCTTCTTCCGTCGGATTCACGACGGTTCGCTCCAACTGCTCCTTCACCATCGCTAGGGCGACGCCGATCGTCGACACGAAAGGCGCATTGTTCGCGATCTGGAAGCGGAACCGCTCCCGCTCCGCCATGGCCGGGACAAGCACCGCGCCGCTGCCTCCGCCCCCGACCAGCGTCACGAACGAGCGATCCAGCTCGTAGTCCTCGATCATCTCATTGACGGTCTTCATCGTCTTGTCGATGGCGATATCCATCACCTGTCTGGCGGCCTCCTCGACGCTCAGGCCGACATGGGCGGCAAAGGCTTCCCATGCCCGCACCGCCGCTTCCTTGTTCCCCCGCGCATAATCGCCTTCCGGGATATAACCGAGAATATTGGCCGCGCCAGCCAGCGTATACGAGAATTCCTTGCCGTTCTCGCTCTGGCAGATAATATATTCGGCCGGATCCCCTTCCCGCGGGCTGACGAACTTGACCTTCGGGTTGATGATCTCATCGCCCGGAGCGAACGCCTCATAGTCCTTGCCCGCGATATGGGCGCTTCGCGGACCGACATCGGTGATCTTCCCGTTCGCCACCTTGATCATGCTTCCGCCGGCAATGCCGAGCGTGCGCACATCCAGGGATTGCAAATAGGTCCGGTGTCCGCCGACCTGAGCATTCTTAATCATGACCTTCCCGTTCTTGATGACGGAAATATCGACGCTCGTGCCGCCGACCTCGAAAAAGATGCCGTCCGACACCTTCTCATACATCAGGACGCCTGCGACACCGGCGGCAAGCCCCGACAGCATCGTCAAAATCGGACGCTTGCGCACCTCGTCGATGCTCATCACGCCTCCGTCGCACCGCATAATCATAAGCGGAGATTGAATATTGGCGTTCTTGACCGATTTCTCCGTCATATTTGCCGTTTCCATCATTTTCGGAATGAGGGAGGCATTGACGACCGCCGTTCTTGTCCGTGTCTTGAGTCCGTACAACTGAGAGATTTCATGTCCGCCGGTCGCGTACATCCCTTTGCGGTTCGCGATCTCGACGACGCGGAGCTCATTGGCCGGATCATCGACGCTATATGCCTCGGACGCGACGATCACTTCCGCCCCCTGCCGCGCCAGCTCGTCAATCGCCGCTTCGATATCCTCGTCCCGCAAATTTTTGGAATCCAGGTACGTATGATAGGTCTTCAAATATTTGCCCGGCGCCAGCTCGATATCCCCGGGATTCGACTCCGAACGCGCGCTCATGCCGTCAAGTCCGGAACCCATGCCGATGATGCCGACGCTGGCCACATCCCCTTCCAGCAAGGCGTTCGTCGCTTGCGTCGTGCCGTGGGCTATAAAGGTTACATCGTCCGGGGAGATGCCCTCGTTCTCCAAAATGCGCTGTAATATCTCCACAATCCCTTTCGCCACACCGTCTTCATGATGATGTGTCGTCGGAATTTTCATCTTCCCGATAACCTCGTAGGTCTCATTGTCAATGACGGCCGCATCCGTGAAGGTGCCTCCGACATCAATCCCAACCCTTACTTTTCTTCTCTCCATCGTTCTCCTCCTGCGGCAACGGGCGGACACCCGCAAGTCTCCGCCCGGATTCTAGCTTCTTCTAAAAGACCATGAATGACCCGAACACCATCGAAATCAGCACCGCGGCCATCATCCAAGGAAGCGTCTTTTTCAAAATATCGTTAATGTCGCTCTTCGTAAAATCCGCGACCCACACGTTATGCGAGTTGGTCGGGTCGGATACGGCCTGCACGTTGCTGACGACGCGCAGAGCCAGCATCGCCGCGACCGGGGTCATGCCCGCCGAGACGAACAGGGCGGCGATGCCGCTGCCCAGCCCCCATACGTTCAGCGGCCCGCGGTAGATGGCGAGCGGAGACAGCACAGTGAAGAACAGAATGTACATGAGCGGACTGGTCGGCAGCACCGCTTCAATCAATGGGCTGATCAGCGCCGATACCTGCGGCGCCATGACGGAATTCAACAGAATGCCGATGCCGATCATGAGCGCCATCGCGCCCGCGACGTCCTGAATCCCTTCCACCAGCGCGCTGGACAGGACATGAATCGGCCGCTTCGGCCAGGTCAGCAGTATCGTAACCAACGCGCCGATGACCACCGCCGGCACGATGTCGAGCTTGAACGCAAAGACGAGAATGACCGGTACAAGCGGGCTAATGAGAGCAAAGGCAGGCACTTTTTTGCCTTCTCCGCCGGAAGCCGTCGGCATCGCCCATGCTTTGCGGCCCTTGCCGTCCCGCCGGATGTAGAAAATAATCATCGCCAACGATACGAGAATGAGCGGCAGCGCGGCGACCAGCGTATAATCCGCAATCGTCTGCACCGAGAGGCCGAGCACGTCCACATAGACGGCCCAGTTGGAGACGTTGAACAGCGCCCCGACGCCGACGGCGGAAATGACGACGATGGAGGCGACGAACTGGGAAATGCCCGCCGTCAGCATAATCGGAATGACGATCGTACCGACCAGGATGACCATGCCCAGTCCGCCGGCCGCCGAGAAAATAATAGATGCGGTTGCGAAAAACAAGACCGCGATCAGCACCGGCTTGTCGCCTGCAAGCTCGGCCGCTTTGCGGATAATCGACTTCGTAATGCCGACTTTATTCAAAATTTGGCCGAACCAGGCCCCGAACACCAAGCCCGCGATGGCGCCGGACAGCCGCATCGAGCCGGACGACAGAATCGTCTTGGCAATCGTGGTCGCCTCGGGATCGTTCGACATCCACGGCACGCCGGCGATGACGGCGAACAGAATGGCCATCAAGGGCAGGGCGAGAATGGTCGGCAGCTTCCGGGTCATCATTAACCCGACGAATACAAGAAAGACAAGTAAAATGCCGATGGCTTGAACCCACATTAACGATGTCACGATGATTTCCCCTCTCGAATCAAGTTCTTATCCTGCTCAGGCTCATCTATATTTCTAAATAAGCGCCTTGCGCTCTGAGTACGGATTGGACTTCCTTGATGTCCACATCCCGCACGCCGATGCCGTTCTTCGCGGCTACCGCGGCGGCTACGCCGCCGGCATGGCCGATCGCTCCCGTCGTCGGCGTCGTCCGCATCGCGGCCTGCGCCTCGAAGGTGGCCGAAATGCATCTGCCGATGACGATCAGGTTATGCACGGAATCCGTGATCATGCAGGAGTAAGGAATGCTGTACATGCCGCCCCATTCCAGCTTCTGATGCTTCGTTCCTTCCCCGTCCGGACTATGGATATCGATCGGATAGCCGGAATGGGCGATCGTGTCCTCGAACAACCGCTGCTCCAGCAGATCCTCGGCCGTCAGCGTATACACGCCCTTAATCTGGCGGGAACCCCGAACGCCAATAGTCGGTCCGGTCGATTCCACGACCGCATGCTCGAAGCCCGGAATATACTTGCGCACGAACAGCTCCAGCTCGCGGCACTGCTTGCGGCCTTCCATCTCCGCCTTGCTGAGACTGAACGCATCTGTCGGGTCATGACCGAGAATCCGGGTCGTATTCAGGATGACCTCGCCCGGGTTATTCGTCTCGAAAAACAGCACATTTTCCCGGGGAATCGAGATCTCGCCTCTCTCCTTCGCCAGCTTGAACAGGCTGTCGAACCCGCCTACCGACAGGCGCGGCGCCTTCTCGATGATGGACGTATCGCCCTGGTACAGCGGAAAGTCTTCCGGATGGGCGTGAATATATTCCTTTACCTTCGAAATATCGACGTTGTACATCTTCATCTTCAACGTCATCGGCTGCATGGCCCCGTCGGATTCCCTGCCTTTAGTGAACTCGGCTCCCGCGCCGACGGACAAATCGCCGTCGCCCGTCCCGTCGATGAATACGGACGCCTCGATCTCGCTCAGACCCGATTTATTGCACACCGTGATGCTGACGATTCGCCCGCTCTCGGTCTTCACGCCGGCCAGCATCGTATGGTACAGAATCTCCCCGCCGCTCTCGGTGACCATCAGCTCCAGTTCATGCTTCATCGCTTCGGCATCGAACGGAGTGACCGAATACGTGAAGCCGACCGTGTCGAAAATATGCCCCGGCGACTTGTCCTGCTTCTTCAGCCGTTCAATCAACTGGTTCGTAAATCCTTGAATGGCAAGCTTCTCTCCCGCATGGAAGGTCATCATCGGGCCGACCCCATTCGCGGTAAGCGTCCCGCCAAGAAAGCCGTGCGACTCTACAATCAGGGTCTTCGCCCCCAAGCTGGATGCCGCAACGGCGGCCATCGCTCCCGAGATGCCGCCCCCCATGACGACCACATCATACTTCAGCCTGTTCCCCATACCGTCCTCGCTCCTTCTGATTGATGTATGATTGCTGCTTACCCATAGCCTATCAGACAAAAACCTCATTGTAAATGCTTTCAGGAAAATAATTTTCTATATATCCGAAAATTATGTTTATTATTTTCCGGATGTGTTTAATCTATGATGTAGCGCATAAAAGGCAAAAAAAATGACCGAAGCTTGCGCTCCGGGTCATCTGAAAAGGGGATTGCCTCATCGGTTTTCCTCATATAGATAGGCCGGCCATGAGCCTTGTCGGCCTATTTTTTCTCACGGGTTACTTGCTATACGACTCAGTAACCGTTCGGCGACCACAGCCACCTCGGCGCGGGTGATCGGCTGATTCGGTTCGAAATTCCCGGTGTCGCGGCCCACCATAATTCCGGCCTCGATCACCGCTCTGATCGCCGCCTCCGCCCAGTGGCCTGCAATGTCGGGCGGGATCGGTTTGTCCGACGCCTTCATCGCCTTTTCTACCAGCTGCATAAACTCCTGCCACCGCGGGAGAATCCGGGACGGGCACGCCTTCCCGCTCCAGTGGCGATGCGGCACGACAGCGTTCAGCCCGATGCCGTGCCGCTTGGCCAGCAGAGCGATCAGCTCCGCGGCCCGCTGCCATGCCAACGGCTCGTCCATGCCCTGATACATGCAGACCTCGATGCCGATGGATGACGTATTTCCGGGGCCGTTGCCGTCGCCCGCGTGCCAGCCCTGCTCATCATCCCGCAGACTCTGGTATATCTCATGGTCATCTACCGTGTAGTGCCAGCTTGTCTGCGTGCCGCCGCTCCCGTTCAAAATATAACGGCTGTGCGCTTCCGCCGTAGCCCCGGGAGCGGTGTTATCCGTATTGTGAACGGTAATATATTGCGGCTTCATCGGCCGGCTCGGCTTGTTCGGCCGCCCGTCGGGAAGCAATCGCTGCTTGATCTCGATAGTCACTTTTCATCAGCTCTCTTCAGAAAATTTTAATCTGGAAGAAAACAAATCCGATTGCGGTAGAAAGAGTGACTTGACGCTATGATGCTCAGCTTCTCTATCTTCCATAGTAAATTCTATGATGGCAAGGTAGAATGCGCCGATTGCAGATGTCCCGTGCCAAAAGATTATTTTTATAGAAACGGGAGGGGAGAACCCTTACCGATTTTAGGCCATTTCTAAGGCAGAATATACGCTTTTCAATTTGCCTCCCGCTGCCCTGAGCTTGTCAGCGCCAAAAAAACTGCGAAAAACCGCCAAGGAATCTTACCCTTGGCGGTTGTTAAGGTAGCGTTATGCCGCATCTCTCTTCATTCTTTTCCGCATGTACCACAATCCAACACCTGCGGCACATAAGAACCAGCCTGCGATCGGGGACACAGGCGCTCCCCCGCCGGTCTGCGGCAATATGCTTTTTGGATTATCCGCTTCCGTAACCGCATCAGAATCGCCATTGACATCCGCATTTCCGGCGTCGGCCTCGTTATCGGAATTGTTGGCAGACTCTCCGTCCTGGTTGTCCTCCGTAGCGCCGTCAGGCTGTGCCGCGCCGCCTGTATCTTCTCCATCAGGCTCCCCGCTGCCGCCTGGCACGGAAGGCTGATCCGGATTCATTCCGCTGTCCGGATTCGTTCCGTTGCCCGGTTCGACGATAGTACCCGGAACGGTAGGCACGTTCGGATTTGCCGTCGTTCCTGGCGCAGCCGGCTGGCCGGAATTGCCGGATGTGCCCGGCGTGTCGGAATCATCCCGTTCGGAAGGAGATGCCGTTCCTCCCGTGTAACGGGTATTCTCGACTGTAACCAGCTTCTCCTGTCCGGCGACAATCTCGAACCCGGTCTGCTTATGCTTGATGAGGTAGCCGTAAGGCGCCTCGATTTCCTCGAAAATATATGCCCCTGGCGCAAGATTCGGAACAAGCAATTCCCCGTTCGTATTGGTGATCAGGGTCGGCAGGTCATTTCCGGTCCGATCCTTGACGGGTTCCTTATTGGCATCGAGGAGCCGGAACTTGGCGCCTGCCAGCTTGAGGTCCGAACGGCTGCTGTCGACCTTGATCAGCTTCGCCGCTCCGGTCTGCGGCGCTTCAGGCTCGCGCGAATTCTCGATAAGCACCACGGTCTCGACAGTGCTCTTCACTTGGAATTCAACCAACTGCGGATTCAGGATATACCCGGCAGGCGCCTTCGTCTCTTCAACATAATACTTGCCTGGGTTCAGGTTCGGGAGGAGCACCTGTCCGTTCTCGTCCGTCCTCAATTGCGACAGTTCCTTCCCTGTCCGATCCTTCGCAACTTCTTGGCTGGCATCCAGAATCCGGAACTCGGCTCCGGCAAGCTTGTTGTCATGCTGCCCCGCTTCGGCCTTAATCAGCTTCACGGTTCCCGGGCGCAGTTCGTTCGTAAAGGCAATGATCGTCGTTTCATTATTTTTCACATCAAATGTTGCCGGCTTGGCGTTCTTCTCATACCCTTCAGGCGCAGCCGTCTCGACAAAGGAATAGCTGCCTTTCTTCAACCCGTTGACGACCAATTTTCCATTTTGGTCGGTGACCAGCTCGTCCCGTACGACGGCTCCCTTCGCATCCCGCAGCTCGAACTTGGCACCGAAGAGCGGCTGTCCGTCATAAGCATCCTTCTTCGTCAATTCGACGGAACCCGGGATCGGCTTATTTACCACGGTCCGCTTGAGAAGAGAAGTCTGGTTCTTCCCGATCGTGAACGAAATAGGCGTTTCGTCCCGTTCATAGCCTTGCGGAGCTTCCACTTCAATGAGCTGATAGTGTCCGCCCGGCTCCAGATGGGACAGATAGAGCTTGCCGTTCTGATCCGTCTTCAAGTCGGTCTTCCCGGACACATCCTTATACCCGCTGCCATGATCCTGTTGAAGCTTGAACACCGCATCGGGCAGCGTCCGGGAAGGCTCATCCGCATCGGCCTTCGTCAGCTCGAAATCCCAGACGCCTTTGACATTCACAATCGTTTTGGTATCTTCGCTTTTTCTCAACTCGATTGCAACGCCGGCTTCATAGGTTTTGTCGATAAGATAACCTTCTGGAGCAGACAATTCTTTCAAAATATAGTCCTTATAGCGAAGATCCTGCAAAACTATCTTTCCATCGGCGCCAGTTACTACAGGACCTTGCAGCAAAATCCGGCCCGACTTATCATACAAGGCAAAGGAAGCTTCCGCTAACGGCTTGCCTGATCCATCCTTTTTCAGAACGATAATATTCCCGCGACCCGAAGGGATAGCCTCACCGCCTGCTCCCGCGAGCCTCACGATAATTTCTTTTTCATCTCCTGTAACGACGTCCCCGGAAGATTGCCCCTGGAAGGAGACTTTATTATCCAGTTTTTCTCCGTGCCCCGCGTCGATATAGGACTGATATTCCAAAATATGTCGGATTCCGTGCCTGTCCCTTGGCGGCCCGTCTTGCTGATATATTCTCCGCCATGCTTCGGCGTGACCGTATAAGTTCCTTTGAATAAAGGTTCCGCGGCAATATCCCCGTCGTAAAGCTTGGCATCGTTGGTGTACGCTTTCGTCACAGGATGGTCTTCCAGACTCGTGATATAGGCAATGCGGTAAGCCGAATCAATCGGCTTCTTGAATACCAGTTCAAAGCCGTCCTTGCCCGTGCCCTCCTGCTTGATCGGAGTCACCACGTAATCGGCTCCTTGCTTAAGCGCATCCCCTGTTCGAACACCGTCTGCGCCGCCTGTAAGAAGTAAATGCCGAACCTACACCTTTGCCGGATCGAAAGACTGCTCGCCCGTGTAGAAATCGCGCAGTACGGGATTCTTAATCTCGTGCAAATTGTAGTTCACGTCAATGGTCCAGGTGACTTCCTTCGTTCTTGCGTCATATTCGCCAACCTTTTTGCCATTATCTTTGGTGTAACTGTCCGGAGTAACGGCAGCTTCCTTCGTAATTGGCGTCTGGCTTTCCGTTCCTTCGTCCCATGTTAACGCAGCTGTATTTTTATAGCCCGGCTTATTGAGTTTCGGATCAAATGCCGTCTTGTACGTGATCAAATACTCTTTATTGATGGATTTATTGAACTTAATCATAAACCCTTCGTCCGCCGCCATATTCAGAGACACCGAATAATCGCCGTCTGTGCCCTCCGGATGTTGACTCTTGGTCAGGCCCGGGATGTCCAGACTGCTCTCGATAAAGGTTAAACCCCGATCTTTAAAGCTGTCGGTGATCACGACATTGTCCATGTCCTCATTGTCCGAGTTCAAGGTAAGCGTCCACGTAATTGTTTTGTTCTTGTAATCGACGCTGCCGGCGCTCTTGCTGAATATAACTTGGCCGATCGTCCGCTCCGCGTCTGCTTCCTTGTCAGCGTACTGCACCTTGTTGGTCACTTTCACGGCTTCATCATACACGCGGCTTTTCGCTTTCGTGGAATAACGGATTTCATACGCGTTCGTAATGTCCTGCTTGAATTGAAGCGTAAACCCTTCGCCGGTCTTCTCCACTCTATACTTGTCCTTGCTCAGCTCCGCTTTTTTCGTCCCTCGCCCCTTATCGTCAATCGTCATTTCATTAACGACAAAGGAATCCAAGTCTGCTTCTTGCCGTGTTGTATCAAAAGTATCCGTAAGCAGCGCCTTGGATTGAGAGATTTCCCGCTCGTTATAGTTGTATTGAATCGCCCATTGAATCGTCTGGGTACTCGGCGTATAGCCTGTCGATTCCTTAGCCAGCGGTTCGCTGAAGATAACGCTGACATTAGCCGGCGCTTCACTCTCTATATTATTGCTGCCCGTTATCTTGGCTGTATTGCTGTACGTTTTATTATTCTCGCCATCAACAATCTCCGTTGTGTACGTCACCCGATAAGCATCCTGTATCGTACCCAGCTTTAATTCAAAGCCAGTTTCAGTTCGTTTCACTTTCCCGGCAATGTCCACGGGTTCGAGCGGCTCTACCTGGCCATTTAATAACACCCGCAGCTTGTACAGCCCGATGCTTCCCTCTTTGATTTCAAGTCCCTCTGGAGTAATCGTATCGGTAAAGACGGCGTCTTTAATTTCACGTTCACTCTTGTTAAAGTCCACTTCCCAGCGAACCTCGCGAGGATTTCGGTCCTTATCGGTCTTCCCCCGCTTGTCCATATCTTTGCCGGATGCCGGCTTGAAGTGAACCGGGATGATAAAATTGGAATTATCCCGAATATCAAATAGGATATCTTCACGCGTCCCGCCGCTTAGCTTGCTCTTGTCGAATTGTCTCCAGACATGGAAGGTTCCTGTCATGCCTTGCCCTGCATTGATTTCTTCACTGAAGGTAAAAGTGACTTGCCCCTGCGGAGTGACAATATAGGTCCCAACTTCTCCGGTCCCCCCCCGCCAGTTTGCCTTTTAATTCGGTGGCGGTCTCGAACTTATCCGGAAGATGGAAGGTATACGTAGAGCCCTTGCCATAGGGATGACCGGAAGGGAGTTCCCACGTATAGTTGACGGTCACGCGTGAACCTACATCAGGACGAACCTCTCTAATATCGTGGTCCGCCTCATCCTTGATCGTCACCGACGTAATCATATTTTCTGTGATCGTTCCATAGGTTGCATTGGTAACGGTGTTCAAGCTCTTCCCGTAGGTCAGATCCGTCACACTCAGTTCCCTGCTATCGCCAAAGCCCGCTGACTCCATCGGCACTCCTTCAAGCGCACTCGCAAAGGAAGGCGGAATAACTAGGTTCAGCAGCAATGCGGCGACCAAAAAAACATATAAGGTCTTTCTTCTCTCTCTCATGGTTTGGGACGCTCACCTCTTTACGTATGAAATTTGTACTGCAATGAGCTTGCAACGGAAGCTGTCTGCTCCTTTCTGTCGAAGGATCAGGACTCTATCCCTGTGTCTAGGAAAAAGTTCCCATCAAATAGGATAACAAACGACCCTATTCAAAAACTGATCATGGTAAATAGCGGCATAGGTCTAGCATTATTGGGTAATATAGAATCTATAGGAAGCTTTCTTCCCGTAAAACATCTATCAATAAAGGAAGAACCGCCTCCTAACAGAAGCGGTTCTCTGGAGTGCATATCCCCGTTCATCGCTTATTTACTATCGTTAGACCCAGCGAAGCAGGTAACCGGCATCCGCCCGGGATGCATTTTGAAAACGGAGGCTGCATAGTTATTAATAGCGTAGTCTTTTCCGGGACTGTCTTATATTGTCACCTCGAAATGATTGCAGTCATACAATTCAGGGTATTATAATAAAAAAATATAAAGCTTCATTACGTTAAAGGATTATTTTATTAAAGGAGAGTTGCTATGGCGGGTAATGACAGAAAGAAGATTATAGAGAGTGTTCCGCAAAAGGGATTTTTCGGGCATCCCAAAGGCTTGTTCACCCTATTTTTCACCGAGTTCTGGGAGCGATTTTCCTATTATGGAATGAGGGCTATTCTTGTATTCTTTATGTACTATGAAGTGTCGCGGGGCGGACTCGGGTTTCCGGAGAACACCGCGCTTGCGATAATGTCCATCTACGGATCACTCGTGTATATGTCGGGAATCATCGGCGGTTGGATGGCTGACCGGATTTTAGGCACGTCGAGAGCCGTTTTTTATGGCGGTATCTTGATCATGCTCGGTCATATCGCGCTGGCTGTACCGGGAAATGCTTCGCTGTTCTTTATATCCATGATCTTGATTGTGTTAGGCACCGGTCTCTTGAAACCCAATGCATCGAGCTTAGTAGGGGAAATTTACGGCGAACAAGATAACCGCCGGGATGCGGGCTTTAGCATTTTCTATATGGGGATCAACCTTGGAGGATTCCTGTCTCCTCTAGTGGTAGGAACCGTCGGAATGAATAATTTCCACCTTGGCTTCGGCCTGGCTGCTATCGGCATGTTCATCGGCCTGGCCGTATATGCGGCAACCCGCTCCAAAAATCTGGGTCTTGCCGGTACGGTTGTCGTCAACCCGCTCTCACCCGCCGAGAAGAAAAAGGTGTTTGCTCTTCTAGGTGTGAGTGCCGTGGTTCTGGGCGCCTTGATCGCGGTTGCGATTGCATTTGGCGTTCTGACTTTCGATACATTTATCAAGCTGGTTGGGATTCTAGGCATCCTCATTCCAACCCTGTACTTTGTCGTGATGTACCGCAGTCCGAAAACAACGCCTGTCGAGCGTTCGCGGGTTATTGCGTACATTCCTTTGTTCATTGCTTCGATTATGTTCTGGGCCATTCAGGAGCAAGGGTCTACCATTCTGGCCAATTATGCAGACAAGCGTACCCAATTGGAATTCGCAGGCATCCATATCTCACCCGCCTGGTTCCAGTCCTTGAATCCGCTCTTTATTATTTTACTGGCCCCTGTATTCGCTTGGTTGTGGGTAAAGCTCGGAAATCGCCAGCCGACCATACCCCAAAAGTTCTCGCTGGGCTTATTGTTTGGCGGCTTGTCCTTTTTGATCATTCTGCTGCCGGCTTACTTGGGCGGACCCGCTTCGCTCGTCAACCCATTGTGGCTCGTGCTTAGCTACTTCGTCGTGGTACTCGGCGAGCTATGCTTGTCGCCGGTGGGCCTCTCGGCTACGACGAAGCTTGCGCCCGCTGCCTTCACGGCCCAGACCATGAGCCTATGGTTCTTATCCAATGCCGCGGCCCAAGCCATTAACGCCCAAATCGTAAAATTCTATACACCAGAAACCGAGATGCTTTACTTTGGGGTAATCGGAGGGGCAGCCATCGTGCTGAGTCTTCTGCTCTACTTGCTGTCCCCGAAAATCCAAAGCTATATGAAAGGCGTTAAATAAGCAGACTTTCATCCATCAGATAATCTGATTCCTTGCCCTTAGAAAAATAACGAACAACATATGTACTTGCAGCTTAGGGCCGTCAGAAAGGTACGATTTCTGGCGGTCTTGGGTATGCGCGCATTCGACCAGCCAGACTCAAGACGGCGTCCCAAATATGACGATCTCATGAATTTGACGATTCTGTGATAAGTCTACCACCTTTTCGCTATTTCTTCAACCGAAACGTTCATCGCATGCTGTTATTCTTGGAAGAAGATAATGCCACGATGAGACAGAAACAATAACACTGATCAGAGCACAAATGTAACAGGTACTCGTACAGCCGCTTCCTCTCCTCGTTCATCGCGATAAGCCCGCTCCCCTATTAAGAAGACAGGCCTCGCAGCCGTTTGTGGGCCTTGGCGCCGGATTGCCATTCACTCTACATAACTACATATATCTCCTCCGCGAATCGTCCCTCCCTTGCAACCCGGAAAAGACTGCAGCAGCCTCTTCCAGATAAATGGCTCCTTGCAAACGATCCATTCATCTTCTGCCTCAAAACCTGCCAAGATCGGTCATTTGTATTAAAAAGCCCTTTTTCTCGGACGATAAATACTCAAGTCGAATTTTATGGGGGGAGTTCACAACGACAAACATCTTAGAGGAGGGGCTCTATGTTAAGAAGCATTAAGCTGAAACTGATTCTAGCCTTTTTAGTGACAATTCTCGTTCCTATCTCACTCATTGGCGTGATTGTCCATAATAGCATGGTAAAGGAAATCACCGATAATTTCGTGACATCGACTACGAATGAAGTCTCGCAGGTGGACGGCAGAATGTCTCTTTACTTCGATACCGTGAAGGAAAATGTGCAGCTCCTGGCTGCCAGCCCAATCATCCGCCAAGCCGATGACACCATCACCTCATATATGAACCGGCCGGAAAAGAGCAAGGCGACACCTTCAAAAAACGGAGGCATTGAAACCGAGATTTATAAAGAATTAGAGCGGTTTGCCAAAACACATCCCAACACGTCCTCCGTGTTTGTAGGCACGGCCGGTGGCGGCTACGTACAGTGGCCGGAGGATGAATTGGCCGCTCAATATGATCCGCGGACCCGCCCTTGGTACGATGACGGGGTGGCGAATCCCGGCCAAGTCACGATGTCTGAACCGTATGCGGATGCGGTTAGCGGCCTTTTGCGAATGAGCAGCGTAACCGCCGTCAACGACGGCAACGACAAGCCGCTGGGCGTAGTCGGACTGAACATGAGCCTCGGCAAGCTGGCCGAGCAGCTCGACAGCATCAAAATCCGGACGACAGGCTATGTCATTCTGCTCTCCCGCGACGGAACGATTCTGGCTCATCCCCGCAACCCGGAGCTTATAGCTAAAAATATTGCGGATATCGGCGTGCCGGAATTTGCCGGCATCAAAGAGAAAACGGCGGAGCATTTCGAGATCCGAATGGACGGCACAGACTACATCACCAATTTATATACGTCACAGCAAACCGGTTGGAAGTACCTGTCTGTCGTTGAAAAAAGCGAATTGACTCAAGAAGCCTACAAAATCGGGAAGATCAATCTCCTGACCAGCTCGATATGCGCCATCTTGTCCGTGCTGCTGGCGCTGGCGCTGGCATCTAACATTACGAAGCCGCTTCAGACCGTCGTCACGAATCTGAAGGCGATCAGCTCGGGCGATTTCACGGGCGAGGTTCCGGCTTACATCCGGCAGAAAAAGGATGAAATCGGCGTGTTAGGTCAATCGCTGCAGACGATGCAATCTTCGATTCGCCATCTGGTGGCCGAAATACGCGGCGCCGCCACGACATTGGCAGCCTCTTCGAAGGAGTTGTCCGCACACACGGCAGCGAGCACGGAACAGATTCAAGAAGTCGGATCCATCGTTAAGGTAGTCGCCGACGGGGCCGAGACGCAGATGCGGGGCACGGAAGAAGGCTCCAAGGCAATGGAAGAGATGGCCATCGGCATTCAGCGGATCGCGGAGAGCACAACCAGCATTTCCGAGACGTCGATGGATACGTCCGAGCAGGCGAAGAATGGCAGCATGCTGCTGCAGGAAGCGGTAAGACAGATGAACACGATCGATGAATCCGTGCGTAATTCGGGGGTCTTGGTTCACAATCTGGGCGAGCGCTCGGAACAGATGGCCGTTATTGTCGATGCCATCACCGAAATCGCATCGCAGACAAACCTCCTTGCCCTGAATGCGTCAATCGAAGCCGCCCGCGCAGGCGAACACGGTCAAGGCTTCGCCGTCGTTGCCCATGAGGTAAGGAAGCTGGCGGAGCGCTCGGCGGACTCCGCGCGCGAGATCGCCGACCTGATCGAAGAAGCGAAGAATGATGGCTCCAAGGCCGTCAAATCGATGGATGACGTTCGGGATAGCGTCGCCGATGGCATTTACAAAGTAGAAAACTCTGTGCAGCTCATTCAGCGCATCTTATCGGAAATTACCGATATGGCAGGCCAAATGCAAGATACGTCCGCCGTGACGGAAGAAATGTCCGCCGGCTCTGAGGAAGTGCTTGCATCCGTTAACGAAATCGCGCACATCGCCGAGAAGAACGCGGAGCATGCCACGACACTCGTGAAGTTCACGGATCAGCAGCTGCTGGATATGGCGGCCTTATTGAAAAATGCGGAGCAGCTTAATCAAATGGCACAGACGTTGAGCCAGATGATGAGCCGCTACAAAATATAAGGGAATACATCGAGGCATGGATTCTGCCAGCCGCCCGGGCCATCCCGCTAGGAAGAAAAGCCGGTATCCGGCGCCGTGATATGCTACAATGAGACGGGAGGGAAATATGAAGAAGCATTTCTACATCACGACTGTTCTTATTTTCGTATTGCTCCTGGCGGGATGCTCAGCGGGGATGCCGGCAGTAAGCCAGACAGGCCAGCCTCAGCAGCCTGCTGGTACCCTGGAAGTCTGCTATTTGGATGTCGGCCAAGGAGATTCTACATTGATTAAGACTCCAAAAGGACAGCATATCTTAATTGACGGCGGGGATAATCATAAGGGGCAGGATGTTGTCGAATACCTTAAAAAAATAGGGGTCACGGAGTTGGATGCAGTGATAGCGACGCATCCGGATGCCGACCATATCGGCGGTCTCGATACGGTAATTGATGCGATTCCCGCCAAGAGCGTGTATGCGCCCAAAGTGAGCCACACCACAAATACATACAAGGATTTCCTGATGTCCGTCAAAAATCGCGGCCTCAAAATCAAGTCAGCCAAGGCAGGCCTTGAAATCCCGCTGGAAGGCGTCACAGCAAAGTTTGTTGCCCCCGCGGCTGAGTATGGCAAGGATCTGAATGCTTGGAGTGCGGTTCTCCACCTCTCTTATGGCAAGACTTCCTTCCTCTTTACCGGCGACGCTGAGGCCAGAAGCGAAAGCGATATGCTGGAGCATCCGAAAAAACTGAAGGCCGATGTGCTGAAGGCGGGACATCACGGTTCGGACACGTCCACCTCGCAGGAGTTCCTGGACGCGGTCCAACCAACCTGGGCCGTGATTAGCGCGGGAGCGGATAACAAGTATGGCCATCCCAAGAAGGTTACCATGAACCGGCTCACAAAAGCCGGTGTTAAGATATTCCGGACAGACCGGCAAGGAACAATAACGGCAATCAGCGATGGCAAGACAATAACATGGACAACGACGAAATAACCCCGGAGCGCTCCGGGGTTTGTTGTTTGTCTTGTTCCAAATGACTACCCGAGTTCTAGAATGGGACATCTATTAAGCCTTTTCACGCTACTATACCGGAGCTTTGGCACAATCATTTCTAACTGTCTCTCATATCGTAATATTAGAAAGGAGGTGGCTTAAATGGGACGTCATCGTAGACCAATCACTATTGTTCTTCATCGGGGTCAGAAAGTATTGGTAGTGTGCAAAAGACACAGAAGACGTTTTGAGTAATTATATCCACCATTGACGGCGATGCTCCTCCTACTCTATACCCGCAAGAAAAAAGCCTCGGAGGAATCCGGGGCTTCGCTTTGCGGACAATGGATTATACCCAATTCCGGATGGGCGCCATGCTCCCGATCTCCGGCTCGTTCGGTATAGCTTCCGCAAGTATCTTATTTTTCGACTTCCTCCGGTCTCTTTATATGCAGCGGCGGCGGGACCAACCAGCCTTTTTCTTTATTCATCTCCAAAATTTTCAGGGCCAATGCGGCTTTCGTCATGTGATATTTACCAAACAGCGCACCGATGTCTTCACGAATTGATTTCGCCATGATTTGGCTGCACATTACCATGCCGGCTGCCGTATCAGCTGCAATCAAAGCGGATAATTCTTGATCCGTAAGCCGCGCTCCAACGGGAATCTCTTCGAGTCTGGCTTCCGGCCGCTCAGGAAGCTTCGGGCTCGGAGCTATTCCATTGCTGATTAATATGTGATCGCATTCTTTCTCTTCCAGTTCTGCTTGATTAATCAAATCTCCTAATATATTTTTTAAATCCTTATCTCCTGCGTGGCAGTGATATGCCCGGTAAACAGATACGCATCCTTTCGCTTTCATTGAAAAGGACCACACGTCAAAAACTTCGCCATAATGCAATGGCTCATCCTTAGGGTTGCCGCTTAAAATTCCCATTCCTAACATCTCCTACTTCATTTTAACCAGCCGTTCTGGTCGTTGTTAAGGTTATCTTCCGAAGGAGACATTATCCATATCATTTTTTACCAATTGTTTTAAATTCCTTACATAAGTCCCCAGCCCCATAACTAAAAATAGATTGCTATAAAAGACAATATCACGCCGCTCGTGTCGGTGCCGCAGCAGTGCTTCCTTATGCTGTGGAAGCCTCGTACGGCTGGACTCCCACAGACCGTTATGTCACGCTGTTCTCCCCCTAACCGGCTGCCAGGACAATATGCGGTCGATCCGAAACGGCCGCCATGCTCCAGCCTTTAGGCACGTAGCATGCAGCACGCCGTCCCGGATGCTCCGGATAATGATGCGCCGTTGCGTAATGGCTCCATGTTTGTCCTCGTATATAATCTCAACCGTGTAACCGATGTATTGATCCAGCCTCATTCCCATCACCTCGAACATTTGTTCTCTATTCTATATAACAGTATATGCAAATAAACGTTCGATTATCAATGGAAATTACCTGAAATGAAAATTAAATAACAAACTTTACATTATTTCAATATATAGGACTTCATGTTTAGAGTCAGGGGAATAGGTAAAAAAAGAGCGATATGCTTGCCCCCCGAACAGGGGCGGCAATTGCTACATGGAATAGGCAGATTAATGTTTTTGGTGGATCTTCCGATGGAAGAACTGCGTATGAAGGGATCAAGCGAAATCATACCTATGTATACGATCCGGCATCTGGTGCTTGGTCTGAAAAGAAACCTATGCCAACTGCTCGTGCGGGAGCTGCAACAGCAGTTGTGAATAACTTTCCCAAGAACTCAAGCCGTGTCAGCGGTTATCGATAAGAAGAACCAGAGCCGAAAGAGCCAGATCCCCAAGAACCAGAACAACCTATAGGTGATAAGCAATACTTGTCGTAACGATGACCACGGGTTTAGAAAAAGAATTTGACCTCAGTTTGGATGAAGTCAATGCCTTTATCGCCTGGTACGAAACAAGCGGGAATACTTTCCACGTCCGGCCCATGCGATGTATTGCTGCGCTAAAGTCATTTAGAAATAGAAAAAGACCGCCCTAAAGACGGCCCACTGATAAGGAGGCAAGGAACCATAATAGGTATGCCTCAATTCACTGGCCGTGATACTGGTCCAATCATTTGAAGTACTTTCTCATATTGTATCTTAGAAAAGGAGGTGGCTTGAATGAGACGTCATCATAAAGCAATCAAGGTTATTCTTAAAGAAGGGCAGAAAGTGTTGATCGTGTGCAAAAAACGGAGAAGACATTGTTGTGAAAGACATTTTTGGTAATAACTCATTTTTGTGGAGTGCCATCGGCCATGCTCCACCCCGTGTCTACCCGTAAGAGAAATGCCTCGGAATACTCCCGGGGCTTTTCCCGTGAGATTTGATCGGCAGCAAAAAAGAGCCTCACCAGCACAATGCCAGCAGAGCTGCTATTTACCGGTTCCTCCGGATTTGACTCCAGTATACACCTATAATACGGTTGTGGAATTGTTCAAAAGGCAGGCCGAGACGTACCGAATTACGGTCAAAGGAATAACGATAACGACAACGGAAGAGCATCCGTTCTGGGTGCCCGGCCAAGGCTGGATTGAGGCAAGACACCCTAAAGCAGGTGACCTGTTTCAAAATCCAGAACTCTATCCGATCGACCGTATCGAGATTAAGAACGGCATCACCACCGTGCATAACTTCCGTGTCGAAGGAGTACATAATTATTTCGTAACAGGGCTGGAAATATGGACGCATAATTACAACCCGCATGTGACTGAGAAGATGAAAAAAACGCAAGCGACATACTGAAAAATACATGGAAGATAGCATACTCTGAAAAATGTTATTTAAATGTTATTTTTATAGAAAAAAGGCTCCTATCGGGAGCCTTTTTCCTTGCTATATCAAGCTTTGCGGGCGATGGATTACATCATGCCGCCCATTCCGCCCATGCCGCCCATATCAGGCATGCCTGGTTTTTCTGGTTCCGGCTTGTCAGCGACAACCGCTTCGGTCGTCAAGAACATAGCCGCTACGGAAGCTGCGTTCTGCAGTGCGGAACGAGTAACCTTCGCAGGGTCGACGATACCCGCTTCGATCATGTTCACCCACTCGCCGGATGCGGCGTTGTAGCCAATGCCTGTCGCTTCGTTCTTCAGGCGCTCAACGATGATGGAGCCTTCTTGGCCTGCATTGTCGGCGATTGCGCGAACCGGAGCTTCCAGCGCGCGGAGAACGATGTTCACGCCTGTCAACTCGTCATCGGAAGCATTTACCGCTGCAACGGCTTTGTATACGTTCATCAACGCCGTACCGCCGCCGGCTACGATACCTTCTTCGACAGCCGCGCGAGTCGCGTTCAGCGCGTCTTCGATGCGGAGCTTGCGCTCTTTCAGCTCGGTTTCCGTCGCAGCGCCGACTTTGATAACCGCTACGCCGCCAGCCAATTTCGCCAGGCGCTCTTGCAGCTTCTCTTTGTCGAACTCGGAAGTCGTTTCTTCCAATTGCGTGCGGATTTGGTTCACGCGAGCATCGATATCGGCTTTGTTGCCGTTGCCGTCTACGATGATCGTGTTTTCTTTCGTTACGCGAACTTGGCGAGCGGAGCCCAGTTGATCGATCGAAGTCGATTTCAGCTCGAGGCCGAGTTCTTCCGTAATGACTTGGCCGCCAGTGAGGGCAGCGATGTCTTGCAGCATTGCCTTGCGGCGGTCGCCGAAGCCCGGAGCTTTGACAGCAACGCAAGTGAATGTGCCGCGCAGTTTGTTCACAACCAAGGTAGCGAGCGCTTCGCCTTCTACATCTTCAGCGATGATGACGAGCTGCTTGCCTTGTTGAACGACTTTCTCCAATACCGGCAGGATTTCTTGGATGTTGGAGATTTTCTTATCCGTGATTAAGATGTAAGCATTGTCGAGAACGGCTTCCATCTTGTCAGTGTCTGTAATCATGTATGGAGAAATGTATCCGCGGTCGAACTGCATTCCTTCCACAACTTCAAGCTCGGTGTTGAAGCCTTTGGATTCTTCTACCGTGATTACGCCGTCTTTGCCGACTTTCTCCATCGCTTCCGCGATCAGCGTGCCCACTTCGTCGTCAGCGGCAGAGATAGCTGCGACTTGAGCGATGCTTTGCTTGTTCTCGATTGGCTTCGCAATTTTCTTCAGATCTTCAACAGCGGCTTTCACTGCTTTCTCGATCCCTTTGCGAACGACCATCGGATTCGCGCCAGCCGTCACGTTCTTCAGGCCTTCGCGAATCATCGCTTGCGCCAGAACCGTAGCGGTTGTCGTACCGTCGCCGGCAACGTCGTTTGTTTTCGTAGCTACTTCTTTAACCAGTTGAGCACCCATATTTTCAAAAGCGTCTTCCAGTTCGATTTCCTTCGCAATCGTAACACCGTCGTTCGTGATAAGCGGAGAACCGAATTTCTTCTCCAATACGACGTTGCGGCCTTTCGGTCCAAGTGTTACTTTCACCGCATTAGCCAGAGCGTCAACCCCGCGAAGCATGGAGCGGCGTGCGTCTTCCGAGAACTTGATTTCTTTTGCCATCGTGAAACCCTCCTCAATTCATTCAGAATGATACGGCGTGCATATATGTCCGTCTGGAAGTCTTCCATTCCGGAAAGACTCGATCGTACTTATGTCGGCAAGGCTGTTCCGCCGGCCCGATTAGCCGATAACAGCGTGAACGTCGCTTTCTTTCATAATCAAATACTCTTTGCCTTCATACTTCACTTCAGTACCGGCATATTTGGAGAAAATAACGCGGTCTCCTTCTTTCAGATCGAGCGGCACACGTTGACCGTCTTTCCATACCCCGTTACCTACCGCGACAACCTTGCCTTCTTGCGGCTTCTCCTTCGCCGTATCCGGCAGAACGATGCCGAAAGCTGTAGTTTCTTCCTTCGCGATTGGTTCGATCAATACGCGCTCACCTAATGGTTTGATCATGAAAAATAGCCTCCTTTGAACAAGAGTTTATAAGGTGAAGAATTCCCCGGCGCCTGACGGACAGGCAGCGGTAGAATCCTCAAAAACGAAGCATTCGCCTGGTGTTAGCACTCGACGATGCTTAGTGCTAATAACCAATTCCTATGATACTGATTTTGGGTTTACATTGCAAGAGGGTTTCGCGTGAAAAAATGATTTTTCCGATCCGGGCGTGGGCGATCACGCCTTACCCAGTTTATCCAATAAGGCTCATCACATTCCATCCCGCCCGCGGATTGGCCCCGTTGCGCGCCGAGCGACCGCATTCATCCGCCGGGCACAAAAAATGCAGGCACAACAAGATGAACGCTCCATGCGTACCTGTTACGCCTGCATAAGTGACTTCATAATCAGACCGCCGTCGTATCGGCTCCTTCTCCAAATTCCTTCTCCCATGCCTCCTGCTCCAGCAGCTGCTTCCGGTAGACAATCGAGGACAGGAATACGCTGATCTCATATAAAATGAGGAGCGGTATCGCCACGAGCAAATCCGAGACAATATCCGGCGGCGACAGCATCGTGCCGAGCAAGATCAGGACAAAATAGGCCACCCGCCGCATTTTCCGCAATCTCAGCGGGTTCAACAACCGTATCCGGGTCAGGAACATAATGACGATCGGCAGCTCGAAGAGCAGCGAGATCGGGACCAGCAGATTGAACATGAACGAAAAATATTGCGTAATGCCGTACGTCTCGGTCAAGTTCATATGCTTGTTAATGCCCGACGTAAACGAAAACGCCATCGGAAAGACGACGAAATAGGCAAAAGACAGCCCTAGCACGAAAAGCACAAATACAAAAGGGACGTACCGAAGGGCAGCACGCCGTTCTATTTCCCGGAGGCCCGGGCTGACAAAAGCCCACAGCTGGTACATCGCAAACGGAAGCGTCACAGCCAATGCAATAATGAAGGCGAACTTCATATATATCCCGATCCCGTCCCAGAGCGAGAAGCCGTGAAGCGGCATCTGATTGGCCGGCTCCGTATTGCGCAAATATTCGTATATCGGATCGGCGGCGAGGAATCCTGCCGCCAAGCCAATGACGAGGACGATGATGATATAGACGACACGTCTGCGAAGCTCCGTAATATGCTCGACCAGTGTCATTTGTTCTTCCGTTACCTTCGACATGCCTCACCAACCTGTTCCTTCCATGGTAAAAGCGGGGCCGCCCCGCTGAACATAACAGACAAGGTCTTGTTACTCAGGGAGGCGGCGCTGATGGGCGCTGTTCGCTTCGCCGGACGCCTTGGCCGGCTCCTGGGCAGCAGGTTCGACGTCGACCGCCTGAATTTCTTGGCGGGCAGGCTTCGCGCTCGGCTCATCCCCCATAATATCGCGGGCGCCTTCCTTGAATTCCCGCAGGGTGCGGCCGAAGGCCCGTCCCAACTCAGGCAGCTTATTCGGTCCGAACAATAATAGCGCAATGACCAAGAGCAGAAGTATTCCCGAGACGCCAATACCGTTGAACATAGCGAAAATATCTCCTTTCTGCAGATCCTAGAATAGAGTGCTTGTGATCTACATCATATCATATGCGCCATCCGTAATATACCAAATAATCTGTCACAATCTTATGAAGGATTCTATTCCGCGCCCTTATGATCCCCGTTCAGCACGGCGAGCGCATGCGGAATCTGATCCATAATCGGCAGCAGATTCTCATGCACGCCCTTCGGGTCTCCGGGCAGATTAATGATAAGGGTCCGCCCCCTTACCCCGCACACGCCGCGGTTCAGCATCGCCCTGCGCTGCTTCTGCATCGAGGCGAAGCGCATCGCTTCGGCCATGCCCGGCACGAGCCGATCGACGACCTTGAGCGTCGCCTCCGGCGTCACGTCCCGCTCCGCCATGCCGATACCGCCCGTCGTAATAATCAAATGGGCCTGAAAATAGTCGGCCATCTCGATGAGCGATGCGGAGATCTCATTCATCTCATCCGGGACAATCCGGTATTCCACAATCTCACCATGAAGTTCTTCTTCGACGAGTTCCCGAATGACCTGGGCGCTCGTATCCTCGCGCTCTCCCCGGGATCCTTTGTCGCTCGCCGTCAATATTGCTACTTTCCAGCGCATCAGGGCTCCTCCTCCCGCCTAGCCGGCAGCAACCGGCCTTCTTCAATATATTGGCACGCGAAGGAAGGACGTCCATCCTTCTTCCGCATGCGATATCATCCAATCCTTAACTACTCGCGGCCGCCGTTCTTCCCGGTTAGCGGCAGCTCTCCAGCGGCTGCGCAAGCGATGATCTCATCCTCGGTTATCAGCCACTCGACAGCGATATCATGCGCTTCCATCGGGACGCGCTCCGCCAGCTGCCACGAATAGATGCAAGCCAGCCTTACAGCGCGATCGGCGCGTCTGCGTTCCAACGGGGCGCGGTCCAGCGCCTCCAGATAGGCGTGCCAGAACCGGTCATAATAACCTGCGCCCAGCCCGAGCCGTCCGCCCTGCCGGTCGTAGGCGATGCCGGGAACGAAAATCGCGTCCAGCTTGTCCCAATGCTCCGGATCGAGCCGTTCCGCTTCGGGGCCCGGCTCCTGCAGGCCGAAGGCTCCCGTCGTCAAGACCGTATGCTCTGTCCACGGGTGCAGCGACATCGTCCGCGAAGCCGCGTCCGTGCGCGGAAGATAGACGACATCGCCCCGCTTCCGGGAGTCAAGCAGCACAGCGGTAATATCCAGCTCATTGCCGAACGGAAAATAGGCGCATAAATGCAAGGGACGGCCATGCCGCTCTCGCAGCGCTTTCAAGAATGGGTAAGCCCGCCGGCACACGGCTTCGCTGCCGGCCTCCCTCTCCTGCCGGCCGACCGCCTGCCTGCGCGCCTTATATTGCAGACGAAGCATTCGCTTCTCCTCCGCTGCCGTCAACGTTACCGCCCCTTTCTATTACGGCCCTGAAGTTGTATCGGAATTCCGCAGGCCAGTTTATATGCTATGTACTCAATTTTCATTCATTTTTCATTATTTTCAACCTTAGTTTACCATCCTTCCCCCGTTAGCGCCACCATCCGGCCCATTTTTGGCGGCAAACGCCATGCCGCACGTTCTTCCCGTTCATATGCGCGAATAGAACGATAGCTCAAGCAATGCGAAAACCCCTGCGCAGCGCGCAGAGGGATGACTCGTCATGCTCCAATTCACCTAATCGGGCACGTCCTTATCTATCTCATCAGGCCGTCAGTCTCTGCCGCTATCGAGATGTCATCCTTGTGAACATGGACGCTCAGCACCAGCCCGATGGACAGCATATTCGCCAGCAGGGAACTGCCCCCGTAACTGATGAACGGTAGCGAAATGCCGGTCAGCGGCAACAGGCCGATATGCATCCCAATGTTGACGAAGATCTGGAACAGCAGCATGCCGGCCAAGCCGACAACGAGATAGGAACCGGCCAGCTCCCGGCTCTCGCGGGCGATAAACAGCATGCGGAATATAAGCAAATAAAAGAATAGCAACAGAATCGAGGATCCGATAAATCCGAATTTCTCGCCAATGACCACGTAGATGGAATCCGAATAGGCGTACGGTATGTAGCCGCGTTCAACGTAGAAGCCGGAATTTCCGCTCATTTGACCCGAGCCGATCGCGTTCATGGCGTTATTGACATGCCACGATTTATCCGGATCGAGTCCGGGTTCAAGAAACGTCTCGATTCTGGACAATTGATGGGGCTTCAACAGGGTGGCCAGAATGTCATAATTCGCAAAATACAGCCAGCAAACGCCCCCGACCGGCAAGCCCATCGACGCCAGCAGCAGCAGCATATGCAAGACGCGGATATTCCCCACCCACAGCATGACGGGCAGGACGGCGACGAACACGAGCGCCGTGCCCAAATCCGGCTGCTTCATCACGAGGAAGGCCGGAACGAAGAACACGGCGCCAATCGGAAGCAAATCCTGAAGGAACCGGAGCTTGTTGCCGGATCGCTTTTGCAGCAGATTGCAGGTGACAAGCACGGCAGCGATTTTAACCAGTTCAGAGGGCTGAAGCTGGAAGCCTCCGATTCTTATCCAGCGGACCGCTCCGTTAATATTTTCTCCGGTGAACATCACGAAGAGAAGCAGGGCAAGCCCGATTCCATATAAAATATAAGCGGCGGCGCCTGTGAATATCGAGTAGTCGAGCATGGCGATCAGCAGCATGGGGATAAGGAAGAGAACGAAAAAGACAAGGCTGTACTTGTATAGGCCGTCGAGATTCGTGCCGGAAGTGGCTTGATCTACGGCGACCGTCCCTAGAATCATCAGACCGAGCAGCACAAGGAGCGTCGGCTTGTCCAATTTTTTGAGCTTGCGAATATAAAACATCATGTGAGTACCTCTAGTTCGCAGATTAGGTAAGAAGGCGTGCCTATTCGCGCTGTCTCCGATCATTATCGCGCGAAATATTTAACAGAATGCCGGCGCTCGCCATGCATAACAAGAGAGAAGAGCCTCCATAGCTGATGAACGGAAGCGGCACGCCCTTGATCGGCATCGCCCCGGTCACCGCCCCCAGATTGAACGCGAATTGGGCAAATATCATGGTAATGATGCCTGTTCCGAGCATAATCCCGAAGGGCTCATCGCTGCGAAGCGCCGCCATAAGGCCCCGCCAAAAGAAAAGAAAAAAACAAAATAAAAGCAGTAATCCGCCCACAAATCCGAATTCCTCTCCGATGACGGCAAAAATAAAATCGGTGTGCGCTTCCGGCAAATAAAAAAGCTTCTGCACGCTCTGGCCGTATCCTGTTCCGGTCACTCCTCCGTGTGCCAGCGCGATCAAAGACTGAATCAATTGATAGCCGGCTCCTTCCGGATCATCGAACGGATTCAAAAACGACATAATCCGTTGATACCGGTAGCTGCGGCTGAAGGCAAGAATGACCAACAGCACCCCAAAACCCCCGCCAAGCATCGCGATATGACGCATATCCGCCCCGCCGATAATAATAATGGTCATTGACAGAATCGAAATGATCATGACCGAACCAAAATCCGGCTGCAGCATAATTAGAAGCAGCATGACGCCAATGACCGTGAGAATGGGCAGCAATCCCCCGGAAAATAAGCGAATCCGTTCTCCCTTTTTGCTGATCATATGCGACAGGTAGATGATTAAGGATAGCTTCGCGAACTCGGCCGGCTGGAACCGCATCCCGCCCACATTGAACCATCGCGTGGCGCCATTCACCTTGATGCCGTAATAAGGGACGAGCGCAAGCAGCACGATCGAGAGCAACAACAAGAAGGGGGCGGCCTTGCTCCATTTTCGAAACGGAATATTCATGAACACAAACATAGCGGCAAGTCCGATGAGAGCGAACAACATTTGCTTTGACGCATAATAGGACGGATTTTCATATTTGAGACTGACCACGGCCGAGCTTGCGCTGTATATCATCGCCAATCCGAACAGAACCAGCAGCAAGGTCACAAAAAGGAGCAGAAAGTCCGGCCGGCCTTTGATCGTTTGCTTCAAATGAACTCACCTCGAGCATCCTCCATTATTAAAACGTTAGCGTGATCGAAAATCATGCCTCACTGATCCCCAGACACTACTCCAGTGTATGGACTCCTCCCCCAAAAGAGGTTATGAAAAGGTTAAAGTTGTTCCCTGGAGGTTGACAACATCCACAGCCGGTGTTAAGGTTGACAATGTCATAAAGACCTTGTTAGGTGAGGCTCCTATGCAAACATAGGCCACTGCCCAGAAATATCGAAAGATGCCCATGGGTAGAACAGGAATTGCCGGATTAAGGCTTTTCTTAACGTGGCTAAGGGAAGAAGGCTTCTCTTTACGTTGCATAGTGCTAAAACTCAACTAGGGGGCGCGGGAATGTTCTATATTTGCGTGCATTCATCGAACCCTCTAGGACTCCTGGAGGGTTTTTAGTTTATTCTGCAAAGGGGGGAGAACACTCAATGGATAGTAGTTCCAGTAATCCGTCATCGAATCAAGTTCATAATCTTGCGAAGAGGGAGAATGAGGTTCTCTTTACCCTTACTTGTGATTCATGCTGCATTCATCACGCTGCCCGGTACCGGGGCAGGTGTATTTAAGCATGCATAGATGTAAGCAGTGAGTGTAATGAAGAACAGGAACTACAAGCTCTCCTAGGCGCAGGGAGAGCTTTTTTGTGTCTGCTTGCCGAATGGAGAGCAAGCAATCATACGCGGAAGGATGTTTGCGATAGGAGGAATAAACATGGTTCAAAAATGGATGATTCAAGATTTGAAAGATAGACTGGCCGAACAAAAGCGGGATGGCCTCAATGAGTTCCTCGCCCGGTTCCAACCTTATGATTTGGCCGAGATGTTAATAGAACTTGAGGAAAGCGAGCAAATTCAATTTATTGCCAAGCTTCCGGCTGCCTTGGGGGCGGAAATTTTGGAATATGCCGATCCCGAATTGCAGTACCGAATTTTAGACCGCGGGACCAAGGAGACAGCCGCTTCCATGCTCAATGAGATGTCCAGCGATAAAGTGGCCGATCTGCTGCTGGCCATCCATCCACATCAAGCCGGAACATTATTGGAGCTGCTGCCTGCCGATTACCGGGAGAAAATCAGCGCTCTGATGCAATACCCGCCGGAGTCGGCCGGGAGCCTGGCTACGGTAGATTATATTGCGGTCCGGAATTATTGGACGGTGGAGCATACGCTGCAGCATGTCCGCAAGGTTGGGCAAGACGCGGAAATGGTATCGTACTTCTATGTGCTGGACAATAACGGCAAGCTGGTCGGGATCGTGTCGCTCAAGCAGGCGATCCTCGCCAAGGCCGGCGCCAAGCTGGAGGAAATCATGCTCAAGGATTTCGTCTCGGTGTCCGCCCGGATGGACCAGCGGGAGGTTGCGACGATTTTATCCAACTATGATCTGGTGGCTCTTCCCGTCGTAAGCGAGGAGCAGCGAATGATCGGGATAATCACCGTCGATGATTTAATTGACGTTATCCATGAAGAAGCGACGGAAGATTTTCAGAAAATGGGCGGAAGCCAGCCCTTAGAAGTACCGTACTTTAAAAATTCCTTCTGGAAGCTATTTCGCAAGCGAATCGCATGGCTGCTTGTCCTATTCGTAGCCGAGGCCTATACGGGGAATGTGCTGCGCTACTTTGAAGATACGCTGTCGGAAGTCATCGCGCTCGCATTCTTTATCCCATTGCTGGTCGGGACGGGCGGCAATACGGGAACCCAGACCGTAACGACTCTCGTTCGCGCTCTGGCGCTCGGGGAAGTGAAGCCGAAGGATATATTCAGAGTCGTTCGCAAAGAGGTGGCGACCGGTCTCATTCTCGGACTCTGTATGGGCGCAGCCACGTTTCTTCGCGCCCAGCTGCTCGGCGTAGGCTTTGATATCGGAAGCGTCGTTGCCGTCACGGCGATTTTCATCGTGATCTGGGCCTCTCTTATCGCGGCGGTGCTGCCGCTGGTCCTGCACAAGCTTAGAGTCGATCCGGCCGTCGTCTCCGGACCGTTCATTACCACTCTGGTGGACGGCACCGGGCTCATCATCTACTTTACTCTGGCTAAGCTGATGCTGAACTTGTGATGAATCCGGGACAGCCCCGCATCTGCTCGCGATCGCGAGTACCGAATCCGGCGCTGCCAATGGAGAGCCCCATTCCGAGCCGGGATGGGGCTCCCTGCGTACACCTCCTCCCGTTGCGGCCGTCCGGGTCCGATCCGCGTTCTCCCAGTCCTTGACTGAAGCATATGGCCGGCGGCGCTCTTCATCGGTTCAGGGGCGGATTGATAGACAAATTTCCCGCGATCGGCGAGAATAGAAAAGGGGTCGGACCGAAACGGAATCCCCGATTCCCGTCGGCCTGACCGCCTGGCCCCATGGCATAGCAACGGATTGAAAATGAAATGATGTCATCATCGCCTATGGTACATTTTCATTATTTTCGAACCGCGATGCGAGAATAGCTTGTGATTAACGGAGGAGATACCCCTATGCTGCTTCAAGTGAACGGCATGAGCAAGAATTACGGGATAACTCCCGTATTGTCGAATATTACGCTGCAGATTCTGGAGCGCGAGCGGATTGGGCTGGTCGGCGTCAACGGGGCCGGCAAATCGACGCTCCTGCAGCTCATCGCCGGCGAGATGTCCCCGGACAGCGGGACCATTTATAAAGCCAAAGAAACACGCATCGGTTACTTGGCCCAGAACAGCGGACTGCAATCCGACCGCTCCATCTGGGACGAGATGATGCTCGTATTCGCCCCGTTAGTGGAAGCGGAGCAGGAACTGAGACAGCTTGAACATGAGATTGCCGACCCGGAGACCGCCGCTGACGCCGCCCGCCATGAAGCGGTGATGCGCAGATACGCCGAGCGCTCGGAATGGTTCCGGATGCATGGCGGCTACGAGATGGAGACGCGGGTGCGGAGCGTGCTTCACGGGATGGGATTCGGCCAGATGGATCCGGGCACGCCCATTCATACGCTGAGCGGCGGCCAGAAGACCCGGCTGGCCTTGGCCCGCATTCTGCTCCAGCAGCCGGATCTGCTGCTTCTGGACGAACCGACGAACCATCTGGACATCCATACGCTGACATGGCTCGAGAATTATCTCCGTTCCTATCCGGGAGCGGTGCTGGTCGTGTCCCACGACCGTTATTTCCTGGATGCGATGGTCACCGCCATTATCGAGATCGAGCGGCATCAGGCGAAGCGCTATACCGGCAATTATACGAAATATATGGAATTAAAAGCCGCCGAGTACGAGCAGCAAATGAAGCTGTACGAGAAGCAGCAGGATGAGATCGCCCGGCTCGAGGACTTCGTCCAGCGCAACCTCGTCCGCGCATCGACGACGAAGCGGGCGCAGAGCCGGCGCAAGTCGCTGGAGAAGATGGAACGTCTGGAGAAGCCGGCCGGCGAGCTGAAGAAAGCTCATTTCTCCTTCGAGACGGCGCGGCAGAGCGGGAAGGACGTGCTGCAGGTGCAGGATCTCTCCGCGGGCTATGACGGTGCGGACCCCTTGTTCCGCCACGCCGAATTCGATCTGAAGCGCGGCGAGATGGTCGCTCTTATCGGCCCGAACGGAATCGGCAAGTCGACCTTGCTGAAGGTGCTGATCGGCAAGCATCCCCTCCGGGGCGGAAGCTTCCGCTGGGGCACCAACGTCTCGATCGGTTACTATGATCAAGAGCAATCGACGCTGAATCCGAACCATACCGTGCTCGAAGAGGTATGGAGCGCTTATCCGCATCTCGAAGAGGTGCGGATCCGGACCGTACTGGGGAACTTCCTGTTCAGCGGGGATGATGTGACGAAGAAGGTCGCTTCCCTGAGCGGCGGGGAAAAGGCGCGCGTCGCCTTGGCCAAGCTGATGCTGCAGCAGGCGAACGTGCTGATCCTCGACGAGCCGACCAACCACCTCGATCTGTTCAGCAAGGAAGTGCTGGAATCGGCGCTGTACGACTACGAAGGCACGCTGCTGTTCATTTCCCATGACCGCTACTTCCTGAACAAGATGGCGGAGCGTATCATTGAGCTGGATGCGGCCGGAACGCATCCGTATCTCGGCAACTATGACGACTATGTGGCCAAAAAGCAGGAGCTGGCCGAAGACGCGGCGATTCGCGCCTCCCAACAGCAGGCGGCGCCAAGCAAGCCGGCCGCGTTCCAGGGCAGCGCCGCAGCGGACAGCGCGGCTGATGCGGGCCTGACCGCGGCAAAGGCCTACGAGGCCGATAAGCAGGCGAAGCGCGAGGAGCGTGCGCGCCAGCGGAAGCTTGAGCAATTGGAGGCGGAGATTGCCGCGCTGGAAGCGAAGATCGCCGAGCGCGAGTTGGAGCTGGCCGAACCGGACGTGTATAACGACTATGTCCGCGTCCAGGCGATCCAGGCCCAGCTTGATGAAGACAAGGAAGCGTTGAACGCGATATACGGAGAATGGGAGCTGTTGATGGAAGCCTAGAGGAAGAGGCACTCTCGTCCGCATGTCAGCTGTCCGAAGAGCACAGGGCTGCCCGGGCCGGATTGAATCCGCAGGGCAGCCCTTGATTGTGCCCGGGAAGAATCACCGGCAGCCTAGACGACCGGCATCACCCGCCCGTTCGTCATCCCGATCAGCTCCTGCGGCGTGAGCGGAAAGACGCCGTGCGGATGTCCCGCCGCGGCCCAAATCTCCTCATAATGAAGCAAATCTTCATCAATCAGGGTCGCAATCGGCTCCTTATGCCCGATGGGCGGGACGCCTCCGATGACGAATCCGGTATGCTCGCGCACGAAGCCGGCGTCGGCTTTGCCAAGCTTCTCGCCGAGCGCCTGCCCGATCCGCTTCTCGTTAATGCGGTTCGTTCCGCTCGCGACCATCAGCACGGGCTTCTCCGACGGCTTCATGCGGAAGATGATGGACTTCGCGATCTGCGCGACCTCGCATCCGATCGCCTCTGCCGCTTCCTGGGCCGTGCGAGCGCTGTCCGGCAGGACAGCGACCCGGTTGGCGAAGCCAAGCTCCTCCAATTTATCCTGCACCGCTTGAACCCGATCATTGATTTTTTCCATAGGAAAATCCCTCCTGCTTCCTAACCCAATCTGCTGCTGAACTCAATGGCGCATCTCATCCCCATCCCATCCTCTGCCCCGCGAGCGGCGGCATCTTCCCGTTTTCATGTCAGGAAGCCCGGTAAGATTCACGCCTGCGTAAATCACAACTTATACACAGAACGCGAAGGGACAGTCGGCGGATGGCTCCATGGTTCATGTTCGTTTTGTGCAGTCATACCAATGGTTTTCGGGCAACCCCCAACATTATCCACCGTTTTATCCACATTATCCACAATTTGCAGGGCATATCTTGAAAAATCTATCCTCTTTTTCACCTGGATCCAGACCTTGGTCCCAGAGGGGAGTAAGCGTTTTATCCCCATTTTCAACAGGATATGTGGATAACTTTGTCCACATCCGCCTCAGGATGCATCGTTACGCCGGGCGGACACAAGCTCGGGTTCTTCTTCCGGTCCTCCATGAGCAGCGGCGCCGCGAAGCGCCTGATTACAGGCGGCCATATAGGCTTGAGCCGCGGCCAGCACGATATCCTGATGCGTCGAGCTTCCCTGGTACACCTGATCATGGAGGGACACGGTCACGACGGCTTCCCCAGACGCCTCCTCCCCGGAAGAGAGCGAGTGCAGCTCCAGATCCTCGAACCGGACCGGCTCCCGGACCGCTTGGGACAAGGCGCGAATGACGGCTTCAATCGGGCCGCTGCCCACTCCCGCATACGTCTGCTTCTTGCCGGTCGCCTGCTCCTGCACCGTCACGGAGGCCGCCCGCTTGCGGTCATTGCCCGCCACCACTTCGACATCAAGCAGACTCAACGGCTCCAGCTGCTCGTTCAGCGTCTCGCCGATGCATTGCAGCAGCTGATCGTCGGTCACGACCTTCTGCGCATCGGCTACGCGCTTGAAGCGATCATACACTTCGTTCAACTGGTCGGCATTGAGATGAACGCCATACTGCTCCGCGCGGTGCTTAAGCGCGTGCCGCCCCGAATGCTTGCCCAGAATGATCATATGATGCGGAATGCCCAGCTTCACCGGATCCATGATCTCGTACGTGCTGCGGTTCTTGAGCAAGCCGTCCTGATGGATGCCGGATTCATGCTGGAAGGCGTTGCGGCCGACCACCGGCTTGTTGTACGCAATCGGGAAATGCATCATCCGGCTGACCGCCCGCGACGTCTCATACAAAAATTCCGGCCGGATCCGGGTCGCTGCCTGCAGAGCTTCGCCGCGCGTGTCGAGCGCCATGATCAACTCCTCCAGCGCGCAGTTCCCCGTCCGTTCGCCGACCCCGTTGACCGTAACCTCGATCTGGGTCGCGCCCGCTTGAATCGCCGCCAGGCTGTTCGCGACCGCCAGCCCCAGATCGTTGTGGCAGTGCGCGCTGAATACCGCGCGCTCGGCCCCGCGCGCGCCCCGGCGCACCTGGCGGAACAGCGCCCCGTATTCCTCCGGCAGTGCATAACCGACCGTATCCGGGAGATTGATGATCGACGCGCCTTCCTCAATCGCCGTCTCCACCAGTTCGATAACGAAATCCGCATCCGATCGCGTCGCATCCATCGCCGTGAATTCAATGCGATCGACGAACTGCTTCGCATAGGCGACCGTCTCTCTCGCCATCTGCTTCACCTCGGCGCGCGATTTGCGCAGCTGATGCTGAAGATGAATATCCGAAGAGGAGATGAACACATGAATCCGGCGCCGGGCGGCATCGGCCGTCGCCTTGACGGCTGCTTCGATATCCTCCCGAACCGCCCGCGCGAAGCCGCAGATCTCCACTTGCGGATAGAGGCGGGAGATGCGCTGCACCGCTTCGAATTCCCCCGGACTCGATATCGGGAAGCCCGGCTCGATCACGTCGATGCCGAGCCGGACGAGCTGCTCCGCCAGCTCCAGCTTCTGCGGCAGTGTCAAGGCCGCGCCGGGCGCCTGCTCGCCGTCCCGCAGCGTCGTATCGAAAATCTGAATCATCCGCTTCTCCTTGTTCTGCGGAACTCCTGCCTGCATTGAATAGCCTTGTGTCTGAACGTCCATCGCGATTCCTCCCATTAATCCGTCTTTTCCAGAAACCAACCCATCTTCAACGAAATTAAAAAAAGCCTGACGTCTCTAAAGAGACGACAAGCTCTGCTCTGCCGCGGTACCACTCTCGTTGGAAGATCATCCGCATTCGCAGGATCCTCCCCCTCGGCCCGATAACGGTCAGGTACCGTAGCCGCCTACTGCCCTTGGGCATCCTCCCGGACGCCATGAGCCTGTTCAGCCGCTCCACTCCCGGGCGAGTTCAGACATTCCGCCGCTGCGTCGCACCACCCCGCAGCTCTCTGATCGGCTTCCTTGTCTTACTGCTCCCGTTCTACGTGTTCGATATATGCATGTTCTTGATAACAAAAAAACCTGACGTCTCGTTAGAGACGACAGGTAGATGCCGTGGTACCACTCTAGTTGACGACCTTCATCTTCGCGCTCAAGATGAAGCGTTCGTCCGCTTAGGCGTACACCGCCGAATCCGGATCATGGCGATGCGCGCGCCCGATGACGGGGGCTCCGTAACGGCATACCGCCGCGCCTGAGGATCTGCATCCGCATCCCAAGCCAGCATTCCGCCGTTCCGCTCCCAGGCGAGTTCAAGGCAACCGCCGCTGCGTCGCACCGTCCCGCAGCTCTCTGATTCCGACCGTTATCCTCTACTGCTCCTGTTCATTGCGTGTCAACCGATATTCCCATTCCATGGAAGGATTGAGGTTTGATGACTATTATATTGTCCCGGTGGTTGCGAGTCAACACCTAATTTGTAAAAAGGTTCCGCCCCTCCCGTCCGTCAGCGCCCGGCAGCTATTCCACCGACCACGCCTCAAGCGAGAACAGCGGCTGCGCCTGGAAATCAAGCGGAGCAAACTGCCCGTGCTTCCACTTGAGATGCGCCGCCGCCGCGATCATGGCCGCATTGTCGGTGCAATATTCGAACGGCGGAATCAAGAGCGGCACGCCTTCGGCCTCGCAGCGCCCGGCCAGCGCCGATCGCAATCCGCGGTTGGCGGCCACGCCGCCGCAGAGCAGCAATTGGGCCGCGCCATATTCCTTCACGGCGCGCATCGCTTTCTCCGTCAACACGTCGATGACGGATTCCTGGAATCCGCGGGCGACGGCCGCATACATCGGCGGCTCGCCCCGCATCTTCGCCTGATTGACGACGTTCAGCACGGCGGACTTCAGTCCGCTGAAGCTGAAATCATAGGAATCAGGCTCCAGCCAGGCTCGCGGCAGCGTGATCGCGTCGTCCGCGTCCACGGCGAGGCGGTCGACATGCGGACCGCCCGGATACGGGAAGCCGACCGCGCGGGCGACCTTGTCGTAAGCTTCGCCGACTGCGTCGTCGCGCGTGCTTCCGATGACGCGGAACACGCCCTCCCGCTCCAGATGAACCAGCTCCGTATGCCCGCCGCTGACGACGAGCGCCATGCATGGATAAGCCAGCTCCTGCACGAGCCGGTTCGCATAAATATGTCCGGCGATATGATGCGTCCCGATGAGCGGAACGTCCAGAGCCATCGCCAGCGACTTCGCCGCCACGATGCCGACGAGCAGCGAACCGACAAGCCCCGGCCCCTGGGTGACCGCGACGGCCGTAATGTCGGACAGGGCAATGCCTGCCTGCTTGACCGCTTCCTCCAGCATGACGGTAATCGTCTCCACATGCTTGCGCGAAGCGATCTCCGGCACGACGCCGCCGAAGCGCTGGTGGACGCCGATCTGGCTTGATACTTGGTTGGCCAGCACCTCGCGCCCGCCGCGGACGATGGCGACCGACGTCTCGTCGCAGCTTGTCTCGATCGCGAGTATGATATCCGCTTCCGCCGGATGGGTATGAGAACTTGGTATATTCACGAATGTCACCTGCTTTATTCCGCTTGTTGCAAGGAAGAGCCCGCCAACGCTTTCAGGTCGGTCCACATAATGAGCGCATCTTCCTTGTTATCCGAATAGTATCCTTTGCGCACGCCCGCTCCCCGAAAGCCGAACTTCGCATACAGCCGCTGGGCAATATGATTCGACACCCGAACCTCCAGCGTCATCGCCTCCATGCCATAGGCCATCGCCTGAACGACCATCTCCCGCAGCAAGCGCTCCCCGAGCTTCTGCCCCCGGAAATCGGGATGAACGGCGATATTGGTAATATGAGCTTCATCCACGACCGTCCACATGCCGGAATAGCCGATAATGCGATCGCCATGAAGCATCACCGTATATTTGGCAAAATGGTTCTGCGTCAATTCATTCCGGAACGCGTCCATCGTCCACGGCACCGTGAACGAAGCATGCTCCACCTCCAGCACGCCGGGAATATCCTCCAGCCGCATCGGACGGAATTCCACTCCGCCGAATGCTTCCCGTTCATCCTCATCGTATTCAGGCCGTTGTCCCATCTGCCATACTCCCTTCTCTTACTGCTGCCTCCGGTCCGCCCGTTCCTTCGCCAGCAGCTTCGCTTCCGCTTCCGCCAACTGCGTATAGTTCGGCTCGAGCCGATGGGTGTCCGTCCGTTCGCCCGCGGCATAAGCGCGCAGCCCGAGACGGCCGATCCAGCCCGCCTCCATCCCGCACGGGATGACGCGAACCCGCTCTCCCCATTGGGCCTGCAGGCCATGCAGGGCTTCCTGCTGCGCTCCGGTGTCGCCGACGAACCACACGGATCCGGCCGCCTGCGGATGATCCGCGCCTTCCGCCTCAGCCTGCAGCGCCCGGGACGCTTCCTCGGCCACCAGCGAGAACAGGCGAATCCCGTCCTCGCCATGGCGTTCCGCGCCATCCAGCAGGCCCTTATTCCCGCTTCCTTTCCAAGCGAAGGGAGCCGTATAGACTTGGCCCCTTCTCGCATCCATCAGCGGGTAGACGAGGATGCGCCCCGAACGGCCCCCTGCCGCCCCGGCCCGCTCGGCCTGGTGCATGCCGGAGAGCGCCAGAGCCTCCAGGCTGGATACGCCGATCACCGGCTTGTCCCATGCCCAGGCCATCGTCTTCCCGGCCGTGACCGCGATGCGCACGCCCGTATACGATCCGGGGCCGACACCGACGGCGACAAGCTCCGTCGACTTCCCGCTCCATCCGTTATCCGCCATCAGCGACTGCACCGTCGGCAGCAGCTTAATCGAATGATTGCGCTCGGCCAGGGAATGGCGCTCGTCCACGAGCGCGCCCCCTTCGAGCAGGGCGGCGGTGAGAGCGGCCGTCGACGTATCCAGGGCCAGCACCCGCGTTCTGTTATGATCCTGTTGATGCACGATGTCAGACTCCCATCCGTTTAAGTTCGTTAACCCAGCTTACATAAGGCTCCCCGTAGGCGGTCAAGCGAATAATCCGCTCGGTCTCGCCTTCCGTCTGCATAAAAAGATGCAAATAACGCGGCGGCAGCAGCGGCGTAATCAGGCTCGACCACTCGACCAGCGACACGCCGTCGCCATATAAGTACTCATCCAGCCCCAGCTCGTCCGCTTCCGCCATCGAGATGCGGTACACATCCATATGATAGAGCGGCAGCCGGCCGCTGTCATATTCCTTGATTATCGTAAACGTCGGACTGTTGACGATCCCCTCGATGCCGAGCGCACGGGCGACCGCCTGCGAGAAGCGGGTCTTCCCCGCCCCCAGATCCCCATCGAGCGCGATGACCGTGCCGGGCTGACAGCGTTCGGCCAGCTTCGCGGCCAACCGTTCCGTATCCGCTTCGCTCGCGGAGTAAAAGGCGAATTCCGCTGATTGGTTCATAATTCCCTCCACGACATTCAACTGTTACTGACACCTCATTATAACACAAAAATCCCGACTCTCCTTACAAGCCGCAAGGGGGCCGGCAGCGCTCCGGCTTGCTGTATCCCTCGTTCCAAGACGGTTCCGTACCGGACGCTCGCTCCTTATCAAGCTCATTGAACGGAAAATCCAGGAAAGCCGCCGGAATGAATACACTCTTCCTTCTTCACTAGGATTCCTCATTTGGGGCTGATTCATCTGTTTTTTCAAGGCCCAGCGGAGGCTCCCTTTACACGGCAGAACCGGAATGATAAAATGTTACTAACTAATTAGTTATCAAAGAGGAGGAGGTGGGCCTATTGGCTCGGAATACCGCGCAGGAGAGCAAGCGGAGGCTGATGGAATCGGCCGGGCAATTATTCGCCGCCAAGGGGGTGCGCGGCACGAAGGTCAGCGACATCGTCGCCGGGGCGGGGCTGACTCAAGCCGCTTTTTATCTGTATTTCAAAAGCAAGGACGATCTGGCCGCACAGCTTCTGGAGCAGTTCAATGAGCAGCTGCTGCGCCTGGGCAACGCAGGTTCCGAAGTGAAGCATCTCCCCGCTTCGGATGTCGAGAAGTTCATCGTCTCGGCGCTGACCGGCATATTCCGGCTGTTCGGGGAACAACCGCAGCTGACGAAGATTGCGCTGCAAATCTCCGACGACAGCGAGCAGGTACGGGAACGCATCGTGCGCCAGATCATCGCCAATATGCTTCATAACCAGTCGCTGGGCATCGTTAAGCCGGACATCGATCCGGAGCTGGCGGCCGAATCGATCGTGGCGGCGATAGAGAGACTCGTCTACCGTTATGCCGCGACCGGAGAGAGAACGCCGGAGGAGCTGGGCGCTCATACCGCACGCCTGTTCCTGCAAGGCATGCTGCTTCATGGGGAGAAGGAGGAGTAATGATGAACGATGCCGTTACCGGCTGGATAGCCGCTCATCTTGATGCGATCACGGTCATGTGGCTGTTTCCGATCGTGTTCATGTTCCATGATTTCGAGGAAATCCTCTATGTCGAGCCCTGGCTTCGCCGCCACGGCGGCCGCATTTTGGAGAAGATGTCTCCCTTGGCCCGCCGCTTTGCCTCGAGCAGCCTGCGCATGACGACGCGGGATTTCGCGGGCGATGTCTTTTGGGTGTTTCTGGTCGTCGTTGCCTCCACGGTGGCGGCCGTGATGTTTTCCTTCTACGACCTGTATCTGATTCTGCTCCTTATCTTCTTCCTGCATGTATTCACCCATATCGGCTTGTGCCTGTATACCCAAAGCATAACGCCCGGCGTCGTCACCGCCGTCCTTCTCGTGCTGCCCTACACCGGCTATGCCTTCTTCCGTCTGTTCGCGGATGAGGTCATCCCGCCGGATCGGCTGCTATGGGACGGGGCCGCCGCCATCTTGCTGCTTCCTGCCATCTTCCTTCTTATGTCCCGTTGGCGGAGCAAGTTCCGAACCGCAGGTCAATGACAAGACGGGAAGGCCGATGCTAACCACGCGCCTTCCCTGCTCCCGCTCCTGTGCTTGAGGCGGGAGGTCCGACTCCTGCCATCCGACTATTGGTTCGGCTCCTTCAAGCGGTCAACCGATACCGTCTCGGTATTTAGCGGGTTGTTCCCGACTTGCACCGTCGCCATCCCATTGGCGACATCCACGCTCTCAATCCACACCGGTTGTTCGCCGTCCAGCTGGACGGGTACGGTGTCCTTCATTTCCAAAATATGCTTTGCGCGATGCGCATCCATGTCCAAACCTCCCTTCCGCTCCATCTACGCCTTAACGTGACGCAAAGGCGGCTTTTTCATGCATGCGTAGAAGAAAGCGAACTATCGCATACTTACCTATAGAGGTTGTCCAAAAAGTCGCAGGTTGAACACTGACATACAGGCAGGAACTTCATGAATATGGTGATACAGATGCCGCGCAACGATGTGCAGGCAATGAGTGAACAGGCGCAAGGAGGATAATTGATGCATACGGTCTGGAAAGGGGCAATCAGCTTCGGCTTGGTCCATGTCCCCGTCAAAATGCATACCGCCACCGAAGACAAAGACATCTCGATGCGAATGATACACAAGGAATGCGGCAGCCCGCTCTCCTATGTCCGCTCCTGCCCGGTCTGCAAGGAAGAGGTCGGCTGGGACGAGATCGTGAAGGGCTATGAGTATGAAAAAGGGAAATTTGTCCTGTTCGACAAAGATGAGCTGGAGCAGCTGCAGGATGATGCCAGCCGGGCGATCGCGATTCTTGATTTCGTCGACCTGGCCGAAATTGATCCGATTTATTATCAGAAGACGTATTATTTATCTCCCGATCAGGCCGGGAACAACGCTTATCAACTGCTGCGCGAGGCGTTGGTGCAGACAGGCAAGATCGGCATCGCCAAGGTGACCATTCGGGCTAAGAGCAGTCTCGCGGCCATTCGCGTCATCGAAAATTGCCTCGTGATGGAGACAATGTTCTATCCGGACGAGATTCGGGCGGTCACGCAGGTGCCGAATATTCCGGAGCATGTGGAGGTCAATCCGAAGGAGCTGGAGATGGCGAAGCTGCTTATCGGCCAGCTGTCTACCGCCTTCGAGCCCGAGCAGTACACGGATGAATACCGCCAGCGCCTGTTGCAGCGGATTGGGCAAAAGATCGCGGGCGAAGAAGTCCGCACCGCTCCGGCCGCCCAGCCGGCCGCCAATGTCGTCGACCTGATGGCGGCGCTGCAGGCCAGCATCGAGGCGATGAAGGGGCCGCGGCCGATCGGCACCGATCCGGGCCCGGCGGCGGCAGCGGCTCCTGGCGCAGCGGCGGAACCGAAGCGGCGTAAAAAAGCCGCTCCTGCGGCAGCGGCCGCCGATACGCCTGCCGAGGAAGCCGCCCCGCGGCGCAAGAAGACGTCCCGCAAGGCGGAAGCCGGCGCGCAGAAGGCGGCCAATGACGGCGAGGAGCCGGCCGCCACGGGCGGCACGCGGCGCAAGCGGGCACGGACGGAGACCTAGTGCCGCGGCCGCCGATGGAAGGCCCGGGACAGCGGACGGAGCCGGATGAACGGAACCCCGGGGTCTTCTCCGAGGCGCTCCCTCCTTCTCTGGCGCTGCCCTCGGCGCCGATGTCTCCGCTTCGGAGCGACCGCATCCCCACGGGCGAGGATTGGCTTCATCAACTGAAATGGGATGGCGTCCGAATGCTCGCCGTGTGCATTCAGGGCCGGGTGCGGCTGTTCTCCAAGCGGATGCTGGAGAAGACGTCCATCTATGCGGACGTGACGGCCATGATGGAAGCGCGGCCCGAGCTTCGCGGCCGGACGCTGCTGCTCGACGGGGAGGTCGTCGTCTTCGATCCGAATCTGGGACGGCCTTCTTTTCCGTTGGCGCTCCAACGGGAACGGATGCGCCAGCGGCCCGACGGGTCCCTTCCCGCTGTCTACGTTCTCTTCGACGTGCTCGGGATCGGAGAACGGAATGTGAGGAGGCTTCCCTATGAGGAGCGGCACCGCTTGCTGCTGGAGCTGTTTCCCGAGAAGCATCCCGCCTGCTTCGTCGCGGATATTTTCGAGGATGGCGATCAATTATGGGAATGGGTGGAGCAGCACGGCTGGGAAGGCGTCGTCAGCAAAAGGCGAAGCTCTCCATACCAGGAGGGCAAGCGGCATCAGGACTGGTTCAAGCATAAAAAGGATCTTCTGGTCGAAGCTCTGACGGTCGGCTATATGATCAATAACGGCCGCCCGGCCAGCGTCGTCTTGACCGACTTGGAAGGACGCTATATCGGCAAGGCGTCCATCGGACTCGATGAGATCCGACGGCAGCTGCTGGAAGGCTGGGCGGCGCGTTATCCAGCCGCAAGTCCGCCCGGAGGACCGATTCCGGCTCTCCGCCGGGAGCCGATCGTCTGGATGAGCGTGCCCATTCCGTGCCGGGCCGCGGCCCTGGAATATACGCCGACCGGGCAGCTCCGCCATCCGCGCATCGATACGCTGCCGCTACTGAAATAACGGAAGAACGCCAAGTTCGCGTTAGGAATGAAAAAGTCAGAAGACGAGCTTATAAGAATCGGAATGAAGCAACAGGAAGGTGGGACTATGGCCAGCAAAGAACCGCCCGCGTCCTTAATGGTAGAAGGGCATGAGATCCAGATCACGAATCCGAACAAGCTGTTGTGGCCGGAGGCGGGCATAACGAAGACGGACTATATCCGGGAAATGATCCGGCTGAGCCCTTATTTGCTGGCGGCGTGCCGCGACCGCTTCCTGACGACGATCCGGTATCCGCATGGCGTTCCCGGGGAATTTTTTTACCAGAAAAACGTGCCGCCCGGAGCCCCCTCCTTCGTCGAGACCGCCATGTCCGGGGATATCCGCTATATCGTGCTCCAAAACGTGCCTACGCTGCTGTGGCTGGCCAATCTCTCCTGCATCGAGTTCCATCCCTCGCTGCACCGCATCGGCGACCCGCTCCCGGCCGAGTGGATTATCGACCTGGATCCGTCCGTTCGGGAGGAAGAGCGCATTATGGAGGCCGCCTGGATCGTGGGAGAGGCGATGGAGCGGATTGGGATCCGGACGATCCCGAAGACATCCGGGGCCACCGGCGTGCAGCTTATCGTGCCAATCAAGCGCGGCCCGACCTTCATGCAGCTCCGCGAACTGGGCGAGATGCTCGCGATCTATCTGTGCGAGCTGCACCCGCAGCTGTTCACGATCGAGCGGCTGAAGAAGAACCGGGGCACCCGCATTTATATCGATTACATGCAGCATGATGCCTCCCGGACAATCGCAGCGCCCTACACGCCGCGGGCAACGCCGTACGCTTCGGTCTCAATGCCGCTCACCTGGGACGAGGTGAAGCGCAACCCGAAGCCGCGAGATTACCATCTGCTCAATGCGGCCGATCGGCTTGCCCAGGTCGGCGATCTGATCCGCGAAGCCGAACCACTGGCAATCGAGCCGATTCTGGAGGCCTTCTCCAGCCAGATTCAGGCCATCCGTTCACGCAAAGGCTGACTTCCGAACGTCGAACGTGCATTAGCGAGTTACAGCAGAGGCGACAGCAGCCGCATGAGGGCTTCGGCGGCGCGCTGTCCGCGGGAACGGGTGACGAACTTGTTGTAATCGATCTCGACGCTGTCTTCGAAGTCGCGCAAAAAATCTTCCTCAATCCGATCGACCGCCGATGCTTCGAACAGCACCGCGTTGACTTCGAAGTTGCTGAAAAAGCTTCGCATATCGAGGTTCGCCGTTCCCACGCATCCCAATGTCCGGTCCATGAGGAAGGTTTTCGCGTGCGCGAAGCCTTTCTGGTACTGATAGAAGCGGACGCCCGCCTGCAGCAGCTCCTCCACGTAAGACAGAGAGGCCCAATCGACGAGACGCGAATCCGATTTGCCCGGAATAATGATCCGGACATCGATCCCGCTGACGGCGGCCGTCTTGATCGCGAGGCGCACGCTGGCGTCGGGAATGAAGTACGGCGTAATGATCCAGACCCGCTCCCGCGCGGAACCGAGCACCCCGAAGAACAGCTCCTGAATCGCATCCCAGCTTGCGTCCGGCCCGCTCGAGATCATCTTTACCTGCTCCTTCCCCTTGCATTGATGGGGCGGAAACAGCTCGCGAACCGGCAGGGACTGCTCGGTCACGAACGTCCAGTCGTGCAGAAAAATCGCCTGCAGCGCATAAACCGCATCTCCTTCAACCTGCAAATGCGTATCGCGCCAAAAACCAAGCTTGCGGTCCAACCCCAAATAATCGTCGCCGATATTCATTCCGCCGACAAAGCCGATCCGCCCGTCTACGATAAGCAGCTTCCGATGATTGCGGTAATTGAGGCGGCGGCGGAAAAACGAAACGGACAGCGGCAGGAACCAATGAAATTCCACGCCCGCTTCCTTGAACGTCCGCAAGTATTTGCGGCGCAGTTCGATGCTGCCGACGCCGTCGGCCACGATGCGGACGCGGACCCCTTCCTTCGCCTTGGCGATAAGCGCCTGCTGGAAGACGGTGCCGATGCCGTCGTCCCGCAAAATATAAAATTCCATATGGATATGATGCTTCGCTTCCCGGATAGCGGACAGCATCGCTTCGAACGTGGCTTGTCCATTCGTCAGCACCCGCGTCTCGTTGCAGCTCGTAATCGGGCTTTCCGAGAGAGAAGAGATGAGCTCGAACAAGCGTTCCTGGCTATGCATTTGCGGGTTGTTCAGCTCGTCCGGACGGCTCACCGTCCGGATTCCGATGGCGCGGGTCCGGTTCTCGGGATGCCCCCAGCCTCCCCTTTTCCGTACCCGGCGCCGGGCCGTATATTCCTGGGCGAGGAAGTAGTACATGACGAAGCCGATCAGCGGGAAGCAGAACAGAACCAGCAGCCAGGCTACCGCCTTGGAAGGCTGCTTGTACTCCAGCAACACGATTGTAAAAATCTGAAATATGTATATGAGCAAGGCGACTACCAGCCATAACATCAATTTTTCTAACCTCCGCCTGTCATTGACCTCGTTGCCTTTGCAGGACTTATTTCATGTATTACATCAGTGCAGGCCTCCTGTCAACTCTGCCCGTTCGGCATCCCGTTCCTGTTCTCATCCTTCCGGTCCCCCCTATCCTTCCAGTATTGTGTATTTTTCGGCCTAATCATACGTGCAAAATCGCTCATTCGGACAGATAACCGTTCTGTATAGCGGGACAGTGGAATAGAGTGCAATAGGTAGACTTTGCAAGATTACGCGGAATCCGAGGTGATGTGATGAAAGGGCGTTGGTGGAATGGCCGAATGACACTGCTCGTCATCCGCGACGCGGAGCAAGCGGTCAAGCAGATGAATGTGCCGAAAATGCTCGTTGTCTCCGTCCCGATTGCCGCCGTCTTGTCGATATCGGGTCTGGTGCTGAGCATGCAGTGGAAGGCCGCGGCGGAGATCCGCGAGTTGGAAGGCCTGCTGTCTAACCAGTCCGAGGCGCTTGAAGTTACGGTCAAGAATAAGGACGAAGCGATTCAACGGCTGCAGAATGAGATCGTCCGCCTCTCTTCGGAGACCGAGACCGTCAAGCAGCGGATCAATCACATGAGCAGCCTCGAGAAGCAATTGGAAGACTTCGTGGAAGGAAATTCCGGGGTGTCCAAGGATAGCGGCGGGAAGCAAGCCCGCTTCGTCCGCACCGCCGGCAGGAACGAGCACCGGCAGGTCGGCGGCGAGGAGATTGGGGTCAGTACGGAGCAGATGCTGGAGTTGGCCGAGCGCTCGCGGCTGGATCTCGTCCAGATGAAGCGCATGCTGTCTTCCATACAGCGCAATGCGCCGGCCGTCTTGAATCAAGCGCAGAAGAAGCAGGAACTCATCGCGGGAACGCCGTCCGTCTGGCCGACAAAGTCACGTCGCTTGACCTCCAGCTTCGGGTACCGGAAGGACCCGTTGACCGGATATGCCGCATTCCATGCCGGCATTGACATTGGCGGCGAGACGGGCGACTCCGTCCTCGCAGCGGCCGAGGGAGAAGTGATCGAAGCCGGGTTCAACGCTTCGCGGGGCAATTATATTATTATCCGGCATGTCAATCAATTGGACACCTGGTATATGCATCTGCAGCGAATCCGCGTCTCCGTGGGCGACAAGGTCGGCAAAGGCGACACGATTGGCGCGCTAGGCACGACCGGCCGCAGCACCGGGCCGCATCTCCACTTCCAGATTGTCCAGCGGGGCGAACCGATCGATCCGCTTCCGTTCCTGACGAAGGCATCCGCGGGCACCCCGGCAGAGGGACGGTCCGTTAAGATCTCTGCCGCCTCCGGCGCCGCGGGGAGTCCTGCGGGTTCTGGGGGGGCCTGGTCTTCCCGAGTCAAGAACCGTTCAGACGCTTTCGGTGGCATAGAGTACCTTGGAAGTTCCCGGACATCCGGTTCCGAGAGTACCGGTCCCGGGTCTTCCCCATCCTCCCCGGCCTCCGTTACCAGACTGTCGCCGCTTCCGAAGTGGATCACGGAAACGGTGCCTGCCTACGGCACATAACCCCGGACATATGAAGCCAAATCTGTCAAAACAGGAGGGATTACGATGTTTCAACGCTCATCCCAGCGGATTAAGCCGACGGACACATTCATCGGCCACGGCACCGATATGAACGGCACCATTCACTCGCAGTCGAATGTGCGCATCGACGGTAAATTTACGGGCGAGCTGAGCAGCAGCGGCACGATCACCGTCGGCGAGCGCGGAGAGGCTCACTCCACCTTGATCGCCCGCCATGTCGTCGTCGCGGGCACCGTTGTCGGCGATATCAAGACGACGGGCAGGCTGCTCATCACCTCGTCTGGACAGGTGCTGGGCCATTGCGAATCGGGGCTGCTGGTCGTCGAGGAAGGCGGCATCCTGAACGGCACGAGCATGGTGGAGCGGGAAGCGAAGGAAGGAACCTTCGCGAACGGCGCTGCCGCCGCCTGTGAACCGCCCGAACGGGAACGGCCGGAGAAGCAGGACGACGAGGAAAATGCCGGAACGAAGCAAGCGGGCTAACCAAGCCGCTTGCTTTTTTTCTGGGGCTCACTCTCCCCAATCAAGAGAGATGTGGCCCCGTATGTAATTTGCGCCTGCCCTCTGTTTATGCTAGTTGGCTTAGCTCTTGCTCACCGCCGTATCATCCGCGCCATCCTCCCGGCGCCTGAAACGGCTGTGTCTCGCACCCTCTCCAGCCTTCTTCCTCTCCATTCTCTAGTTTCCCTTCCAAGCCCTCATTCCAATCCCTGCTCTGCGACAACCCTTTCCCCACACGCTTTGCCCCTATCTTGCAACTACATCCTTGTCCTTTCCAACTGCCTCTTTTTCCCCGCCCCGACGGGAATCCGGCCCGAAGGCGATGCCGCTGTCCTCTTGCTAACGCAGCGATTCATAGGGCAAATCCGTCAGCCGGACGCGCCACAGCCGATTCAACGGCCGATGCTTCGCGATACATTGCTCGCACCCGCCGATCGGATTATCGCCGCAGAAGCCCGTCCGAAATACCAGCATCGCTTCCTCATGGACCAGCAGGCGCTGGCAGCCCAGGCATTTCACTGCCGTAGGCAATTGCTTCCCTCTCATGTGCTTGCTCCCCTCATCCCGAATGGATTCATGCCGGTCCCCCGCGTTGCCGTGTCAATCCGCCGCCCAGGCCCGGCATCGTCTTGGGCCATGGCGGATAGCGAAGCCGCTCCACCCTGTCCATCTCCGGGCGGCAGCTGCTTCGCCACAGCCGGCGGGCCTCTTCGTCCGCCGGTTCGGCGGGACGCTCCCGCCAGAGCGGCACCCCTCCGCGCGCAGCCCAGCGCTGCGCGTATTCCGCCACCCGGTACGGCACATAGCGTACCGGCCGCTTCATCGGCGCGAACAGCTCCCCAAGCGCCGCCAACGGCTGCCCGTCCGCCGTGCCGAGGAGGACGGTGCCGGTCGCCTGCAGCCAGGCGGGAGGCAGATACGCGACATCGGTCGCAGGCCCGGCCTCCCCTCCCCCGCGCAGGCGCTCCGTCGAGCCGGGCGCAGCCTCCGGCGCGGCCACGATGGCGAGGCGCATCGCCTCCGCAAGCCCCCGGCCGCGAGGCCAAGAGCCCGGCACGACGACGGCATCGGCACGGCGGACGGCGTAGTCCGCATGCACGGTGCACAGCATGCGGCTGGCGCAGACGCGGCGCCAGTGCTCGGCCTCCTCGGCTTCCGGGAGGACGAGCCAGACATCATGGCCGAGCTTGCTCAGCCGCCAGGCCAGGTCCAGCCCCCCCTCCCGCGCTCCCATTACAGCGCATCGCATGCCTTTCCCTCCTCCCTGGCGTTCCCATTCCTAGCGAACCGGGCCGCCCGCCGCATAGCGGCGCAAATAATCGGCCAGCGCTTCGCGCCACGGGCGCATCGGCGGAAAGCCGTTCAAGCGCAGCGCCCATCCTTCCAGGGCCGAAAAGGACGGCCGCCGGGCAGGACGGGGAAATTGCGATGTCGGCACGGAACGAACCTTAACGGACAATCCCGCCTCCTCCATAATCGCAAGCGCAAATTCATGCCAGGAGCAGATCCCGGCATTTGTGACATGATATGTTCCAAAGCGGTTCGTCCGCAGCAGCCGCAAGATCATTTCGGCCAGATCGAGCGTATACGTAGGGCAGCCCGATTGATCATGCACCACTTTGAGCTCCGGCTGGACCGCCGCTTGACGCAGCATCGTCTTGACGAAGTTATTGCCATGCGGCCCATATACCCACGACGTCCGAACGATGAAGGAGGACGGCTGCAGAAGCTGCACGAACCGCTCCCCTTCCCGCTTCGACGCGCCGTACACATTGATCGGGCGAGTGCGGGACGTCTCGGTGTACGGCTTCGTCGTCCGGCCGTCGAACACATAATCCGTGCTGACGTAGACGAGCTTCGCCCCGGCCTGGCTCGCGGCCGCCGCGACATTGCGCGAGCCGAAGGCATTGACTTGGTACGCCAGATCCGGATTGAGCTCCGCTTCGTCCACCTTCGTATATGCCGCGGCATGAATGACAGCGGATGGCCGATCCCGCAGAAATACACGCAGCACCTCCTCCGCATCCGTCACATCCAGCTCCTGGCGGCCATAACCCCGGGCCGGGACGCCATAGCGGCGCAGCACCGCCATCATATCTTTGCCGAGCTGGCCCTCCGCTCCGGTAACGAGCACAATCCTTCCCTGATTCATCATCTCACCCACCTCGCTCCAGACTGGACAGGGAGAACGTCTCGGCGCTTTCCAGCAGCGGCAGCATCTTGTCCTTGTCCGACATTATCGGATCCGAGGCCGGCCACGGTATCCCGATCGCGGGATCATCCCATCGGATCCCCCGATCCCATTCCGGCGCGTAGTGGGCATCCACCTTGTACATCACCTCGGTATCATCCACCAAGGTGCAGAATCCGTGGGCATAGCCTGGCGGAATCAGGAGCTGCCGCTTGTTGGCCGCGCTCAAAATCACGCCAATCCATTGGCCGAACCGCGGTGATCCGCGGCGGATATCGACCGCCACATCATATATGGCGCCGGCAAGCACCCGCACCAGCTTCGTCTGCGCCATCGGCTCCAACTGGTAATGCAATCCGCGAATCGTTCCGGCCCGGGCAGACAGCGAATGATTATCCTGCACGAACGTCTGCGGAATACCGGAAGCCTCCCATTTTTCGCGATGATAGCTTTCCATAAAAAAGCCGCGGCCGTCTTCCAACACTTTCGGTTCCAACATCAAAACGCCGTCGAGCGGCGTAGAAGTGATTTTCATGTAACACAACTCCTTGTTCTGACGAATCGGACGGTTCAGCCGCTTGGCCGCTCCCCTTCGCGGACGCCTCGCCGAGGGCTGGAATACCCATTTCCTCATCCTATGCAGAACCGCAGTGCAGCGTCTGTATGGCCGGAATCATAACGACGCCTACTTATATATATGCCCGCGGATCCCGAACAATGATCCCGCGCCTGCGATCGCTCTCATCGGCTTGAGACTTGGAACAGAGCCGGCGATCCGATATCCGGCCGCCGTTCTCCCCGCTTCGAGGGCCGCGCGACCCGCCATCGGCAGGCCGGGGCATCGAAGCGGCCTTGTCCGCCGATAAGCCGCCCCGTAGCATCCGGGCCGGGACGGCAATCCGGGCCGAAACTGGATGCTCATTGCGCCCCGGACACAACCGGCCTATAATGAGACGACGGAAACCGGTGTACAAAGACGGGCCCCTATGCCGGACGCACGTCTCGCCGGAGCGCTGTCAGGCACCGGTTCAACTCGCCACCAGATTCGGTGCCAGGCCGAGTTGGCCGTCTCACAGCCTTCGAGGGCCAAGATTGCGACGGGCTGATGGGGCTGATGGGGCTGAGAGGCCGATGGGGCCGTTACATCCGAAGCCACAGGAGAAGCAAATTAGAAGCAAAGGAGGAGCACCAAGATGGAGCTCGGAAGCCGACTGGGACAGCTGCGCGAGCGCAGCGGCTGGACGCAGGAAGAAATGGCGGAGAAGCTAGGCATTACGCGGGCCGCACTATCGCATTACGAGAAGAACCGGCGCAAGCCCGACTTCGAGACCTTGATACGGGCAGCCGATCTGTTCGGCGTGTCGGTTGATTATTTGATCGGCCGGCTTCCCCGCGGGGGCATGCGGCCGGATTCGAAGCCCGCTGAAGCCGCCCCCGGAATCGAGCTGAGTGATCCTTTGGCGTTGAGCCGCCTTCGCTTCGAGGTCGACGGGGAGCCACTAACTTACGAGGAAGCACGCCGATTCGTCGCCTTCGTGCGGGCGGAGCGGATGATGCGCTAAGGGGCAGGGGATCTGACTTGGTGCAGAGAGGTGTGCCGCGCCAGGGCAGGCGGGGGCACGCTATTCGGGCAGGGGCGATTCAATGCCGCAGCGAGCCTTCCCGTTCAAAAACGCAAAAAAACCTGCAAAAGTGCAGGATTCGTGCCGTACCTCCTTTTCGAAAGGAAAAATACTGCAAAAGCGCATCAATTTCCCTCCTTATCGCTTGGATCGGGATAGAATGGACGAAAAATCCTGTCTTTTTGCAGGAATCCTACCAAAAAAGGGTTATGCACCGGTAAAATGCTGTAAAATTGCAGGATTGCTCTCCTCGGTGCCATCATACATAGAGCTGCAGGCTCAAAGGAGGCGGCTAGGAGCAATGTAGAGAAATAAAAAACATCCCCGCCTTTCAAACGAGGATGTCCCAGTGAGTTAAGCAATGTTGCTTAAGATAGGTTTGTGAAGCTACCTTCCTCTACATGCCTCAAGATGTGCTCGGGAAGCCACATTCCGCTGCATGCCTCAAGAGTAGCTTGTAAAGCTAGGTTCCACAACGTTTCATCAGGTAAGCTTATAAAGCTACGTTCCTCTACGTGCCTCAAGATGTGCTCGGGAAGCTACATTCCGCTGCATGCCTCAAGAGTAACTTGTAAAGCTAGGTTCCACAACGTTTCATCGGTAAGCTTATAAAGCTACGTTCCTCTACATGCGGAAGCCACATTCCGCTGCATGCCTCAAGATGCGCTCGGGAAGCCACATTCCGCTGCATGCCTTCAAGAGTAGCTTGTAAAGCTAGGTTCCACAACGTTTCATCAGGTAAGCTTATAAAGCTACGTTCCTCTACGGGCCTCAAGATGCGCTCGGGAAGCTACATTCCGCTGCATGCCTCAAGAGTAGCTTGTAAAGCTAGGTTCCACAACGTTTCATCAGGTAAGCTTATAAAGCTACGTTCCTCTACGGGCCTCAAGATGCGCTCGGGAAGCCACATTCCGCTGCATGCCTTTAAGATAAGCTTGTGGAGCTACGTTCCTCTACATGCCCAAGAATGATAGTGAGAATTATGAAGCTATGGCTTGTTCTCTGCCCTTACCCGTGCATCATCATGTCATGCTGGGGAGACCGCTCCTTGCGCTGCAGCGCCGCATGGGTGACGAAGCTGAGGACGGCCAGCACCGCGATGAGGACGGAGATGAACGATACCCCGCCGAGGCCGCCGCGATCATAGGTCAGGCCGAGCACATACGGGCCGATCATGCGCCCGATGGAAGCAATTCCCCCGGATACGCCCATATAGAAGGGCGCCTCCCGCCCTGCGCGGGCCGCCAGGAAGGCGGGTACCGCCGGGGAGACCAGCATCTCGCCCAAGGTGGCGAGCGCCATCGCGAGCAGGAAGCCGCTGTAGAAGGGCAGGAACCAGATGACGATATACGCCAATCCATAAAAAATCGCGCTCCAGGTCAACTGCGACGTTAACGGCACCGCGATCGTCCGCTTCATCCACGACGTGATCGGCTGCGCCGCGAAGATTAGCACTCCGTTCAGCGTCCAAAGCAGGCTGTACATGGAGAAGTTCATCCCTTGATCCGCAATATGCGGCGCCACTCCGGTGCCCCAGAGGGAATTGGCAAGCCAGATGAACAAGGTGCCTACCGACATGAAGAGATATATCCGGTAGGCGGACATCTTCTCCCACAGACTGCGCTCCGGCAGGACGCCCCGCTGGGTCCCTGGAGCGGCAGTTGTCTGCTCCTCCCCGCTGCCTCCATCCGCCGGGTCTCCCTTCACGGACGATCCTTCCGCCAATGAGCCATTCACTGACGCTCCATTAATCGACGTACCATTCACTGCCGCTCGATCGACAGACGATCCTTCCATCGGCGTACCATTCACCGACGTTTCTTTCGCCGCGGTTCCGTTCACCGCGCCGCCCGCATCCGCCTCCTCGGTCTGTCCCCGCAGGAAGCGGTAGAAGAACAGGGCGAAGCCGGCGGACGTCAGCCCGTTGAGCGCGAACGTCAGATTGAAGGAGATATCCGCCAACACCCCGCTCAGCGCGGTGCCCAGCGCGACCCCGACATTGTTCCCGACATAGATGACGTTGAACAACTCCTCCCGCCGGTCCGCCCAGCGGAAGCCGACGAACGACTGGATTGCCGGCATCGAGGCCGAATTGGTCAGGCCTAGCACCGTCATCGTCGCCACGTACAGCCACCAGTCGGCATGCGCCGTCACGACCAGCGACAGCTGCAGCAGCGAGGTGGCGGCGAGCGCGCCGATTAGCAGCCTCCGCACTCCGAGGCGGTAATAGAGCCCTCCGCCCAGCAGCTGGCCGAAAAATCCGCCCAGCATCTGCATCAAAATGACAAAGCCCGCATCCGCCAGCGACCGGTTCAGCTGCGTATGCACGAACAGCGTTGTCAAGGGCCACATCAGCGCGCCGCCCGTCGAGTTGATCATGCTGGCCCAGATAAATACTTTCATTTCCCCTGTATATTTGCTCATCATGCCGCGCGGCATCCGTTTCATGCAGATTCACCGTCAGTTCCCCGGAAGATAGGCCTTCCCGCCAACGGGCAATAGCCTTGTTCCGCCGCCGGCTCTTCAAGGGAACCGCACGGCGAAACAAGGCTATCGTAACATATTTTAGTTGCCTCCGGCACGTGTTAAATCTTTTACATTGGCCATAAATGCCGCGTGCAGCGCATCCTTGCCCGTCATTCCGGACGCTTCCGCGAGCGCGATATGCTCCCGCATCCGCTTGTAATCCTTCGGAATAACCCGGACGAATTGCTGGCGCGTCAATTTCCACCGCGCGAGCAGACATTCCGCGAGGCCGCTGCCGGTGTAGGCCGCATGCCGTTCCAGCATAAGGCGAATCCGCTCTTCTTCCGCCTTCGACTCAAGCCGCTCCAACAGAACCATCTCCAGATTGCAGCGTCCCGCGAAGACGCGTTCCGGATCGAGCACATAAGCGATGCCGCCGGACATTCCGGCCGCGAAGTTGCGTCCGGTCGGGCCGAGGACGACGACCGTTCCGCCGGTCATATATTCGCAGCCGTGATCGCCGACGCCCTCGACGACCGCTTCGGCGCCGGAGTTGCGCACCGCGAACCGCTCGCCCGCCATACCGCGAATATACGCCTCGCCGCCGGTTGCGCCGTACAGCGCCGTGTTGCCGATGATAACATTGTCCTCCGGCCGGAACGTCGCTTCCGCCGGCGGCCGCACGATCAGCTTGCCGCCGGACAGTCCTTTCCCGACATAGTCGTTGCAGTCGCCCACGACCGTCAGCGTCACGCCAGGCGGCACGAACGCGCCGAAGCTCTGCCCCGCCGAGCCGTGGAAGCTGTACCGGATCGTGTCCTCCGGCAAGCCGGCGGCGCCATGGCGGCGCGTGATCTCGCTGCCGAGCAGCGTGCCGGTCGCCCGATCCTCGTTGCAGATGGCGAACCCCCCTTCCACCGGCTGGCGGCGGTCCAGCGCCCGCTTGGCGCGGGGGATCAGCTCCCGGGCATCGAGGGTCGCGGCCAGCTCCCGCTCGTTCCGCTCCGCCATCGCTTCCTTGCCCGCCGCGAAGCCGTTCCCGCCGGGGCTCACCGGGCGATGAAGGAGCGGCGACAGATCCAGATGCCGCAGCTTCTCATGGCGCTGCATGTCCGGACTGGCCTGCAGCAGATCGGTGCGGCCAATCATCTCCTCCAGCGAGCGGAAGCCCAGCTCCGCCATCAGCTCCCGAAGCTCCTCGGCGATGAAGCGCATGAAGCGGACGACATGCTCCGGGTCGCCCTTGAAGTTTTTGCGCAGCTCCGGATTCTGCGTCGCGACCCCGACCGGACAGGTATCCAGCTGGCAGACCCGCATCATGACGCAGCCGAGAGCGACCAGCGGCGCGGTGGAGAAGCCGAACTCCTCGGCTCCGAGCATCGCGGCGACCGCGACATCGCGCGCGGTCATCATCTTCCCGTCCGTCTCCAGCACGACGCGCTCCCGCAGCCCGTTCAGCAACAGCGTCTGATGCGTCTCGGCCAGTCCGAGCTCCCACGGCAGGCCCGCATGGCGGATCGAGCCTTGCGGCGACGCCCCCGTGCCGCCGTCGTAGCCGCTGACCAGGATGACATCGGCCTTGCCCTTGGCGACCCCGGCGGCGATCGTTCCGACGCCCGCTTCCGAGACGAGCTTCACATTGATGCGGGCACGCGGGTTGGCGTTTTTGAGATCGAAAATCAGCTCCGCCAGATCCTCGATCGAATAGATATCATGATGCGGCGGCGGCGAGATGAGTCCGACGCCAGGCGTCGAGCCGCGCACCTCCGCGACCCACGGATACACTTTGCGCCCCGGAAGCTGTCCGCCCTCGCCCGGCTTGGCGCCCTGCGCCATCTTGATCTGAATCTCGTCGGCCTCGACCAAATATTGCGAGGTGACGCCGAACCGCCCGGATGCGACCTGCTTGATCGCGCTCCGCCGGGAGTCCCCGTTCCCATCCCGCTCGTAGCGCGCCGGGTCCTCGCCCCCTTCGCCCGAGTTCGAACGGCCGCCGATCCGGTTCATCGCGATGGCCAGACTCTCATGCGCCTCCTTCGAGATCGAACCGAACGACATCGCCCCCGTCTTGAAGCGGCGCAAAATGTTCCCGGCAGGCTCCACTTCCTCCAGCGGGACCGCCGGGCCGTTCGGCTTCAGCTCCAGTAAGGATCGCAGCGTGTAATGGCGCTCGCCTTCGCCCTGCACCCGCTTCGAATAAATCTTGTACTGCCCATAATCGCCGTTGCGGCAGGCCTGCTGCAGCGCATGGATCGTGCGGGGATGGTACAGATGCTCCTCCCCGTCGCGCCGCCATTGGTATTCGCCCCCGGGATCCAGGGTCCGGTCGCGATGCTCCGCCGCGGCGAACGCCCGCTTATGCGGCTGCAGCGCTTCCCGGGCGGCCTCCTCGATTCCGATTCCGCCGATGCGGGACGGCGTTCCGGTAAAATACCGCTCCACAAATGCCTGATCGAGGCCGACCGCTTCGAAGATTTGCGCTCCGCGGTACGACTGGATCGTCGAGATCCCCATTTTGGACAGCACTTTAACAATGCCCTTGATGGCCGCTTTCCGGTAGTTTTTCACGGCCTGCTTCGGCGAGACGCCGGTAAGCATTCCTTCCCGGATCATATCCTCGATCGATTCGAATGCCAGATACGGATTGATTGCGCTTGCGCCGTACCCGAGCAGCAGCGCGAAATGATGGACTTCCCGCGGCTCCCCCGATTCCAGCAGCAGGCTGACCTTCGTCCGCGTCCCCTGCCGGATGAGATGGTGATGCAGGCAGGATACCGCCAAAAGGGCCGGAATGGCCGCTTCCTCTTCGCTGACGCCCCGGTCGGACAGAATAAGCAGATTATGTCCCTTCGCAATGACCCGATCCGCCGCTTCGCACATCGTCTGAAGGGCTTCGCGCAGTCCGTCTGCTCCCCGGGACGCCTCGAACAAGATCGGCAGCGTGATCGCCCGGAAGCCAGGCAAGCGGATATGCCGCAGCTTCGCGAATTGCTCGTTCGACAAGATCGGATTCTCGATCTTGATGTGGCGGCAGCTCTCCGGCCCCGGCGCCAGCAGATTCCGCTCCGGACCGATAGTCGTGTCCGTCGCCGTCACGATCTCTTCCCGAATCGCATCGATCGGCGGATTCGTGACCTGGGCGAACATCTGCTTGAAATAGTTGTACAATCGCTGAGGGCGGCGGGACAGCACGGCCAGCGGCGCATCATAGCCCATCGAGCCGATCGGCTCCACCCCGCTGGACGCCATCGGCTCCAGCACCTTGCGCAGATCCTCGAACGTGTAGCCGAACGCTTGCTGGCGGCGGCGCACGCTTACATGCTCCGGCCCGGGGATCCGCGGGGCGTCCGGCACCTCTTCGAGATCGACGAGATGCTCATCCAGCCACTGCCGGTACGGCTGTGCCCCCGCGATAGCGGCTTTCACCTCTTCATCGGAAATGATCCGGCCCTGCTCCGTATCGACCAGCAGCATCCGTCCCGGGCGGAGGCGATCCTTGAGGAGCACCTGCTCCGGCGCGATGTCGACGACCCCGGTCTCCGAAGAGAGAATAATCACGTCATCCTTCGTCACCCAGTAGCGGGAAGGGCGCAGCCCGTTCCGATCGAGAATCGCCCCGATCTGGACCCCGTCGGTGAACGCCATCGCGGCCGGTCCGTCCCACGGTTCCATCAGACAGCTGTGGTATTCATAGAACGCTCTCTTCGCCTCGTCCATCCGCCCGTCATTGGCCCATGGCTCCGGCACCATCATCATGGCGACATGGGACAACGGCCGGCCAGCAAGGTAGAGAAACTCCAGCGCATTGTCGAACATGCCCGTATCGGAGCCGTCCCCTTGGATGACCGGGAGGACCTCCTCGAGTCCGACGCCGAACGCCTCGGATTCGAATTGCTTCTCGCGGGCATTCATCCAATTGACATTGCCCCGGAGCGTATTGATTTCCCCGTTGTGAATCATGTAACGGTACGGATGCGCCCGCTCCCAGCTCGGGAACGTATTCGTGCTGAAGCGCGAATGCACGAGCGCCAGCGCCGTATCCAGCGACTCCTCCTGCAAATCCAAATAAAAACGGCCGAGCTGCTCCGTCGTCAGCATCCCTTTGTACACAATCGTGCGGCTGGACAGACTCGCGATGTACATCGCGCCGTCCCCTGCGCCGGCCGCGTAACGAATCATGCGCTCCGCCCGTTTGCGGATCACATACAGCTTCCGTTCGAACTCAAGCGGGCTTCCCGCTCCTTCCCCCAGCGCTTTCCCGCGGCCGATAAAAACTTGCCGGATGCACGGCATCGCTCCGAGGGCGGTGGCCCCCAACCCATCCGCATTCACTGGCACCGTCCGGAAGCCGAGCAGCGTCTGCCCTTCTTCCTCAATCAGCTTGCCGAGATCCGCCTCCTGTCCGGCACGAATCGCCTCATTCGGGGAGAGGAAAAGCATGCCGGCGGCATAGTCTCCGGGCGGAGGGAGCTCTACTCCTTGCGCGGCCATCGTGTGCGCGAAAAAATGATGGGGCAGCTGAAGCATGATGCCTGCGCCGTCCCCGCTGTTCGGCTCGCTGCCTTGGCCGCCGCGATGCTCCATCCGGACGAGCATGCCCAACGCTTGCCGGACGATATCATGGGACCGCTTGCCCTTGATATGAGCGACAAAGCCCATGCCGCATGCATCTTTTTCGAATTGGGGATCATACAAGCCTTGCCGTGGAGGGAAATCATTCGGCTTCATGAGGGCACCGTCCTTTCCTGATGAAAATGTATTCTCTACATACGAAATCACATATTTATGCATTTGTATTGTTTCATCATTTTATCATCATGTTTTTTTTAGAGCAATTGAATGTTTTTATGGATCCGATAACTTCTTCGGATATCGGGATCACGCCTATATTATCAATATTTAACACTAAATTTGCATCTTCGTGCAGGATTTGCACCCATTGATAATTATTTTGCACAATTCTACATATAATTAATTAATTCACAAGAATACTCCTAATCATTTCCTGTATACATAGTATTTTTATGCGTATATGTGAATAAAAAAACTGCGCCTCCCGTTCTGCGGAAGACTCAGTCTGCGATTCCAGTCTGCTATCGATTTGCCTGCTTAGCCCCACATGCTGATCAAGGCCATTCCGGCCGCGACAATCGTCGATGCGACCAGCCGCTTCTTGCCCTGCTTCTCCTTCAGAATCCAATAACCGAGAAGGGTACCGATAACAATGCTGAATTCGCGTATCGGCGCCAGATGAGCCAGCGGCCCCAAGGTCATCGCGAACAGGAAGAGCAGATACGAGCCCGGAGAAATAACGGCGCCGAGGCCGATCGTGCTCCAGTTCGCGCGCCATTCTCGCCGCAGCAGCCCGGCCCGCTTCACGGCAGGCGCCAGGAAGATAACGGCCCCGAGATTCGAAATCTCGATCAGCCCAAGCGGGCTGAAAAATTCGACAACGGCCTTGTCGGTCAAGGTATATGCCGCGGTGCACATGCCTACCGAGGTGGTCAAGGCAAGCGCAACCCACCATGACTTATCCTTCTGCTTCACGGACAGCATGCCGCTCAGGCCGAAAAGCCCTCCCACGATCAGGCTCCACCCGATCCAGCCGATCACCGACATGCTCTCCCCGTAGAGAGAGACGCTGACAAGCGGCACGAGCAGCGCGGCCGTCCCCCGCATCATCGGATACACCTGCGACAGCTCGCCGACCTTGTATGCCTGGGACACCAGATACAAATAGGTTCCCTGCAGTAGGAAGGAGACGATAAGGAGCAGCGCGTGTCCCCATGTCCAGTTCATCACCATCAAATCGCGGATAAAAAAAGGCAAAAACAAAACCGTGGCAACCGCATGAAGCGAGAACAAGAACGATTCCTTGTGCAGGCTTCGCTTGGCGAACAAGTTCCACAACGCATGCGTGAATGCGGATGCGATGACGAGCATAAGGCCATAAACCATCATGTTTTGCGTTCCTTCTTTCGTGTCGCCATCCCTGGGCCAGGGACGAATAGTCCGTTACCATGAAATAATGTTATTGTAGCACATCTGCCGTGAACGACAAGACGGGATTTGAATCCGCTGCCCATGCAAAAAGGCCGGCACGCGGTTTTCACTTCCACGACGAGGCTGGGCCATTATACACAGACGGCCCGCCGCTTCTCAGGAAGCCGGCAGGCCGTGCATGCATGATTCCTTTATTTGACGCTGACACGCAGCGACGTGCTCTTGCCCTCGAAGGTCAGCTTCACGCTGGTCGAGCCTTTGGACACGCCCTGCACGCTGCCCCGCTCTACCTTCACCTTCGTGTTGGACGGCACGAACGTGACGGAGGAAGTGACATCGACGACTTCCCCGGTGTCGTAGATCGCCTTCACCTTCCAGTTCGCTTTCTGGCCGGCGGTCAGCTTCAGGCTGCCCGGCTCGGCAATCAGCTTCGTCAGCTTCGGCTTCACCGTCACCGGAACTTCCAGCTTCTGTCCCTGGAACTCGCCGGTCAGCAGCGCGCTGCCGATGGCGACGCCCTTGACGGACGAGCCTTTCACCGTCGCTACCTTCTCGTTGTCCGACTTCCAATTCACCTTGGACCCGAGGGAAACTTTCTTTCCGTTCTTGTAGTAACCCGTTACCTTGATGCTCTGGCTTTTCTTCACATTCAAGGCGAGGTTCTCCGGTTCAATCTCGAAGCGGACGACCTCTTCTTCGACTGTGACTTTAACCGATACTTTGACATTGGCATAGGTTCCGGTTAACGTCACCTTGCTTGCCACTAGTCCTTTGATCTTTCCACCCACGACAATCAGATTCGGAGAGCTCGACTCCCATTTCACTTCGGAGGTGATATTCTCCTCATCCCCGTTCATATAGATGACCGTCACATCCGGGACCGCCTGCTCCCGTCCCGTCACGATATTCATCTCCGTCGTGTTCGACTGGAGAATGAGCGCCTTGCGCTTCACGGTCACTTCCATCGAGATCTCATGACCGCGCACGGTCGCGGTGAGGGTCGCCGTTCCTCGGGTCTCCGCCTTCATCTTCTCGTCTTTAATAGAGATGACGCCCGGGTTGGAGCTTGTCCATACCGCCAGATCGGATACATCTACGGTGTCTCCCCCCAGCGTAACCGCGCTTACCTTCGGCAGGCTCTGAGATTCTTCCATATAAATATCCATCTTGCGGATGCCGTCTTTATCTTTATCCTTATCTTCCTCCGGCCATTTCAGCTTCTCGATCGCCGGAATGACATTCACTTCAACCGATTTGGAGAGCCCTTTGTACTTCGCCGTCACGGTCGCCGTGCCGGCTGCCTTGGCATAGACCCGGCCCTGTTCGACGGTCACAGCCATCACATTGCTCGAAGTCCATTCCGCCAGATGCGTGACCTCTTCCTGCGTATCGGCCGAGTTCAACACGAACGTCTGCACTTGGAGCGGCGCGTCGCCCAGGAGCATGGTCTGCTTCTTGTCCGGCGAGATGCGCATCGCCTGGTATGATGGACGGACAACGACCGTAACCGAATTCGTCGCGCCCAGATAAGCGGCCGTGATCGTAGCCGTGCCGACGCCGATCGGCTTGACGGAACCGTCCTTCACTTCCGCGACGCCGCTGTCGCTCGTCGACCACTCCGCCTTGTCCGTTACATCCTCCAGATTGCCGTCCTTCGTCTTCGCCTTCGCGATCACGTTGACCGCCGCGTCGCCGAATTCGAATTCAATCAGCTTGTCCGGAGACAATGTCAGCTCTTCGTACGGAAGCTCGACCTTGATCTTGATTTTGCTGCTTAAGCCTTTATACTTCACCGTGAGCTCGGCTTCACCCTTGCTCTTCAGCGTAAGCTTGCCCTTGTTCACGTCGACGACGCTCGAATTCGAAGAGCTCCAGGAAGCGTCGGAGCTTACATCGTTCTCCGTATTGCCTTCCTTGTCAAAAGCAAACGCCTTCCAATTCGGCTTCATGCCGAGATAAAGCGTCGTTTCTTTGTCGATATCTACGCCGGTGTCCGCGGAACGTATGCTCAATTCATCATACATATAGTTGGAGACGACCGTCTTCTTCAACGTATACCCTTGGTACTTCGCCGTAATCTCCGAAGTTCCCTTGCCGGCGCCCTTTACCCATCCGGCGTCAACCGTGACCGCGCTCGGGTTGGAGGAGCTCCAGTCCGCCAGTCCGGTCACGTCCTTCTGTTCTCCCTTAATCGTGCCGATCAGCTTCAATTGAACGGACTGTCCCTCCACGATGACATGAACCGGCGATACATCAGATTCAAAGTGGACGTCGGTCACCGTATCCGCTGCGTTAGCCACTCCATGAAACGGCAGCAAGCCGATCACTAGCGCGCATACCAACACGATGCTGAGCCACGATGTTTTTTTCCACGTTGGGTTCACTCGTTATCTTCTCCCTTCCAGCCTTGCTTTGCACTAACTAATAGACAAATTACTGATAGATTATATAACGGACAAAAGACGCCAAAATGTTACCTCATGGCATAAAAATATAAGCCGAGATTATCGATTTAGGGCTTCTTTCCTATATCCATCGGCATCCCTCACACCGGGCCGTCGGCCGCGCCATTCAACACAAAAAAACCGCGGCAGACGTTATCCGCCGGGGCTGTTCGTTCGGCTATGGCCAGGCCGGGAGTTCCGCTCCTTCCGCAGATGGCGCGGCGCCCGCCCGTATTTCTTTTTGAAGGCTCGTTCAAAATGATTCAATGTGCCGAAGCCGGAGGCATAGCAGATCTCCGTAACCGGAAGGGCCGTCACGCACAGCAGGGAATGGGCGAATTGGAGCCGCCGCTCCTGCACATAGCACTGGAACGAGGCCCCGACCTGCTTGCTGAAGCATTCGCTGAAATAATTAGCGGATAATCCGGCGTGGGCTGCCACCTCCGCCAGCGTCAGCGGTTCCCGGAAATGATGCTGAATGTAGGTTACGGCACTGACAATCGAAGGATGCAGCCGCCGCGCCTCGTCGCCGGGCGGCTCTTGCAAGGGACCCGCCATCTCCTGCTTCTCGCTCCCGTTCCTGCATAGACGTTCCCGGTCGATCAACACCCGCTCCAGCGCCCCTTGAACGATGAACTCGCTGCCCTCCTGCCAATGCTCGCTCTCGCGCCACATCCGGGCGAACTCCGCCTCGAAGGCCGGGAATGCCTCTTCCCCCAGCCATACGCAGGAGTCGCCCCGTTGAGAGAACAGCTGCCGGAACAGCTCCGGCCGGATGAACGGCTCCGAGAAAATGACATTATATAAATCGATGCGCTGTCCCGGATCCGGGATGATTTCATGGAAATCCGCGGGCGTCATCAGAAAGAGAAGCCCTCTCCGCAAAGGGACGGAGGTTCCATTCACCGTATGAATGCCCTGTCCGCCTGCCACAAGCGCCAGCTCAAAAAATTCATGCCAATGCACTTCGATCCGCGCATCGATATGATGGCGGAAAATGCGAAAAGGGGACGAGAGCGACATATATTGTTCATTGCGCAGCCGCTCCGGCGTCGCATGGCTCATTCCCATCCCCTCTTTCCTTCAAGCTTTGCGCTTATTATACGTTGCAGAACGGATTGCCCGCAATGTCCTTGCCCCGGGCCAGCCATATTTTGAAGCCATGGTTGTTCTCCGGAATCACCTTCGCCTCGGTCGAGAAGTAACGCATTGTATACCCGCAGCGGCGGTGCGCGCTCCGGTTCGGCTCCGCGCCGTGGATAATCCGGGAATCATGCAGCGAGCATTCCCCCGGCTCCAGCTCGAAGTATACCGCTGCGGACTCCTCCACATGCTTGATCCGGGTCGGGAACAGGTTCTCCTTCCCGTCCGCGTCCACATATTCCGAGAACCCGTTGTCATGGGTGCCGGGAATGACCCGCATGCAGCCGTTCTCCTTCGCGCTTCGATCGATGGCCAGCCAGACGGTCACGATCTTGTCGAAGCGGTCCAGACGGCCTGTCCAATAGGCCGAATCCTCGTGCCATGGTGTCGCGCGCCCTGTGTAAGGGTCTTTGCAAATAAAATGGCTCGACCACAAACCGATATTCGGGCCGATCAGCGGCTCGACCACGTCCAGCACTTCATCGCTAAGCAGGAAGCGCAGCAGCCGCTCATCCCGGAAATGCGGCGTATCCAGCTCATCGGACAGCTTGTCGCCCTTTTGCGCCAACTGCTCCTCGAATATGCCGGTGAGCTCGGCAAAATCCTCCGGGCCGAAGAGCGGCTTTTTGCGAAGGAGGTACCCGTTCTTCCGGTAATGCTCCATCTCGGATGCCGACCATATTGTTGTGCTCATTCCTTCATCCCCTTTGGCTGTGTGATTTACATCATAGCAACACTGTAAGCCATCAAGCGCGAGAGCGCTTTCGGTTTGCACGGGAAAAGTATGCATATCTTCAGGTCTATCCTCCAGATCCCGGAGGAGCAACAAAAAGATACCCGGCGGCAGCCTTGCAGGCCGCAAACCGGGTATCTCCTCTATAGTAGCCGGCAAATTCTATGGAGCAAGCCCTTCCATAAAATGAAGCCGGAAATGGAACTTAATCTCTTCCTTGTCAAGCGGATCGTACAGCTTGTTCCATTCCGTCGTAAGCGCCTTGTACATCTGCAGCATGACGAAGCTGACAATCCTCGCGTTATGCCCCTTCACTTCGCCCTTCTCCATGGCGAGGCGCACTTGGCGCTCTATGTAGGCGAGCAGCTCGTTCTCCAGCTTCTGAATCGCCTCGCGGGCCATGGGCGTGCCCAGATCGCGGACTTCCTGCGAGAGCTTGATGGCGAGCTCATGGCGGCCGCGGAATTCAAGCACCCGATCAAGGACGCGATACAGATTGTCGAAGAAAGGCTTGTCTTCCTGAATTTCTCGGTCGGCAATCCCTTTCATTTCCATAATCAATTGTTGTAAAATTTCATCAAAGAGTTCTTCCTTGTTCGTGAAGAACGTGTAAATCGTCCCCTTCCCTACCTTGGCGATCTTGGCGACTTGATCCATCGTGGTCGCCTTATAGCCGAACAAGGCAAAGGATTGGGCAGCCGCATCTACGATGAGCTTACGGCGGTCAACGGACATGTACTCCGCCTCCTTCCCCCCGACGGGAGGCTGATGTGACTAAATGACCAATATAATTTTCCGGTCATTTCCTTTATACTATTGAACATAGCACAAATCCGGCCTGTTTTCAACTTTGACAGCTTCCAGGCCGCGCCTGACGTTGGCATTTCCGAGTGCAATAACGAGTGCAATAAGATGCTTCCATTTCATTTTCCGGTTATAATGAGAGTAGGTGAGAATATGCGAAAGAAAAGAATTCTTCTGTTGTCCGAAGGCTTCGGAACCGGACATACGCAGGCAGCCTATGCATTGTCCGTCGGGATCAGGCAGCTGGCGCCGGAAGTGCAGACCCGCGTCATGGAGCTGGGCAAATTTTTGAACCCAACGGTCGCTCCCTTAATTTTTGCGGCCTATCGCAAGACGGTGAGCGTATCTCCGAAGCTCGTCGGCATGCTCTACCGCAAGCAATATGAAAAATCGTTGAACCGGGTTACGCAATCGGCTCTGCATCGCATATTCTATACGCAAGCTTCTCATGTCATCAGACAGCTGCGGCCGGATGCCATCGTCTGCACTCATCCGTTTCCCAATATCGTCGTCTCCCGGCTGAAGCGGGCCGGATTCGGCATTCCTTTGTATACGCTGATCACCGACTATGACGCGCACGGAACCTGGATCACGCCGGAAGTGAACAAATATCTCGTCTCGGCCCCCGAGGTGGAGCAGAAGCTGATTCAGCGGGGCATCTCCCCCGATCAGATCATTGTCACTGGCATTCCCGTCCACCCGAAGTTCTGGCAGCGCTGTCCGCAAGCGGAAGCGCAGCAGCGGCTCGGCTTGAAGCCGCTCCCGACCGTCATGCTGATGGGCGGAGGCTGGGGACTCGCTCTGGACGAGGATCTGCTGCGTTATATGACGAAGTACCGGGATCAGATTCAGCTTCTCCTCTGTATGGGAAGCAATGAGAAGGCGATGCACCGGATCGAGCAGGACCCGATCTTCCAGCATCCGAATATCCGGATTTTCGGTTATACCCAGGAAGTATCGATGCTGATGGACGCTTCCGACCTGCTTATTACGAAGCCGGGAGGCATGACCTGCACGGAAGGGATGATGAAGGGCATACCGATGCTGTTCCATGCGCCGATTCCCGGCCAGGAGGAGGAGAACTGCGACTTCTTCATCGAGCACGGCCTGGGGGAAATGCTGGAATCGCGGGAGACGATCGACCGCTGGTTCCACGATTTGAGTCAGCACTACGAGACGCTCCGGCAGAAGCGGCAGCTCGGGCCTTCCCCGGCCATGAAGCCGGACGGCTGCCCGCGCGCCGTCATTGATTTGCTCTGACGCAGCATCCGCAATATTGAATATAAAGGAATGATTCGCTTATGATGTTCACCCCGGTAGGGTTCGCAGGCTATATTATCATTGGACTGGCCCTGCTCGCCAGGACGCTCGGCTGGATAACGAGTTCCTTCCTGTTCGCCGCGCTGATTATTGCCGGCTTCATCTGCTTCGGCATCGTAGAGAGCCGTTGGGGACGGCGGCACTGGCTTGTCCGCTATCTCGATTATACGCCGCTGATGGTCCTCGTCATCGCCTATGTCGTCGCCGGGAGCGCGGTTCCCCAATACGCGGCGATCGCGCTGCTGCTCCCGCTCGGCGCCGCCAGCTCCTTCGGGGCCGTCCGGCTCGCGCGCACGAAGAAGTACCGGACGATGCCGGTCATCGACGAGCATAAGAAGGAGCCGCCCAAGTTCCGGTGAACTAGCGCCATGCCCGCGCTTCGGACACTCTATCACGTATAAAAAAAGAGGCCCTTCGGCCTCTTTTCCTATTCCCCACTTATTTCAGCACGCTGCCGCCGAACAGGAAGCGATGCTCCCAAGCGGTGTTGAGCACATTGTCGACCCGGACGCCGCCCGATTTTTTGGAGTACGTATGCAAAATTTTGCCGTCTCCCAAGTAAATCCCGACATGCGTAATCCGCTCCGTGCTCTTGTTGACGTTTTTATAAGCGGAGGCCTTGGAGCCTTTATAGGACATGAAGAACATGAGATCGCCGCGCTTCAGTTGGCTGATGCTTGTCTTCGGCGTGGAATTGGACTTAATCCAGCTTCCTTGCTTGCGGGAATCCGTCGGCAGCACGATGCCGAGCGCTTCCTTATACGCTTGTCTTACGAAGGCGGAGCAATCAAACGTTTTGGTGCTGTTCCGGTTGGAGCCGAATTCGTATGGCGTGCCCAAATATTTGTTGCCGACCTGGATCACCTTCTCGATTTTGGCCGCCCGGCTAGAAGCGGAGGCCGTCTGGGAATCTTCACTGGCTCCCGGAGTGCTGACCGAAGGCTTGTCAGCTGGCGGATTGCCTGCAGAGGATGCGCCCGCCTTTATGTATTTGCTGCTCGTGCTTATATATCCGGTATTGCCTTTGTCATCCTGAACTTTGTACCAGTAGCTGTTATGCTTGTCCAAAATAGCGACTGTCTCGCCTTTCTTCATTAAGCGGATAACCGACGCCGAAGTGGAAGGACTTGTGCGCAGATTAACGGAAGCAATGATGTCGCCCTTCTGAATGCTCGCAGCGGCCTGTGCCGTCGCAGCTGCGGCTTGCGGAGCTGCCGCCGCGTGAGATCCCCCCGCGAATACTTGTCCGGCCATCGTAACCATCAATAATCCTAGCAGTAGTTGTTTTTTCATGTCATCCTCCTTGTTGTCCTGACCATGCTGTAATGTGACGTTGCAACGGAATATTGAGTTGTTGTTCATATGAACAAGATGTCAAAGAATAGCATATTTTAATAGTTATACTAAAAATGTTATGACATCCCATAAACAACTTGCCCTAATTATAAATAGAGCCGGACAAAGGAAGCCATCCGACAATCTGCTTAAAAATAGACAAAATTGTAACTTTATCTAGGTCAATATGCCTATTACTAGTAAGAAAAAAGAATATTTTGTAACTATTCACCAGGGAATTGAGGTATATTATAGAAAACGATTGATGAACTGGAGAGGAGTGTTTTGATGGTTCGGATAGCTCGAAATTCCATTTCATGGCCATTTCTCATTCTATTATTGGTCGTGGCCGCCGATATTTCCATGCTGTTCACTTTCCCGTCGCCGCCTTCGCTCTTATCCCTGGGAGTAGCGCTCGATTTCATGCTCGTGGCGCCATTGCTTGTGTTCTGGCTAGGCTTGCGCCGGACGGTCAATGGGAGGCTGGTAGCCTTCGCCCGGGCCCTCGCCGCCGTCCTCGCCGGTTATGCCGCAGCCCGGCTGTTCGTGCCGATTCACGGAAGCGATCTCCGGCTGGCGCTTGACTCGGCCGCGCTTGGCGCCGGAATCGGCCTGGCGGCATATGCGCTCTACGGTGCGTCGCGGGTTCGAGCCGCCTGGCGCCAAGCGCGGAGCGGCGGCGCTTCTCCCGTCGATGCCATCCGGTTGGCCTTCGCCGGGACGGCATCCTCGGAGAAGCTGGGACGGCTGCTCGCGCATGAAGCCTCCATCGGCTACCATGCCTTCCTCAGCTGGCGGAAAAAGCCGCATAGGCCAGAGAACGCAGCCGCCTTCAGCGCAACGGAGCAGTCCGGCATGCTGGTCATCGTCATCGGGGCCATCCATTTGCTCGTCCTGGAAGGAATCGGCCTGCATTTTCTCGTGCACCTATGGTCTGCGGCAGCGGCATGGATCTTGTCGCTCTCCAACGTGTACCTCATCTTCGTCCTAATCGCGGATTACCGCCTGACGAAGCTGAACCCGGTGTTGGTGACGGAACGCCTCATCCGAATCCGCATCGCGCATGATATCTGGACCGATATCCCCCGGGATCGGCTTGCCGCCGTCCGGCTGTTGAAGGAACCGCTGCCGAATGACGAACTGCGCCATACGGCCGCCCCCTTGTTCGGCACGCCGAACATCATGCTGGAGCTGGCCGCCCCCGTCTCCGTCATGGGCCGGTTCGGAAGCTGCCGCGACCTGAAGCATGTCGCGCTCTGCCTCGATCAGCCGCATGAATTCATCGCGGTCTTGGAAGCGGAGGCGGACGGGTCCCTCTCCTAATCCGGGCGCAAAAAAGCGTGCAGTCCGAATCGGATTCGATCTCCGAGTCTTTCTGCACGCTTTTCTCTTTTCCCGGTCAGATCTGATTATTTATACTTCACGTTCAAAAGCTGGCGCAGCTCGTCATTCGAGTATTGGCCTTTGATGCCCTTGATGTTTACCGTCAGCTTTTTGTCGGAGGCTGCTTCATTCCATTTCGATTTTAGCTGGTTTTGATTAACTAGCGTCTGGGAGGCGCCATCGGATACGACATACTGCCCGATATCCGGCCGGTAAGAGAGAAAGAGCAAATATTGCTGGCCGGCCTTCACCTTGTCCACGGATTGATAGAGCTGAATCGATGGCGACTCTGCCTCACCATACAAGGTGTCATCAATTCGCAAGACAGCCTCTTGATGCGAAGCCAGCGGATCGGCTCCGTTTTCCCGGATTTCACTCACGGAATCGACTCGTGCAACGACAACCAAATCGGTTTTCCCATCAAGCATTTCTTCAATGTGATAGTAAGGAAAATCCGCCAAGACCGCTTCATCCGCCGAGGCCGGCGCGACAGAAGAATTTCTTAATTGCTTAAGGTCGCTCAAATCGTGAGACTGAGGCGTAGTCATCGTGGCGCGATTGCGGTTGTAGCTCATTATGGACGTGGTTCCGTACACTCCCTCGCCCGCCGTATCATGGTCCCCCAGAAATTGAGCATGCCCGAATTCGTGAGTCGTGGAGCTGAGACTGGCGTTCCAGACTTGATTCGGGAAATCGCGGGCCAACAGCCTCTTATTCACCTTAATGGTAAAGTAGGAGCTATATTTGCTGTACAGACCGTACCATGACTCAGGAAAGTCTCGGTAATAGCATTTATTGCTGGACGAGGAGTTCTCCGTCATGGTCGTACCCGCAGCCGCCGTCCAGTTTTTGGCCCCTCGCGCGCAGAGTCCGTTGTCATTGTCCGCACTCGCAAAAGTGATAGAATATAAGTTCCACCCCGAAGAGATCGTATGGTTTTGAGCGGCGGAGGCCAACGGGGGCACAAGCGAGCCAAGCAGCAAGAAAGAGACGAAAACCGATAAAAATCTTGTTTTCATTCGCATCAACCTCTTTTCTTATTCTTTTTTCGGCTTCTTTACCATGCTGTTTCTGTTGAATATGGGAGTGAAAAACAAATAGAAGGGCATTTTCACAGGTGATGGGCAAATCGGAAGAAGGGCAAGGGTTGAGAACATGAAGCGAAGGCAAATCGCTTGCAGCGGCCTGGCGGCAAAGAGAATGCTGCAATTGGAGTGTGCTTGAAATTAAACGAATCAGACTACGTTATTTCTCCCCTTTCGGACCCGGATTTTCTTTATCGCAAAGCAAAATCGATCGGTCAAGCGGGTATGTAGGAGAATTGCTTCGCCATAATAGAAGAGGTCATCGAACATCAACAACCATTATTAGGAATGTTTGTTAACGTAATCATATTTAAAAATGGAGACTTTTGTCAATCTTTTTTTTGAAAAGAAATCCTCTGATCCGCTCGATCGCATAAAAGCGTTCAAAAGAGTCTGAACCGAATCAGAGTCTTCCGAACGCTTTTCCGTAACAAGAACATGATTCCCGGCAAGGCATCCGCTTAATGAGCCGCCCGGCCTTGCGGCCGCTGCTCCGCCCCGGACACCATCGGCTCGACGTGAACGTGAACATGGGCGATATTATGCTTGCGCTGCATCCGCTGCTCGATATCGTCGCAGATGCGATGGCCCTCCACCAGGCTCAATCCCGCATCGACCAGCACGACGACATCCACCAGCACCAGGCTTCCATGCAGCCGGGCCTTCACCTCGCGAATCGCCCGCACGCCTTCCGTGCTCTCCACCGTCTTCCGCAGCCGCTCCAGCTGCGCTTCGTCGAAGCCGTCCGTTAACGTATGGGTGGCCTCGCGGAAGATATTCCACGCCGTCTTGCAAATCAGAAGGCCGACGGTCAAGGCCGCCAGCGGGTCAAGCCAGTTGAGGCCGAATTGGGCGCCGAAAATACCGATGGCTGCGCCAATACTGACGAAGGCGTCGGAGCGGTTGTCCTGTGCCGCCGCCATAAGAGCCTGATTGCGGATCCGGGTCGCGAGACGCTTGTTGTAGGCATAGACGGCAAGCATAATGGCCGCGCTGCCCAAGGCGACCCAGCCGGTAACCGGGCTCGGGCTGCTCTCTTCCCCGGCGAACCAGGAGCGCGCGGTGGACAAAATGACTTGAATGCCAACCGTCGCCATAATGAAGGACGCGATCAGCGCCGCGATGGTCTCCGCCCGCAAATGCCCGTACGGATGATCCCGATCCGGCGGCTTCTGCGAGATGCGCAGACCGATAAGGACGGCCGCCGAAGCGATAATATCGGTCAGGTTGTTCCACCCGTCGGCCTGCAGCGCTTGCGACTGATACATCCAGCCAACCAACAGCTTGGCGCCGGACAAGGCAATATAAGCGGCAATGCTAATCCATGCCCCTTTTTCTCCCTGCTTCATATCCGCGTATACATCCGCACTCACGGTCAAGCCCTCCCCCGCTATCTCTCCATCCAACTGTCACCGAGCTGTTAAAGTTTATCAGCGCTCATGTTGAGTTACTATCGTATCAGACGGATCCCGTGTGGGTCTACAGAAACAGTGTTGACCCCCCATACAACTCTTGAACCGGCAACAACCTGTTGCTGCCAGGTAGAAAAGTTGGGACCGTTAATGAAAGTTGTTGAGAGGCAACACTGCTTCATCCTTTTAGCTTGTACCGGATAGGGGCGGCCTATACTTGCGGGGGCTATCGACAATCCCTAGATGAGACCATGCTTTCCTTTCAGCTCCAAAATCAATTCTTCGCTGCTCTTTGTCCCGGATGCAGGGCTCTCCTCGATAGTGGGTTCGGGATCGTGTGCGGGTTCCTCCAACTCCTTAAGTCTCTCATCATAACTCCATTCGCCTGCCGAGACCGTTTCAAAATAGAAAAACCTCTTATCATCCTCCTGAGCATCCAGCGACTGGGCCAAAAACCACTCTTCCTCCAAATCTTTCTCGGTAAAGACCCGGGAACGATATAAAGTGAGTCCCATCTCCGTGAAGAAGATAGCAGAATCCAGCGGATGCATCCCATGTTCGCGAGTATGGAGAAATCTTGTCCAACGCCTCAACCAAGTCGTCTGCCTTCGTGCGAAAAACATGGAATCCATGGCAAATACAATGAGCATGGTTTTTCTATGTTACCATTTTCCAAAGTATGGCGATAGAACCGGATAGCCTCATGGCAAAAGAGGGGCTATGCTTTCATTTGCTTGCACAGGCGCTCGACGACGACAGCGAGCTCGGCACGCGTGACCGGCTCATTCGGGGCAAACCCGAGACCGCGGCCCGCCATCACCCCATGGGCGATCGCATACTGGATCGACGATTCGGCCCAGTGGCCCGCATAATCCCGCTCCTCGGGCTGGCCTTGTCCTTCCCGCTGCTCTTCTACAAGCTTCATAAACTCCTGCCAGCGCGGCAGCACACGCGACGGGCAAGCCTTCCCGCTCCAGTGTCGGTGCGGAACGATTCGCTCCATGGCGATGCCGTGCTTCTCCGCCAACCGGGCGATTAGCTCCGCGGCCCGCCGCCAGGCCTTCGGCTCATCCATCCCCTCGTACATGCAGATCTCGACCCCAAACGATAACAGATTGCCGGGGCCGTTGCCGTCCCCCGCATGCCAGCCCTGCTCATTTTCCCGCAAATGCTGATAGATCTCGCGGTCGTCAACCGTATAGTGCCAGCTTTTCTTCGTCCCGCCGCTTCCATTCAAAATATAGCGGGAATGCGCCTCGGCGGTAGCGCCGGGGGCCGGATTGTCCGTATTATGGATCGTAATATATTGCGGCTTCATCGGCCGGTTCGGCTTGTTCGGCCGCCCGTCGGGGAGCAGCCGCTGCTTAATGTCCAGACTCATCGTGTTGTCATCCTCTCATTTGTGTTGAAAAGAAAAAAGCCGCAACCTTCCTCGGCAGCGGCTGTCCTCATGACCATAGTTCCTCATATAGGCTTATACCTCGGCATGCTTCAGCAGATCGATCAGCTCCAGGCGAAGGCTATGCTCCGCATCCTCCTTCGGCATGAGCATGAAGCGGCACATATATTGAATGTCGGGTTCGAAATAGCGAATCAAGCGCAACAGAGCATCCTTGTCATGCTGCCGCGCCTGTTTCAGCCATTCGGCGAGCTCAGCTTCTGATATAACCGGTGAAGGGATTTGCGTTTCCATTTGCTCACCGCCTGCTGGCTCAGATTCAGCTTCCTCGCAATCTGAACCTCTGTCTCGTTCTCTATATACAGGCTGTACAGAATAACCCGCCCCTTGTCACGGGGCAGTTCCTGCAGCAATTGCCGGACGAGCATGCGGTTGTCGGCTTGCGCCGTAAAATCGGGAGCGGCGAAGGATTCCGCCCCCCATGGGATCTCGCGGTGGCGGGCCGCCTTCGCCCGGTATTGCAGCCTCCAGGCTCTGCGATACAATTCCTTGCGGACACGTTCCATAAGAGTCGTCTGCGGAGTCACTTCGTCATTCCTCCCCTTCGGATAGCTGTTCAAAAAGCCCGGCATTCCGTCCCCTTTGGCGCAAAACCGGCCTTTTGAACGCTCAGTTTATCTTGCGGCCTCGTTGGCGGCAGCGAACCCTGCTTATTGGTTCTTGTCGCGAATCTCTCCCTTGCCGCGCAGCACCTCGACTGCCTGCTTGATGACCGGCGGCAGCGGGACGCCCAGGCGGCCGCCATTCTCAATGATCGACAACAGCTCATTGGCCAAATAGAAAAAAATCGTCGCGTCCCGCAGCAAATGCTGGTCCCCCAGCACGCTGTCCACCTGATGCGCTACCGCCACGACGAAAAAAATAAACACCTTGCGCGCGATGCCCATCAGCCCGATGCTGCTGCGCAGCCGCCCTTCGGCTCCGGCGGCCATCACGCCCGTCACGTAATCAATCGCGACGATGATAAGCAGCACTTGCAGCAAGGCCGGCCAGCCGCCGAACAAAAACGCCACCGTCCCGCCCGCCGCCGCAAAGGCCGACTTCAAAAGCACGTCCAGTCTTTCCATGTGTGGTCCCTCCTTTGCGTGAAATAGCCCCCGGAAGGTGTCCGAGGGCGTGAAAAAAGCGCCTGCTTATGGCACGGCGCTTACTCTTGTTTTGTCTGTCACGATTTCTATGATGGCAGGTTTTATCATTACATTGGATCGCGTCTCGGCAACCCGTCCCTCATAACTTTAGCTAACCTTTAACCTCTTAATGCATCGAGTATAAATCTTGCTGACTTATACAAGCAGCAAGGTACCTTTAAAGTTGGCCGTTAATTTAGCTTCATAATCATTTCCAACCCCATAATAGAATTTAAATTCGCACATGAGTCTCAAAGGGCCTGTTAATTGAAACGTTTCTGGGATACTGACTGAAATGATCTTCGGTTCTCTATAAGGAAACTCGTGTGTCATTGCCTCATATCTGCGGTTGGTTGTTGACACTTTAAATAAACTCCGAGATTGAGTCAATGATTTCCTGGAGTCATCGGCATGCCCTACGGAAACCAAAAAAAATCTATTATCTGCTTGATCCGCTAAATAAAAACCGCATTCGGCACTAACACTAGAACGCCACGAGTGGATATGCTCGCATTCCACATTCAAGAATCCATCTATACCTAAAAGAGCATGCTCAAAAGGCACATCGGCAAGTTTATAGGTTACAGTTCCTGATTGCTCTTTCTCGTAAACTCTCCTTGACGAAACTTCGTGGAAGTCAATTGGCACATAGCGAACCTGCGATCCTACTCTGATGGAACTAATCTTTTGAGCGAGCTGCTCAAACGTATCATTCGCGGATGCCGGCACTCCCTTGGCGTTGATGGCACCCGCTATTTTACTTCTTGCATCAACGCCAGATTGCTTTGCAGAATCGATCTCGGCCATAACATCCCGGCCATTGTACATCATGCGGCCATCTTCTGTTAAGGCTAATCCCGGAGCATTTGAACCATCTGATTTTTGCGGGCGTAAGTTTATTGAATTAAAGTTTCCAGCCATTGACGTCCATAGAACGCCGCGCTTAACGTCACCTTTAAAGAACCATAACTCTGGGTTAATTGAAGCATCAGGCGGCGCAGCCATAAATACCCGGCTGGATAAATTTGTTTCTCCAGACACGACCAGATTGCGGGAAGTAGCTATGTCACGGGCGTGGACATCCTTCGGAGTTACAAAGCCGCCTGTAGCCGATACTTGCTTACCAGATGTGATGTTACCGGGAACCGAGAAGTCACCGTTATCGCCTGCAATATCCGCCGCAGTCAGGACAACGTCACCAGTCTTGTTGTTTACCGACCTAACCGGCGCATCTATACTCGATATCTTCTCGTCCGTATACGCCCTTGCCTCTCCCAGCGCCTGCGAGACGTCTTCCTTCTCGGCCGCCTTTTCCTGCAGTTCCTGCAAGGCTTCGTAGGTCGTGTTCATCTGCCAGTTCATCCAGGCGGCTGGCGGCTTGTCGAGAACTTGGTAGCCTTCTTTGATTTTGGACTCCGGCGGCCGGATGCCGGGCTGCTTCCACTCCGGAAGCGGCTTCTGAAATGCCATATGGCTCCCTCCCACATCGAATATATTGAAAAAGTTTCAGACCATTTCAGGAATCTACTTCTTCAAGTAAAAAACTACTAGTGTATGCTGCAACCTCTCTTACACCGGAATCGGATAATCATGACCCGGCGTATAGACATCCCCAAGCGTGCCGCCGACGGTCATCGCTTCATCGGCCAGCCCATGCTCGCTCTGCTCCGGCTCGTCCGCCACGGAAGACAGCTCGAACGTCCCCGACAGATCCACCTGTGCCACGCGGACGCCGGCGGAGGTGACGCTTTGGACGAGGCGGACGAACTGCGCCGGGCTCATGCCGACGTGGTTCAGTTGCTCGTAAGGAACCTTGACGACCTGAATCGCCGCGGGCTCGGGATCATGGGCGTCGTTCTGCTTTTCCCGGATCGCCAGAACCGACGGATCGGCATTGAGGGCCAAGGCCAGCACGCCGATGATGGAATCGATATCCCCGCTCGCATTCAGGCGGGCCAGCTTCGAGCGCAGCAGGATGCGGTAGATCTCATCGGTCGCCTGCCCGCGGGGCTGGCCCAGATTGCCGCCAATGTCATCCAGCGCGGCGCCTTCCGCCTGCTCGATGCTCTTCCAGGCCGAGATGCGCTCCACCGTGGCGCGAATCTCGTTCATCTGTTCGAGCCAGACGCTCACAAGCTGGGCGAAAAGGCTGTCTTCCTTAGCGATGACATCCGGCAGCAAAGCCATCACGTCATCCAGCTTAATCATCGCTTACCGCCACCTTGATCCGCTCCGGCGCCACGCGGGCTACTTCGTAGAGCGGAATATCCACGTTGCCGCTGACCCAGTCGCCCGTGCCCAGCTTCACCTTCAATTCAATCACTTCTTCGACGCCAGCCACGTTTTGAATCGCCGCCAGCAGGCGGCTGTACACGATGCGCGAGCCTTGCGGCAGGCCGGTATAATCCTGCCGATCCGCGCCGACGCCGCCGATATACTGCGCGATCGCGGTGATGATGTCGTCCTCGCCGCGTGCCGGGAAAAGCGGCCCCGTCTTGACGGCCGCTTCCACATGCGCATCCAGCAGCTTCATGCGGCTGAAGCGAACCTCATGCTCGTTCCCGCTCACATCCCGCACCTTGACGCTCTCCATGCCGTCGGTGCCGATGCCGGCCGCCTTTTTCTCGAAAAGGGTTCGTGCAATCTGCTCCGGCTGCCCGCCATGCACATAGGCGCGAATCGACTTCGGCGGAACGCCCTCCGCGTTCGTCTCCATCGTGTCGTTGACGCGCACGGCCGCCGACTTCACTTCCGGAAGCTGCATCAGAGCCGATACGATCGCGTCCACCGTGGCGGCATGACTGCCGTCCCGCGCCACCCGCAGCCGATCGCGGAACTCGGTGTCATTTTCCCGCTCGCGCCCGTTGGTCATGCTGTCCGGGTTCGTAATCGCCGCAATCTCCTTCACCGAAGTAAGCAGCTCCGTGACCGCGCCCGCCGGAACGTTGCCGCCGCTGCCCGGCACCATCGCCGTCACCTTGACCGCGCCCTTGCCGCTCTCATCCAGCGCGCAAGCCTCGTCCGTGGTGAACCAGACCCCCGACTTCGTGCCAACCTGCAATCCCGGCTGCACCGTATAATTCGGGGTTCCGGTAATCTGAATGCGCCCGTGCGCGGCCTGCTCCAGCTTCCGCCGCAGACCGTAGAATACGGCCAAAGCATCCAACTGGACGCCTGTCGCATATTGAATGTACGACTCGTGGTACACCTGCTCGACATCCTCCCACAGCTCGGCCAAATGCCAGGCGAACACCTGCATCATCATGCCGAGCGGCGACGTCTCCGACAAATTGATATCCTGGCCCAGCCGTTTGCTCACGCCGGCCACCATTTCCTCATAAATCTCGTGATACGTCTTACGCTTCAATCCCGCTGCTGTCAGCATAGACAAGCTCAACCTCCTCTCCGTCCGCGCTCGTCATCAGAACATGCGCCTGCACGGTGCGCGAACGCGCATCCCATTCCACGGTGACTTCCTCCACCGACTGCACGCGCGGTTCATCCGCGATGCAGCGCATGATCGCCTCGCGAATGCTGTCTTCGCTTACCTGCTTGCCGACGAGCCGCTCATGATCAAGCCCCATATCCGGCGCCAAAAAATATTCGCCCAGACGGGTGCTCAGCCGAATGCGGACCGATTGCGCCAGTTCCTCGCGCCCGTCGATCCAGGCGATATCTCCATCGGTTACCCGAATATCTCCATCATGGAGCGCCCACGTTCTCATGATCCCGCCACCTTTCCGACAATGACGCCGCCATTCTGGCCCGCCTCGGTGAACACGACGAGGACGCGGCTCCCCGGTTCGATCGCGATGTCCGGAGCCTGCTCCACAACCGGAAGCTGATACCGAATGAGGCCGGCTTCCCCGTCCAGCTCCACATCCGCCGTCCCGGACGACAGACGGACAACCGTGCCGATCTGCGCGCCCGCCGTGCCGGACATCTTATGATCGATCCAGGCCTCCAGGGCGCTGACCGCCCGATTCGTTCCCAATGCGCGCCACCTCCTTTTCCAACTGCAATTCCGCCAAAATGAACGGCCTAGATTTTGACCAAGTCCACCTCAGTCAAAAACTGCTCCGCCGATACCGTATGCTTGCCCCGCTTCACCTTGTACACGCCCTCGAACTCTTCGCTGACGAGCCGGATCTCCGCCCCCGCATGCAACCGGTAGTTCAGAAGCGATGTCGCCCGGACCCCGGCCTCCTTGTTCTCTTCATAGGACTGCGGACTGCCGATCAAGCCGCTCTTCGGCGACAGCCTGACGATGGAGCTTCCGCCGCCCCCCTTGCTCTGCGCTTGAAAATAAAGCTTCCCCTGCCGCGTATATACGCCGGTCTTGCAGGCGGAAGCCGCGCGGCGAATCGCGTCCACCGGATCGCCCTTCACGATAAAGCCCTTCATATAGGCATGATCCGACTCCAAATCTACCGGTCCATGCGGAATCTGCGCCCGCGTCAGCAGATCGCGAATGATCTCGCTCGCCTTCGTCCCGGGCCGGTACGTATGCGCCATCTCATAGATGGAGACTGCCACGTCATCCTTCACTTGTATCGTCGTGATCCGCTCGGTCTGCTCCCGCTTCGTCCGCACCTCCACAATGCGGCCCTGAAGCACCGTGCCGAGGTCTTTGCCGTACCCCGCGTTCACGATGACGCGCATGCCGGTCCGAATATTGGCCAGGGTATGCTTGGACAAATTGTAGATCTCCACCGTCGATTCGCCCGGCTCCTTGTCGTCGTCGAAGTCGGCAATGACGTTCATCGTCAAGTCGCCGTAAGTGAAGCGGTATCCGCCGATCAAAATCTCGCAGCCGCGCTTATATAAGTATTCCATCGTCATCCCCCAAATGAAGGTGCACGGACTGCCCCAGCGTGTCCCAAGTAATCAACTCTCCCGGATTGTCGCCATACGGCACGATGACCTCCAGCGGGAACTCGCGCGTCTCCATGCTCTCGAACAAGGGCATTCCCCACACGAGCTTCACGCCGAGCGCGAGCGGCTTATCCCCTTCGGACAGATCCACCGTAAAATAATCATGCGCCGCATTGTAGCGCACTTCGAACGTGTATGTTCGTTCCCCCAAGTCCATATCGAAGGAGTAGGGAATCAGATCTTTGTCGATCCGGATGATTGCCATGCTTCTCCCCCCTTTTGTCCGCCGCCCGTCAGGCGGGGCGGGCTCTCCCAATGGGATCGCGTCATTTGACGCGAATGACTGTCCCTGGCGGCGGACTCATATAGGTGCTGACCCTTTTGAAATTCAGGGCGTGCAATGCCGTTACGCTGATTCCGAATTGCTTGGCGATCGAGGGCCAACTGTCGCCGGGCTGAACCCGATACATCCGTATCGGATCGCCCTTGGCCTTCGTCTTGCTCTGGTCCGACAGTAATTTCTTCCCGGTCTGCAGCGCCACGATCATGCCCGCCTGCGCGATGCCCGGCATGCCGGCGAGCTTCATCCCGGCCCGAATCCCCGCTTCGCTGACCTGGTAGTAGGCCGCGATATCTTTGACCGATTGGCCGGGGCGCACGACATGAACGTCCGGCTTCGGCCGGTAAGCCGTATTCCGCTTGCCGGAGCGGCTCTTCGGCTTGACGGCCGCTTTCCGCTTGGGCGGCAGCTTGTCATACGCGATCTTGACGAGATTGACCTGCTTCAAGGTCATCGCGAACGACATGCCGTTCGCGATCGAGTTGTCATGCGTCGTCCGCAGACTCGTAATGACGCAATTCAACAGCATATTGCGGCCGCTATATTGCAGCAGCTTCCCTTCATTCATCGCGGTGACGAGCCGATGCCTGTAATTCGAGGCCTGCGGCCCGATCAGCAAGCCTTCCAAATGCAGGCTCACCGTCTCCCTCTGCACATGGTCGGTGACCATGCCGCCCTTCTCGATGTTATGGCTGCTTACCTGCACCGAATATTCCGGTTCCTCGGAGATAACGAACAGCTCGACTCCGCCTAACTTGCTTTTTCGCGCACTAATAGGACATCATGCCTCCTTCCGCAACCACCGGCTTCGGCATTGGCTTCGGCGGCGGCAGCTTGCTCGCGATGCTTCGCTCGAACGAACGGAACGACGCGTCGAATTGCTCCCGCGCAATCCGCTTAATCTCCTCGATCATCCGCATATCGATATAGCCGTTCACATTCAGATTCATGACCACGTTGCTGTTCGCGGTGACATCGAGGCCGCTCCGGTTCCCGGCAGGAAGCGGCGGACCGAAGCTGCCCCTGCTGCCGGAATGGATAGGCTCCGGCAATGGAGAAGGCGGAGCAGACGCCAACGGGGCCTCTGCCATCGGCCGGTACGTTCCCTCCGCAACCGGAGGCGAAGGGAGCCGGCTTTGCACGCTCAGCTTGTTCGCGTCAGGCGCGGCGGCGGGTTGTTCCTCCTCTTTTGGAAGCAAAAACTTCTCTGCCGCCCACAGCCCGGCATCCAAAGCAAGCCCGCCCAAAAATCCGGCCGGCGTGAAACGCAGAAACTTCGTCGCCTTGCTCACGGCGCGGGCGCCTTTGAGCAGCTTGCCGAACCAGCCCGTCTTCTTCGCGGCGGACGCGGCCTTGCCGACATCCGAGGCGGTTGACGTCGAAGCGGCGATGTCCGCCATCGTCCCGGTGGCGGCCTGGACGGATTGCACGGTCTCCGCCGTCGTCTGGGCGGCTACTATCGCATCTGCGGGAGCAGCCGCGGTGCCGCCTTCCGCTTCCTCTTCCTTTTTGCGGCCGAACATATTCAAAGCGAAGTCGCCCGCTATGGCAGCTACCGTGCCCCATTTTCCGAGTTTTTTCAAAAATCCCCGCTGCGGCTTCGGATTCGTGACTTTTCGTCGCGCTTGCACATACGGCGTGGACGCCGATGCGCTATGGCCTTGCGGAGCCGAAGCGGACGACGCAGCCGTTGCCAGCGGGGCGGCCGTCTTCCCTGCTGACGGTGGGGTAGCTGAACCGATTTTTGCCGGCGACGCGGCCGGAGCGCCTTGGGCTGGCGGAACCGGTGATCCGCCTTTGGCTGGCGGCACGCCTGTACCGCCTTTGCCCGGCGGCGCAGCGGCCCCGTTCTTGGACGGAGCGACAGCCTTGCCAAGCTCCTTCTGCCGCTGCGCTCCTTCGCCGCTTCGGCCTGGAGCCCCTCTCTTCAGCTTAAGAGGTTTGCCTCGGCCCGGCTTTTTCTTCTTGTCCCGTCCTCCCCCCGCGAGACCGGACATAGCGTTCCCTCCGCCCTGGCAGCAGCAGCATTTGCATTGGCTGCCGCCGGAATCCCCGGTGAACAGCTTTTTCACATAGTTCACATTATCAATGACGCCTTTTACTTTCTTGATGCTATCGCTCGCGGCATAGACATAATCTTGGGCGGTTTTCGCGAATTCAAGCGCTTTTTGCCAGTAGGATTTCTCCTCATTCCCTGACTTCTTGTCCTCCGCTTGCGCCGGGCCTTGCACCACGACCGTCGTGCTCTGAAGCGCCGACAGCGAAGCGGACAACTGCTGCCCCAGCTCATTTGGCCGGGCTGCATGCGCAAGATTCTGCCCACCCGGACGGATAGAGGCCTGTCTTCGCATCATATTCGCGATCGACTTCACATCCGACGCGATGCCGCCGGTCGCCAGGGCGGGTCCGCTCCGCTTCGGTCTGGCGGCGCGCTTCATCTCCGCGATCTGCTCCTGTATGCTGTCCGTCATAATCCGGAACACGGAGCCAATCTCGTCCAGCTTGCCGTTCATCGTGCGCAGCTCGCGGTGCACATTTTGGGTAATCCGATCATCCATTGACTTGCCCCCCTCCTGTCCCGTACATCCATTCCATAGCGGCGGCGGCCTCGCATAATTCCTCGATGCTCATGCCGCTCGCTTCCGCATACGTAATGCCGCCCCGGCTGTTCAGGACAACACGCCAGAACAATTGCCGGAGCGGATTGCGGGAGATGGAATGTCTATACGCCGGATGATTCGGATTCCAAGGGCGTATCCACCATGCCCAGGAAGCGCGCGCATTCGAGCCAGAGCGGCGTCATGATGTCGGTCTTCTCTTCAAGCCCTTCCCAGCTCAGGCGCGGAGACACAATGACATGCTGGAGGAAAAAGTCCATCGACGGCTCCAGCTTCCATCCCCCGTCTGCTTTGAGCGCTACATCATAGAGCCGCATCAGGGCGCGGGCGCCCGGATGCTGAAGCACATACTCCTCTTGCTCGATCATTACCGTCTGTTGCTTGCTCACTTCATTCACCCTTTCTTCCGAATCCCGATGCGGAAATTAGTTCACCCGATGCGTATAATCCAGCACTTGAATTTCAAATTCGCGATCCTCAAGCTCCGAGCCGTAAGCAGCCGCAGGCAGCTTTTTCACGATCGCCTGCGTGCCCCCGATCGTTTCGCCCGGCTCGTTGTTGGATTTCACCCAGATCGAGAACAGCTTCTTCTCCCGAGCCAGACGATGCAGCAGGGCAATCTGCGGCGACGTCGACATCAGCGTCAGCTTAATTGTGCCGAGCGGATTATTTTTGTGGGCGATCGCCACCTCGCCGCGCGCGCCGACATGGGCCACGCTCTGCTCCTCGTCCTTCTCGCAGGAGACGAAGGTATTCTCGCCGAATCCCGTAATATACTCGCCGTCAATGACGACGGACACTTGCTTCGCATCATAAATGCCGATACTCATGAATGTGCACCTTCCTTAAATTCAATATTTTTACCCGCAAGGATGCTTTGGAATCAAAAGCAGACGATTTGCACGGCCTCTCTTAGAAACGGATAACGCCGTTCACCTTCACCTGATGCACCGCCCCGGCAATCTCGAACCAGAACGATCCTCCGCGGTACTCGCGGTTCGCGCGATCGCCCGGATCGACCTGGTTGCGAAGCAGGAAGGACGTGCCGAACAGCGGCTCGCCGCTGTCCTCCGCGGCAATGATGCCCATGCGGAACGACTCCAGCAGCACATTGATCACCGTGCTCTCGATTTGCGCGATGCCCGCGTCCGTATATGGAATCTTGCTTGATTGATTGAGCAGACGCTGAATTTGCATCTCCATGCGGGCACGAACATAGTCGCGCGCCATAATGACATCGATGTATTCGCCGGACAGCGTCTTGCCTTCGGATGTGCGGGCTTCGCCCTGCTTGTTCACATACGTAATCGCGCCGCCGTCGTGAATCTCCATCAATTCGCCTGCCGTCAGCTTCAATGGAGCGATGCCGGTGCAGGTCTTGAATTTCCAGGTCACCGAACCGACATCGGCAGAGCCGACCGAGCCGACGAGCGCGGCATCCGGATAGGCGCTGGCATCGGTATGATAGAACGCGACCGTGCGGTTGAACCCGGCGGCCTTCAACGCTTGCAGCTTCGTCTTGTCGGACACCCGCGTCACGAACAGGCGGTAGTCCTCCTTCTCCAGCTCCTGCGCCAGCCCTGCAACCGCCGCTTCGCTGTTGTCAGGGGAGAGCAGATAGTACCAGCCCATATCCATGACGGAACGGAGGCGCTCCGCCGCGCCTTCCTGCTCATCGCATGCCGCAATCGCGATGCGGGCCGGAGAACGGTCCCCTTGACCGAACAGGGCCGCGGCCATCTTGTACTCCGCCGTCGACTCGCCGAAGTCCGCCTGGACGGCCTTCAGATCGCCGTATTCTTTATAGGCCGATCCTCCCGCCTTTTTGCCGAGAATGAGCGGCATGCCGAAGGACAACCGTCCTGTCGGCTTTTGCAAATCAATCGTCACTTGAACATCCTGCATCGTCATTATTCCTTCATCTCCTTCAATGTCATATGAACCTTCTCGATATGGCCGGGACTTGTCCGGGCGAACGAGTCCCGCATGCGCAGCCGGACGCGGATCTCCAGTCCGTGAACCGGTTCCGCCACCCATTGCGCGTCGCTGACATGAACCAACGCAGCCGACAAGCCTTCCAGCTTGTCTACGCCCTCGGTCCACAGCCAGCCGATCGCCTGGCGGCATTGCTCCATCGCCGTCCACGGATCGGGCGAACACCAGATCAGCTGCCATTCCATCTCGACCAGTCTGGTCAACGGCCCGGTCATATCCCGGTGCCGCTGCGAGCGATCCGCGTACGGCACGGACACCCGGTACACCAGCCTGCTCTCGTCAGGCCCCTGCCCTCCCCCGGATGCCTGCAGCGGCAGCGGTTCGAGCGGGAGTCCCGCGGACTGTGCCAGCGGCTGCAGCCACTGCTCGAAATAATCGCGATACACAATCAAGCCGTCTCTCCCCCCTCTCATCGGCAATAAAAAAACCGGCATCAATGCCGGCATGGTTGCGGAGCGAGGAGCAGAACAAGGAAAACTTCGGTGCCTCTGGCTTCTTTGCCCCGCACCCTGTCGTCCGCCGAATGCGTGTCCCTTCTGCTCAACTCGTCCACAATAGCATTATAATACGGGGAACATATGTTTGTTTTATCGTTTTTTTATAGAATAACAACAGTATTTATAAAACGTTATTTTAAATAAATTAACGAACATTTGTTCCTGTTTTGTGGTATAATGAGTATATTCTCATCTATTCATGGATCTGCCGGCGGGAGGCGCAGAATCGGCAGGCTCATTTTTATAAGACCAATGATTTAACGCAACAGATTATGGAGGAGGACAACCTATATGGAAGACCGGCAATTCACTATCCCTTCGTTCGATTCCTTCGATCCGAAGGCGGCCAAGCGGTTCATGGAGGAGACTTTCGCGAAATACCGGATGTGCAAAGTGATGCGGTATGCGGTGCGGGAAGCGGCGGTCACGATGAAATATGAAGCGAAGGAGCACGGCGCGACGAACCGGGTCGGCGATCCGACCGGCAGCATCGCCGCCCATAATGCGGACAAGGCGAACGAATGTCTCGCCTTCTGCGAAGTGATCGAGTCGCTCGTCGACCAGTTGGAGCCGGACGAGCAGCTCCTCATTCGCGAACGCTATATGAAAGGAGCCCGCGTCACGGACACGAACGTGTACAGCTTCTCCTTCGACCCGCCGATCAGCGCGGTCACGTACGGCCATATCCGCAAGCGGGCGTTCCAGAAGCTGCTGCACGCGTTCCAGTATGTGTTCCCGGGCCATAGCGGATAAGGGGGCGCAGTGGAAGAATGCAATGACAAATAAGCCCGGACCGCCTGCTTCCCAGGTCGTCCGGGCCTTTCTTTTTCCAATACTTGCTTCTTACTTCTTGCTCTCCTGCGGGTACATCTGCTCGCGCAAGCCTTTGATCTCGTCGCTCTCAAGATATTCGTCGAACGTCGTCACGCGGTCGATGATGCCGCTCGGCGTAATCTCGACGATGCGGTTCGCGATCGTCTGCACGAACTGATGGTCATGCGACGTGAACAGCATCGTGCCGTCGAAGTCGATCAGGCCGTTGTTGAGCGCGGTGATGGATTCCAGATCCAGGTGGTTCGTCGGCTCGTCGAGGATGAGCACGTTCGCGCCCGCCATCATCATTTTCGAGAGCATGCAGCGCACCTTCTCGCCCCCGGACAGGACGCTCGCCTTCTTCAACGCCTCTTCGCCGGAGAAGAGCATGCGGCCCAGGAAGCCGCGCAGGAACGTCTCGTCCTGATCCTTCGAATATTGGCGCAGCCAATCGACCAGATTGTCTTCCACCCCGTCGAAGTAAGCCGAGTTATCCTTCGGGAAATACGCCTGCGACGTCGTCACGCCCCAGGTGTACGTGCCGGCATCCGGCTCCAGCTCGCCCATCAAAATCTGGAACAGCGTCGTCTTCGCGAGGCCATTCGGTCCGACAAACGCGATCTTGTCGCCTTTGTTCACGACGAGATGCATATTATCGAGCACCTTCTCGCCCTCGACCGTCTTGGTAAGCCCTTCAATCGTAAGCAATTGCTTGCCGGCTTCCCGCTCGGACTTGAAGTTGATGAACGGGTATTTGCGGTTCGACGGGCGGATGTCGTCGAGCGTAATCTTGTCGAGCATTTTTTTGCGGGCGGTCGCCTGCTTCGACTTGGACGCGTTCGCGCTGAAGCGCTGAATGAACGTCTGCAGCTCTTTGATTTTCTCTTCCTTCTTCTTATTCTGGTCGCGCGCCATCTTCAACGCCAGTTGGCTCGATTCGTACCAGAAATCGTAGTTCCCCGCATACAGTTGGATCTTGCCGAAGTCGATATCGGCGATATGCGTACACACCTTGTTCAGGAAATGGCGATCGTGGGATACGACGATGACGGTGCCTTCGTAATCCATGAGGAAATTTTCCAGCCAGTTGATCGACTCGAGATCCAAATGGTTCGTCGGCTCGTCAAGCAGCAGGATGTTCGGGCGTCCGAACAGCGCCTGCGCCAGCAGGACGCGGACCTTCTGGTTGCCGTCCAGCTCCGACATTTTGTCGTCGTGGAGATTCTTCGGAATGCCCAGCCCGATAAGCAGCTCGGCCGCATCCGCTTCGGCTTCCCAGCCGTTCAGCTCGGCGAACTCGCCTTCCAGCTCGCCCGCGCGCATGCCGTCCTCTTCGCTGAAATCGGCCTTCGCATAGAGCGCGTCCTTCTCCTTCATGATGCTGTACAGCCGCTGGTGACCCATAATGACCGTCTCCAGCACCGGAAATTCATCGTATTCATAATGGTTCTGCTTCAATACGGACATGCGGTCTCCCGGAGTAATATGAACCTCCCCGTTGGTAGGCTCGATTTCACCGGATAATATTTTAAGAAATGTCGATTTGCCTGCTCCGTTCGCGCCGATAAGACCATAGCAATTGCCCGGGGTGAACTTGATGTTCACATCCTCGAACAAAGGCCGCTTGCCGTATCGGAGCGTAACGCCGGTTGTACTAATCATGGCATTCCCGTCCTTTAACACGCGATTTATCATTCAAATGACTATTATAGCACACTATGGCCGGTTATGCCCGCTTCCTGCGCAATGACGCCCCTGGTCGTTGAATCTACGAATTGGCCCTCGCATATCCTCGCCATTTCCCGAGATGGTCGGATAAATATGACAGGGGACTATTTCCGTTGCTTTTTTTCCTATATAATGTAACTATCTGCGAAAGAAAGCGAGGGATGTTATATGGTGAATACACCTGTCTATAACGTTCGGGAGGAACGAGCAAGCGCCCGGCGCTGCGGCATGATTCAACTCTAATCCCAAGCGTCGGCCCGCCTGGTACCGTGCTCCCGAACTTGCTGCCGCTGCGTCGTCTGTCCCCGCATGGGACACGTTGGTACTGCACCGCAAGTTCATTTTAATGCGGCATCGACCGCACGAAGGAGATATCAGGCTTGTACGAAACCGATAGCTATTGCAACACCCGAAATGACCGCAATCAACAACGCAATGAAATACATGGAGCTGCCCTGAGCAGCGATACGTTGGCCGGGCTGGCCAGCCTCGGCTGGGACAGCCGCTGGACCGAGACGTGGAGCCAGTGGTTGGACGGGCTCAACGAAGCGGCGCTGCGCCGCTATGCGGGCGGCTTGGTGCCGGCGCGCGTCTTGCTCGCGCACAAGCATCTGTACCGCATCGCCGGCCCCGACGGCAGCGAATGGCTGGCCGAGGTATCCGGCCAGGCGCGCAGCCAGATGACGGCCCCGGCCGATTGGCCGGCCGTCGGCGACTGGGTTGCCGCCGCGCCGCGGCCTGCGGAAGGCCGCGCGACGATCGCGGGCGTGCTGCCGCGCCGCAGCCTCTTCGCGCGCAAGGTCGCCGGCAACCGCCCGGAGGCGCAGGCCGTGGCGGCGAACGCCGATGTCGCGCTGCTCGTCACGTCGATGACTACCGACTTCGAGCCGCGCCGGCTGGAGCGCTACGCCGCGCTCGCCTGGGACAGCGGCGCCATGCCGTGCATCGTGCTCACGAAGGCCGATGCGGCCGAAGATGCCGACGCCTTCATCGCGCAGGCCGAGCTCGCCGCGCCGGGCGCCGACGTGTTCGCGGTGTCCGCGCTGACCGGCGCCGGCCTGGAACGGCTGCGCGCGCGGCTTGCCCCGGGCACGACAGTCGTCCTCGTCGGCTCGTCCGGCGTGGGCAAGTCGACGCTTGCCAATGCGCTTGCCGGCGGCGAACGTATGACGACGCAGGAGGTGCGCGCCAGCGACGGCAAAGGGCGGCACACGACGACGCACCGCGAGCTGCTGCCGCTCGAAGGCGGAGCGTGGCTCATCGACACGCCCGGCATGCGCGAGGTCGGCATGACCGCCGCCGACCATGACGGCTTGTCCTCGGCCTTCGGGGACATCGAGATCTTGGCGGCCGCCTGCCGCTTCCACGACTGCGCGCACGGCGGCGAGCCGGGCTGCGCGGTGAACGCCGCGATCGCCACCGGCGAGCTGGAAGCGGGCCGCCTCGCCAGCTACCGGAAGCTGCTGCGCGAAGAGGCCCGGATGCGCCGGGAGGAGAAAATCCGCTTGCGCCGCCTGGAGACGAAGGGCGCGAGGAAGCCAGGCAAGCGCCGCTAGGCGGGAACGGACCGTCCGTCCGGGAGCCGGCCGTCCGCCCCTGGCGGGCGGCTTCCTTCCCGCCGGACGATCCCCCCTGATCAACAAAGCCATCTGCCCTAGGCGAAGCGCCTTGGCAAATGGCTTTTCTCATGGATTACATCTCTATTCTCTTCCGGGCCACGTCTCTCCCAGCGCGAGCAGCTTCACCTTCGCCTCATCGAGGTTCCGCCGCAGCCGCTCCGCTTCCAGCCGATCGAGCGCTTCCTTCGGCGTGTCGTCGGCCAGCTTGAAGGCGCCGTAATGCATCGGGATCATCAGCTTCGCGCCCACATCCTCGAATGCCTGCAGCGCTTCCTCCGGCGTCACATGCTGACGGGACATGAACCATTCCGGCTCGTAGGCGCCGATCGGCATCAGCGCAACATCAATCGCGAAGCGGCGGCCAATCTCCCGGAAGCCCCGGAAATATCCGCTGTCCCCGGCGAAATAAACCGTCTCCTTCGCAGGCGGCCGTTCCCCCGTCTCCACGGCTTCGACTTCCACTCGTTCCAGCACATACCCGCCCCAATGAGAGCGGTTCATATCGGACAGTGTCCGCCGCGTCCAATGCTGGGCCGGCACGAAGGTCACCCGGACGGAGCCGATCACGAGCTCCTTCCACCATTCCAGCTCAACTGTCTGCGGGAAGCCTTTGCGCACCATTTTCGCTTTGAGTCCTCCCGGCACGACCAGCAGCGTACGCGGTCCCGCCAGTCTGCGAAGCGATCCCATATGCAAATGATCATAATGGGAGTGCGAGATGAGAATGACATCAAGCGGCGGCATCCGATCAATCGGAATTCCGGGCGGAGACAATCGCTTCTCCATCGCCATGCTCGCCGCCCATACCGGATCCGTGGCGATATTCAAGCCGCCTATTTGGAGCAGGAAGGTGGAATGCCCGATCCAGGTAATGGACAGGCTGCCGTCATTGGCATGCAGCCGGGCGAGATCCGGCTCCACCTGCGGAACGACATAAGAATAATCCTTCTGCTTCAGCCGCACTTTGCGTTCGGCGCGCCAACGCCGGAATTGCTTCCATGCTTTTTCTGTCGACACATTGTCCATATTCGTGTAATAGCGCTTCATGGCACCACCTCATTTGCACACCAAGTATTCGTAAGCGTAAGCCTTGCCGTTCGTACGTGCAGCAGCAAGGAAGGGGCCGAGCAAGAAAAATGATTCTCGTACTAGAATAACAAATCGGTCCCGCGAACTCCAATTCGCGCCCGGCTCGGCCTGTCGTCCGGCGATCCCCGGCCGAAGCCGCCGCTCCCCCTTCCGCGCCGCGTGCGGCCAGGCGCTGTCTGCCTCTATCGTATGCGCAAGCCGCAGCGCCGTCTATCCCCGTCCGCCAAAAGCAGCGAACGCCCACGGCGCCGCGCCGGTCGCGGTTGCCGGCGCAGCCGGGAGCCCTTTCTCTATTTTTAACTCAAAGCGGCCCGTTCCAACCTCCCCCGCACAAAATGCTTGTCCGGCGGCCGCATTGTTCGCGGGTGTGCCTTCATGTACAATGGAGACATAACAGAACGACGCAGGAGGTGCCGTCAATGCAATTGATCACAATCGAACCGACGCCGAGTCCGAATTCCATGAAGCTTCATCTGGACGAGACGCTGCCGGCGGGCGTACGGCGAACCTACTCTGAAGACAACCGCCGCTCCGCGCCGCCGATCATCGGGCAGTTGCTCGATATCGAGGGCGTGAAGAGCGTTTTTCATACCGCGGACTTCATCGCGCTGGATCGTTATCCGAATGCCGATTGGGCCCGCATCCTGGCCGATGTGCGGGATATTTTCGGGCAGCCGCAGGAAGAGAGCGGGCAGGGCGAGGAATGGTCGGCCTGGACCTCCTTCGGAGAGGCGCAGGTCTATGTGCAGTATTTCCGCGGCATTCCGATGCAGATTCGGGTGCAGGCGGATAACCGGGAGGAACGGGTCGGCCTGTCCGAGCGCTTCGTGAAGGCCGTCACCGAGGTCGCCAGCGCCACCTTGATCAAGGAGCGCAAGCTGAGCGACTACGGCATCCGCTATGGCGAGCTCGCCGATATCGCGCGCGAGGTCGAGCAGGAGCTGGAGGCGGCGTATCCGGAGGAACGGCTCGCCTCGCTCGTGCGCCAGGCGATCGAGAAGGCGAAGAGCGATGAGCCGTTCATCGAGGAGCGCCGCGAGCTGACGGAGGAAGAGCTGACCGCGCGCCTGAAGGACAGCGATTGGCGGGTGCGCTATGCGGCGCTCGATCGGATGGAGCCGGAGGCCAGCCGCCTGCCGCTGCTGGCGGAGACGCTCCGCGATCCGCAGAGCCAGATTCGGCGGCTGACAGTCGTCTATCTTGGCGAGATCAAGACGCCGGAATGCCTGCCGCTGCTGTTCGAAGCGCTGCGCGATGCCTCGGTCAGCGTGCGCCGCACAGCAGGGGACACCTTGTCCGATATCGGCGATCCGGCGGCGATCGAGCCGATGATCGAAGCCTTGCAGGACAAGAACAAGCTGGTCCGCTGGCGGGCGGCCCGGTTCCTCTACGAAGCGGGAGACGAGCGGGCGGTGCCGGCGCTGGAGGAAGCGGTGAACGACACCGAGTTCGAAGTCGCGCTGCAGGCGCGCATGGCGCTCGAGCGGATTCGCTCCGGCGAGGAAGCCGTCGGCACGGTCTGGCAGCAAATGGCCCGCCTGCGCGCGCAGTCCCAAGCCGATCGGTCCTGACGCGAAGCCGGGCTGCAGCGGTACAGAGGTTAACGAAATAACGGAACGGCGGGATGCCTCCCTCTTCACGTGACGGTACGCCTGCCTGCCCGCAGCAAAAAGACGGTATCCGGAAAGAGCGGATACCGTCTTTTGGTCCATACCCCGACTCTGCACCCTCGGTATCGGCTCAGAGTCCCGGCGACGGGGCCATTGCCGCCTCCTCCGGATGCAGCTTCGCATGGAACTGCGTCGTGTACAGCGAGGCATAGCGCCCTTCCCGCTTCAGCAGCGCTTCGTGCCCTCCCCGCTCCACAATCTCGCCCTCTTCCACGACGAGAATCTGGTCGGCAGAGAGGACCGTGGACAAGCGGTGGGCGATGACGATGGTCGTCCGCCCTTGCATCAGCTCGGACAGGGCCGCCTGCACATATGCTTCCGATTCGGAGTCCAGATGGGATGTCGCCTCGTCAAGAATAAGGATGCGCGGATTTTTGAGAATGGCCCGCGCGATCGCCAGCCGCTGCCGCTCCCCGCCGGAGAGACGGTGCCCCCGCTCGCCGACGACGGTCTCATAGCCTTGCGGCAGGCCGGCAATCATATCATGAATATACGCCTTGCGGCAGGCCTCCTCCAGTTCGGCCTGCGTCGCGCTATCCTTGGCGATTCGCAGGTTATCGGCCACCGTCGCGTGGAACATGAACGATTCCTGGGTAACGTACGCGACCTGGGCGCGCAGCGACTCCAGCGTCACGTCCTTCACGTCATGGCCGTCGATGGAGACGGTGCCTGAAGTTGCGTCATACAGGCGGCCGATCAGGTTGATTAGCGTCGATTTGCCTGCGCCGCTCGGCCCGACCAGGGCGACCGCCTCGCCGGGCTCCGCCCGGAAGCTGATGCCGCGCAGCACCTCTCCCCCGCTGCCATAGCGGAAGGTAACGTCGGCGAATTCCACCGCGCCTTGAACCGTGCCCAGCGTCTTCGCATTCGGCCGATCCGTCACCTCCGGCTCCATATCCATATATTCGAAAATACGATGGAACACGCCCATCGCGGTCACGACCTCGACATGCAGATTCAGCAAGGTTCCAAAGGGCTGATACAGCCGGGACAGATAAGCCGCAAAGGCGACGATCGCGCCAATCGTCATCGGGCCGTATATGACCTGATAGCCGCCGTACATATAGATGAGCGCCGTGCCCAGCGGCCCCATCGTCGAGACGAACATGAAGAACCAGCGCCCGGCCAGATTGAGCTTCACTTCCAGCTCTTTCACCTTGTTGTTCTGTTCCTCGAAGCGGGCCTGCAGCGCCGCCTCGCGCCCGAAGATCCGGCTCAGCATCGCGCCCGACACGCCGAACACTTCCCCCAATTGCGCGGACATATCGGCCCGCACCTTCTGCGTCTCCGCGCGAAGCCGTTTGCGGTAGCCCGCTACTTTGCGCACCGGGATCATCGACAACGGCAGGATGACAATCGCCATCAGCGCCAGCTTCCAGTCGAGGGTGAACAGGATCCCAATCGTCGTGCAGATGATGACGATCTGCGTGAGCGAAGAGACGGCGACGTTCGTGACCACATTCTGTATCGCGGCCACATCATCGGTCACCCGCTGGATCACCTCGCCGGAGCGGGCGGCGGTGAAGAAGCCGACCGACTGCCGCTGCAGGTTGCGGAACAGCCCCTGCCGGAGGTCGGACATAATATGCTGCGTCACAAGCGTATTGAGATGGCTCTGCAGCACGCCCAGCATCCCGCTTGCGATCGGCAGCCCGACGAGCAGGGCGGCGCAGGTCAGCAGCAGCGCCACATCCTTGTTCGGGATGGCAATGTCGATAATTCGCTGCATCACGAGCGGCGGCAGCAATCCGATAACGGCGCCGGAGAGCGCCAGAAACACAATCAAAAAAAGCCGGAACAGATACGGTCGGAACAAGGCCCCGATCCGCTTGAAGGACACATCCTTCACCGAGACGCGCGGCTGCCCCTTCGTGATTGGAGCCGGGCGGTTGCCCCAGCCTTGGTACATTGAGATTCCCCCTCATCATCCGGCTTCTCTCCCCATGCACGCCGGTATATGTCTTGCCTTACACTGTCACCTTTGTAGTACTGTGATGTTGTATCTATTATAATCGCAAAAAGTGGGTTAGGAAGAGCTTGCCCATAGAAAAAACGGGGGTGGGCTCCGTGCCGCTCGCAGCACCATGTCTCAAAAATCCTGCGAAAATACAGGATTCATTATCGCGCCTTCTTATGAAAATAAAAATCCTGCAAAACTGCAGCAATCCCCCCCACCTCAAGGTGAAATGGAGACAAATCGGCGAAAATCCTGCATCCCTGCAGCAATTCGGCTGAAAAGTGGCATAAACAAAAGAAAATCCTGCATTTTTGCAGGATTTCTTCCCGGCAGACTTGGCAGAATTGCTGCCGGGAGGCCTGCACAGCTTCCCATCCTCTGGATTTGCAATATTTTGACCATGCAGGCTGTACAAAGTCTCTCCTTTGAGACGGTGGGGGACCTACGATGCAGAAGGAGAGGATTCTTCTAACCAGACATCGGACACTGCGGAGGTTTCTACCAGACATGCTCAGGAGATTGCTACTGCTGCGGAGGTTTCTACCAGGCATGCTCAGGAGGTTTCTATTACTGCGCAGGTTTCTACCAGGCATACCGAGAAGCTTTCTACTCCTGCGCAGGTTTCTACCAGGCATACCGAGAAGCTTTCTACTCCTACGGAGGTTTCTACCAAGCATACCGAGAAGCTTTCTACTCCTGCGGAGCTTTCTACCAGGCATGCTCAGGAGATTTCTACTCCTGCGGAGCTTTCTACCAGGCTTACTGAGAAGGTTTCTACTCCTGCGCAGGTTTCTACCAGGCCTCCTGCAGAGTTCTTGGCTCTCCAACAAGTAGTGCGGATCTCCTCTCCAGGCTCTGCAGGGGAGCTTCCCTGTCCAGGCCGCCAATTACCGCTCTGGCTTCCCCGGCAAGCGCCGCCTGTGTGGCCGACGAAAAAAAAGAGCAGTCTGCAGCGACTGCTCTCCGGCGGAAGCCATGAAAATCTGCAATGGCGATCGATACGGGAAAGTGAAGGAGAGCCAGAGAAGGAGCGAAACCGTTCCCCCGTGCGCTCCCCCCTGCCCGCGCCCGCGGGGGCCGCCCTACAGCAGCTTCTCAATGACGGCGTTGGCCGTGCTCTCCTTGTTGTCGATCGATTCCTGGTACGTGCGCTTGAAATACTCGACATACAACACGTCCAGCAAGTAAAGCTGCGCGATCTTCGCGGACAAGGAGCCGCCCTGGAGCGGGCCCTCATTCGCTCCGCAGAGAAGCGTCACATCCGAGTGCGTCGTCAGCGGAGATTTGACGAAGCGGGTGATGGAGATGAGCTTGGCTCCCTTCTCCTTTACCTTCTTCGCGACCTCGATCGTATCCTTGGTCGAGCCCGAGTACGAGAACATGACCGCCACGTCGCGCTCGGTCATGAGGGCGGCCGACATCATCTGAAGATGGGAGTCGAAGGAGCATTCCGTCTTCCTGGTGATGCGCATAAATTTGTTCTTCGCTTCCAGCGCGGTAATCAAGGACGTGCCTACGCCAAAAAAATGAATGCGCTCCGCCTGCACCATATAGTCGATCGCCTTCGCGATATCCTCCGCCTTGAGGAGATCGCAGGTCTCGTTCATCGCGTTGACATTCGTGGTCAATACTTTGGATGCCACCTGCTCGATCGTGTCGTCCATCCCGATCTGCTCGGTGAGCTGCGGAATTTCATTTTCCACCGTAATGCTGTGCGCCAAGGCGATCTTGAATTCCTGATAGCCCTTGAAATGGAGCGACTTGCAGAACCGGAAAATGCTTGATTCGCCGACCCCGCAAGCATCGGCCAGATCGGTGATGGACATGTAGATGACGCTCCTCGTATGCTCCAATATATAATCCGCTACTTTGCGCTCGGTGTTCGTGAAGGAATTATACATGGAATGAATGCGGGTCAGAATACTTACATTGCGCAATGCATCCACCCCCCTCATGTCTAGTTACGGCAAAAAACGCGATGCGGCGCCCAGCAGCCCCGCCTTGTTCCCCAGCGAAGCCTTGACGATGCGAACCCCGGCGAAGCTGTCCATAATGAACTCCTTCGTCCGCGCTTCCGCCTGGCGGACCAGCTCGTCCCGCTCCATGACCCCGCCGCCGATCACGATGGCGGACGGATTGAAGATATGGACGATCGACGCCAGCCCGGCCGCGACTTCCGTGATCCAGTCGTCAACGACGCGGCGCAGCGGCTCGTTGCCTATGTCTATTTTATCAAATAATATCCGCCCGTTGACACATTCCGGGTCAACCTGCCGCGCCAACTGAACCAAGGCCGTTGTCGAGGCGAATTTCTCGTAATACGGCTTGAAGTCCGGATCGCGGCGCTCCGCCCAAGCATGCGTCATCATATGGCCGAATTCGGCGGCCACGCCATTCGCGCCCCGGTAAATCTCTCCATTCATGACGATGGCGCCGCCGATGCCCGTCCCGTAGGTCAGACACAGGAAGTCGGCATAGGACCGGCCGGCGCCGAAGCGTCCTTCGCCCAGCGCCGCCGCGTTGACATCGTTCTCGACCCGGACCGGCTTGCCGAACCGCTCCGATAGCCTGTCCGCGATGCGCATCCCGGTGTACCCCGGAATATTTTCGTTGGCATAGACGATGACGCCCGCTTCCGCATCGACCTGCCCCGCCGTGCTGACGGCAATCGCGTCATAGCCGCTGTACTCCTCCAGGTGACGAATAAGCTTCTCGATGACATGCTCGCCGCCGCGCTTGCTCCCGGTCTCGTATTCCTGGAACCGCTCAATCCGTCCCGACTCGTCGCACAAGCCGATCTTGGTCGAAGTCCCGCCAATATCCGCCGCCACAATTTTCATAACATACGCCCTGCCCTTCTATATGAGCTATATAGAAAACATGAGAACATGACTTGACGTTAACCTTCAGCCTTGCTCAATGACCTTCACGAAGCGCTTCGTAATCTCCATCGGTCTCGTAATCGCCGAGCCGACGACAGCCGTATGCACGCCAAGATCGAAGGCCCGCTTCAGTTCCTCCGGCGTCGAGATGCCGCCTTCCGCGATGACCGGAACGGATGAAGAGGCCGCCAGCTTCCCGAGCAGCTCGAAATCGGGCAGCGCCTTGCCCCGGGTCGCTTCCGTATAGCCGCTCAGCGTCGTGCCTATGCAATCGAAGCCCAGTTCAATCGCCGTCATGGCCTCCTCGTAGGTGGAGCAATCCGCCATAAATAATTGATCCGGATACTTCGCCTTCAACTGCGGGAACTGCTCGGAAATCGTCGTTCCGTCCGGCCGTACCCGATCCGTCGCGTCCATCGCGATAATATCGACGCCTTCGCGATAGAGCATTCCCACTTCCCGGTCCGTCGGCGTAATAAATACGTCCGAGCCTTCATAATCCTGCTTGATAATGCCGATGATCGGCAGTTGGACCTGCTTCTTAATCTCCTGAATATCCTCGACGCTGTTCGCGCGAATTCCCGCCGCTCCGCCGAGGAAGGCGGCATACGCCATTCGCCCCATAATGAACGGGCTGTGAAGCGGCTCATCCGGCAGCGCTTGGCAAGATACGACCAACTTTCCTTTGACCTGTTCGAATACATTGGCATTTCTGTTCATCTGCATGCATCTCCACATTAGTAATGTATTTCTTCACTCTGAAGTTATCCTTACTATATCACCGTCCGCGCCATGCAGTAAATTATTTTCTTTTTTCTATTTATTTTTGAAAAAAATTTCTTCCGGTAAAATCTATTCGCTTCCATTCATTTCGCCCGCATTGCGGTTTTCGCCAACTCCCTGAATATGGACAGCTCTTTTGCGGACACCGGAACACCATTCGACATATCATGCAAACTTTCGGCAACATTTGTCATTGATTCCCCCCGGGGTATTCTTTATACTTAACCAATATAACGTGCCATTGTGCACAATATGCAAATCCTCATCCTATCCGAGATGAGGTAGAGGTTGCGGTTGTTAGAAGTATCTCTGCGGAGGCGGGAAGCGCCGAGGATGCAGAGGGAAAGGAACCACCGCCGAAGTCTGCGGGCATCTTCCGGCACGCAGGCTGGGGCTGTTGCCGAAAGGTGCAGCACTGTCATGCGGGATTACCCGATCCTGTATGGTGCGCTATCTTTTATGGAAGGGTATGATGGGGACGGTCTAACCGTCGGACGTGATACGCTCGAACGGTTTTTTGTCATGTCGCCGCTCCTTCCGAAGCTATTCAACTAAGAAGGAAGGCAGGGTTTTACGCAATGAAAGCTACTGAAGATAATCGGCAGTCCGGGCTGCGCCGCAGCCTGAAGACCCGTCATATTACGATGATCGCGCTTGGGGGCTCCATCGGCACCGGGCTGTTCCTGGCCAGCGGCGGGGCCATCGCCCAAGCGGGACCGGGCGGCGCGCTCGTCGCCTATATCGCCGTCGGCATCATGGTCTATTTCCTGATGACCAGTCTGGGCGAGCTGGCCACCTATATGCCGGATCCCGGATCGTTCAGCACCTATGCGACCCGCTTCGTAGATCCGTCGTTCGGGTTCGCGCTCGGCTGGAATTTCTGGTTCAACTGGGCGATTACGATCGCATCCGAACTGGTCGCCGCAACGCTCATCATCAAATACTGGTTCCCCGACAGCAATTCCTTTTTATGGAGTCTTCTGTTCCTCAGCATCATCTTCTTGCTGAACTATTTGTCGGTCAAAGGCTACGGGGAATCCGAATATTGGTTCGCGATCATTAAAATCGCGACTGTCCTGATTTTCCTCGCTGTCGGCGTGCTGATGATCTTCGGCATCCTGGGCAGCGAACGCGTCGGCTTCGAAAATTTCCGGATTGGGGACGGACCGTTCCATGGCGGATTCTTCGCCTTGCTCGGCGTCTTCATGGCGGCAGGGTACTCGTTCCAAGGCACCGAGCTCGTAGGGGTCGCGGCCGGCGAGAGCGAGAATCCGCGCGAGAGCGTGCCGCGCGCCATCCGGCAGGTGTTCTGGCGAATCCTGCTGTTCTACGTGTGCGCCATCTTCGTCATCGCGCTGCTGATTCCGTACACGCATCCGAGCCTGTTGGCGAGCGATGTGGACAGCATCAACACGAGCCCGTTCACGCTCGTCTTCGAGAAGGCCGGATTCGCGTTCGCAGCCGCGATTATGAATGCCGTCATTCTGACCTCCGTGTTGTCGGCCGGCAACTCGGGCATGTATGCCTCGACGCGGGTCCTCTGGGTGCTCGCGAAGGAGGGCAAGGCGCCCAAGTTCCTGAGCAAGCTGAACAAGCGCGGCGTGCCGATCAACGCGCTTATCGTCACGACGGTTATCGGGATGCTCGCCTTTCTGGCCAGCTTCTTCGGGGACGGCGTCGTCTATATCTGGCTCTTGAACGCCTCCGGCATGTGCGGCTTCATCGCCTGGCTCGGCATCGCGATCAGCCACTACCGCTTCCGCCGCGCCTTCGTGAAGCAGGGCCACGATCTGAAGGAATTGCCTTATAAGGCGAGATTCTTCCCGTTCGGCCCGCTGTTCGCCTTCGCGCTCTGTCTGATCGTCATCGTCGGACAGAACTATCAGGCCTTCACCGGGGAGGGCATCGACTGGAAGGGCTTGTTGATGACCTATATCGGCCTTCCGATCTTCCTGTCCGTCTGGCTCGGTTACAAATGGAAGCACCGGACGAAATTGATTCCGCTGGAGGAGTGCAAATTCGACTCCCCGCACGAATAGAATACGGCCCGCTTGCGCTATCGGGAATATCCCCCGGCGCAAGCGGGCTTTTTTCTGTGCTGGCGAACTGGGTAATCATGCATATCCCGCACCTATTTTCCACACACTAGGCGGTAATGACTGCAGAAGAGGTGTGTATGTATGGATTCCGTTACGATGACCCGCTCCCTGTTCGGCACATCGATGGCCTTCCACATTATATTCGCGACGCTGGGGGTCGGCATGTCGCTCATGATCGTCTTCGCCGAGATTATGTACTGGCGCAAGAAGGACTCGGATTATGCCATCATGGCGAAGCGCTGGACCAAAACGCTGGGCATCCTGCTCGGTGTCGCCATTCCGTCAGGCACCATCGTCGGCGTCATGCTCGCCCTCTTGTGGCCGGGCTTCATGGAGATCGTCGGCCAAGTCATCGCGCTTCCGTTCCAGATCGAGATTTGGGCCTTTTTCTTCGAGGCTCTATTTATGGCCATCTACTTCTATGCGGCGGATCGGTTGACCCACGGCATGCGCATCCTGAGCGTCTTCTTCGTCATGGTCGGAGCGAGCGCCTCCGCCGCGCTGATTACGGCCGCCCAGGCCTGGATGAATACGCCGGCCGGCTTCCGCATCGCCGACGGGAAGATTACCGACGTCGATCCGTGGGCGGCGTTCTTCAATCCTTCCTACCCGACCTCGGCGCTGCATGTGCTGAGCACGGCCTATATGACCGGCGCCTTCTTCGTGGTGACCGTGGCGGCCTGGCGCCTTCTCAAGCGCAATGTATCGGAGCGGGAAGCCGCCTATCACCGCAAGGGGCTCATGCTCGGCCTCATCATCGGGCTCGTCATGACGCTCGCCACCGCGGTGAACGGCCATGCCGCCGCCCAATCGATGTACCGCCACAATCCGGAGAAGCTGGCCGCAGCCGAGGCGCTGTTCGAGACGACGACCCATGCGCCGCTAGTCCTCGGCGGCATTCCCGATCCCGAGGCGCGGACGATCAAATACGGGATCGAATTCCCGGGCATGCTCAGCTTCCTCGCCTCGAACCGGTTCGACGCCGAGGTGAAGGGGCTCAATGAGATTCCGCGCGAGGATTGGCCGCCGCTCTTCGTCCACACCTTGTTCAACCTGATGGTCGTGATCGGCTTCGGCCTGCTCGGGCTGTCGCTTGCGGTCGTGCTGTGGCGCGCGTTCACGCGCCAATCGCCGCGCCCTTATCCGCGCTGGCTGCGCTATGCGCTGGCCGTCACCGGACCGCTGTCGCTGCTGTCCATCGAGATCGGCTGGATTTTCAGCTGCTCCGCCCGCCAGCCGTGGACGATCTACCGCATCCAGCGCACGTCGGAGGCGGCACTGCAGAGCGGCGATATGGGCTCCTTGTTCCTCCTCTTCGTCGGCATCTATGTGCTGCTGCTCGTGCTGACGGCGCTCGTGCTTCGCTTCTACTTCCTGCGCCATCCCGTATCCGCGGAGCTGCAGGAGCCGGCGCCGGACCATGACCGTCCGCATACGGAGGAGGCCTTTACATGAACGATGCCACGATCGCGATTTCGATATTGTGGGTGTTCCTGTTCGTCTACAGTCTGCTCGGCTCGGTCGATTTCGGGGCCGGCTTCTGGTCGATGATCTACGGCCGCCGCAGCGAGGACGGCCGGGCCGCCGAGCTGGCCAACCGGTACTTGTCTCCTTCCTGGAAGGTCACCAATACGTTCCTGGTCCTGTTCGTGGTCGCGCTCGTCGGATTTTTCCCCGGAGCGACGCTTGGACTTGCTTCCGTGCTGCTCGTCCCCGTCTGTCTCGTGCTCGTGCTGCTCACGCTGCGCAGCGCCTTTCTCGTATACGGATATTCCGTCCACCGGTACGGGCGCACGATCAGCATTATCTCGGGCGTGACCGGGCTGCTCATCCCCGGGCTGCTCGTCTCGGTGCTCCCCGTGACGCTCGGCGGCTTCATCATCGACGAGCCGGGCGGCGGGTTAACGCTCGACTTCGGCAAGCTGCTGGCCAGCCCGACGCTGTATGCGCATCTCGCCTTCGGCTACGCGACGGAGCTGTTCTTCTCGGCCCTGTTCCTGGCCGATTACTCCCGCGAGGCGCGCGATGCCGCGACCTACCGCATCTACCGGCGCTGGGCCGTCATCTTCGGCCCCTTCAGCCTGCTGACCGCGCTCGCCGTCACGCTTACCGTCCAGCCGGAAGCTTCCTGGATCGTCGAGGGCTTCCGCCAGCAATGGGTCGGCTTCGCGCTGTCCGCGGCCGCCTTCGCCATCGGTTATGCCTGTCTGTTCGTCCCGCGCCGGGACGGCTGGAAGGGGCATTCCCGGGCCGCCGTCGCGCTCGTCATCTTGCAGTACGCCTTCGCCAGCTACGCGTACGGGAGAGCCCATCTGCCCTACATTATCTATCCGGAGCTGACGATTGAAGCGAGCATCACGAATCCGGCGATTTTCCGTTCGCTGCTCATCAGCTATATCATCAGCGCGCTGCTGCTCGTCCCGGTCTTTTATTTGTTCTGGAAGCTGTTTTTGAAGGACCGCCGCTACTTCGAGAACGAGCCGGAATGACAGTAGCGGAAGCCGCGTGCTACAGTGATAGTGCGCATGAGGGAGCTATGAGCGCAGGCGTCCGTTAGGATCAAGCCGGATCGGCCGGATGCCGCGCTTGCGAGGAGGAATACCATGAAATACTTGTACGAGTTCATCGAACACCAGGACGACATGCCGTTCCGCATGTTCATCAACAGCGTCGATCATGTTCATTTCCATTGGCACAAAGAGGTGGAGATGATTTGCGTCCTGCAGGGGAGCGTGCGGATCTATGTCGGCCGGGACAATCATGAATATCAGCCCGGCGATTTCCTGTTCATCAACAGCTTGTCCGCTCACAAAATCGAACAGACGGGCCAGGACAACGTATTGCTGACCCTGCAGTTCAGTCCCGAGCTGCTGGAGCGGCCCATGCATATTCATTGCAGCTCGCTTGATCGCGGGGCCGACGGCAAGCCTGAGCATGACAAGCTCCGCTATTACCTGGCGCGAATGGCGTGGGAGCTGAACAAAAAGCCTGCCGGGTACCGCTCTTGCGCCGTAGGGCTGCTGCATATGCTGATTGGGCATCTGGTTCGCTCCTTCCCGCATGAGGCGCTTCCGGACAGCGAACCGGGAGCCGAACCAGGCAGCGATTATGAACTCAGACGGTTGAACCGGGTTCTTCAATTTATCGACAAGCATTATAGTCAAAAGATCACGCTGCAGGATATCGCGCGGCAAGAGCATTTAAGCCTGCACTATTTTTCCCATTTTTTCAAAGACAAAATCGGCATCCCGTTCCAAAAATACTTGACGCTCATTCGCTTGGAGAAATCCGCCGACCTGCTCGCGGGCACCAATAAAACCGTGACGCAAATCGCTTCGGAATGCGGCTTCGCCAATGTAAAAGCCTTCAATAGCTATTTCAAGGAAAAGTATGGCACAACCCCGACGGGCTATCGGGAAAAGCAGGAGCGGGACACGCTTAAAAAAAGCAGCCGCTGGAATGTAAGCACAGGCCCGATCAATGGCGCTTATTACGATATCGACACGATCCAGGCGATGGATTCCTTGTACGCTTATCTGGAGCGCGGCCATGAGCTGCCGCTCAGCGTGCCGGTGGCCAGCGACAGCATCTCCATTGATGTTCGCGCCGATGATCCGGTTCATCCCTACGAGCCCAACTGGAGGATGCTCACCACGGCCGGGCGGGCGATCGAGGGACTCCGCGCCGATTGGCAGGAGCAGTTCCGGGAGATGCAGTCGAGGTTGAAGTTCCGCTACATTCGCTTTCACGGAATTTTCAACGACGAGATGATGATCTACAGCGAGACGGAAGACGGCACGCCCGTCTATAACTGGTCTTATGTGGATCGGCTGTATGACTTTTTGTTGAGCGCCGGAACAAGGCCTTTTGTCGAGCTGAGCTTTATGCCTTCGCTGCTGCGCCGTTCCGACGAGACCATATTTTGGTGGAAGGGCAACATCTCTCCGCCTCGCGACATGGACAGATGGACGGAGCTGGTGCGCCAGTTCGTGCGCCATTGCGTGAACCGGTACGGGCTGGAGGAAGTGAAGCAATGGTATTTTGAAGTGTGGAACGAGCCGGATCTGGAGGGCATCTGCTGGGCCGGAACCCGGGAGGAGTACTTTCGCTTTTACCAGGCAACGGCGGAGGCGATCAAATCGGTGGATCCCGATCTGAGAACGGGCGGTCCCGCGCTGGGATACGGATCGATATGGAACGATACATGGGCGGAGGATTTTTTCGACTATTGCCGGGCCTCCCAGGCGCCGCTTGATTTCTTCTCGTTCCACGTCTATTCCGAGTACCCGTTCACCAGGTATGAAGAGCGGTTGACTACCATTATGCCGCCTGATTTTTACCGCAGCACGATCGAGCGGATCCGCGGCAAGCTCCACGCCGCACAGTTCCCCGTGATGCCGGAACTGCATGTGACGGAGTGGAACTTCTCGCTCTACGACCGGAATTATATTCATGACACGATGTTCATGGCCCCGTTCATTCTGCGGCATGCGCTCCAGTCTCAGGGGAATCTCCACTCGCTCGGCTTCTGGTCGTTCACGGACGTGTTCGAGGAGAGCCAGGCCGTTCCCTCCATCTTGCACGGCGGCTTCGGCCTAGTCAACCGCAATGGATTAAGGAAGCCCGCCTATTACGCGTTCGAGCTTCTTGCCAAGCTGAGAGGGAACCTTCTCCGGCAGGGGGACGGGTATGCCATTACGGCATCGGGCGGCGACTATTCGATTCTGTTGTACCATTACGTTCATGTCGATCCGTTGTTCGCCAGCGGCGATTGGTCCGGACTGACGGAGCGGGACAGATATACGGTATTTGAGGAAAAAGGGAATCTGGAAGTCGCGCTTCATCTCGACGGGCTGTCGGGGGACTATAAGGCGACAACGTACCGGCTCGACCGCGATCATGGCTCGCTGTTCGACGAGTGGGTGCGCATGGGCGCTCCCGGCACGCCGAGCGAGGAGGAAATCGATTATTTGCGGCGGAGAACGGGGCCGGCCGTCACGGTGGAATTCCTCGAAGCCGTCACTTCCTTCGATCGCCGCATCGTGATTCCGCCGCACGGCGTACAGCTTATCACCTTGCAGCGCCAATACTGAAGATGCAGACACCCTTTTTGACACAAGGGTGTTTTTTGCTGTCTCGGGCCGCTTCCTCCGCTTCGCGTTCCGGTTCGCGGCGGCCAGAAGAACAAAAAACGCCCCCCCAGTCGGCAATAAAGAACAAGAAAGCGCATTCATTTTTATCTAAACTAAAGATGTGCACGAAGGAACTAACCAAAGGAGGAACGGCCCTATGGATCGGTACATGAAGTGGATGAATGAACGTTTTGCGCCCAAATTAGACAGCTTCACGAAAAATGTATGGGTTTTCTCGATCCAGGAATCGATTATGATTGCTCTGCCGATGGTATTTATCGGCTCTTTGATTACACTGTTGTCCATACTCAATGATTTTATCCCGGGAATGCCGGATCTGTCGCCGGTCTCAACCTTCAGCTTCGGCCTGCTGGGGCTTTTCATCGCATTCCTCACTCCTTATAAAGTGATGGAACAGAAGGAACGCCATAAAATCAAGCTGATCGCGGGTTGTACCGGACTCTCTTTCTACCTGATGCTGCTGAAGCCGACATTCGGGGAAGACGGAACGATCAGCTTCATTATGGAGCGGTTCGGTCCGAGCGGCATGTTCACCTCGCTCATCGTCGGTGTGCTTGTCGCCGTTGTCTTTAGCGCGTTTCACCGGTTTTCTTTTTTCAAAAAAGATACGAGCCTTCCGGAATTCATCGTCGACTGGTTCGACTTTCTCGTGCCGATTGCCCTGCTCTTGGGTGCCGGATGGGTGCTGACGTATCCGCTGCAGTTCGACATCTTCGTCATGATCTTGAATGTGTTCGAACCGCTGAACCAGATTAGCCAGAGCTTGCTCGGGTTCGTGCTCTTCAATTTTATCGGGGTCTTCCTGTTTTCCTTCGGAATCAGCCCGTGGGTGCTGATGCCAATATTTTTGGCCATCTGGCTGCCCGCCATTGAAGCCAACGCCGTCGCTGTCGCCCAGGGCCTGGAGCCAACGAATATCAACACCTTCGAGACGTTCTTCTCCGGCTGGGTCGGGGTAGGCGGCATGGGGGCCACGCTGCCGCTGGTTATCTGGTTCCTCTTCGCCAAATCGAAGCGGCTGAGCGCCATCGGCAAGACGACGCTGGTGCCTTCGCTGTTCAATATCAATGAGCCGGTCATCTATGGCGCCCCGATCGCGTTCAATCCGATCTTGATGATCCCGATGTGGATTAATGGACTGATTGTCCCGATTATCGTCTATGTCGCGCTCGATCTTGGTCTTGCCGCCATTCCAAGCCAGTTGTTCCAGATGTGGTATACCCCGCTTGGCATCTCGTCTTACATCGTGTCGGGACTTGGCGGATTGCTCTTACTGGCGGTGGTCCTGCTCGTCATGTTCGCCGTCTGGTTCCCTTTCTTCAAGGCTTATGACATGCAGGAATTAAAGAAAGAACAGCAAGCGCAACAATAGAAAAGCTATAATAGCCTAGTACAGGAGGTCTGACAATGAAAACAACAAAGGAAACAGACAAGCTTCTGACCCAATTAACACTGGAAGAAAAAGCGTCGCTCTGCGCCGGATTGGATATGTGGATGACCAAAAACATCGATCGGCTGAATATTCCTTCGCTCGCCATGTATGACGGCACGAACGGAATCCGGAAGACGGCCAGCACGGAAGAGCTCGGAATCCTGGGGGAAAATGTGCCGGCTACGTGCTACCCGACAGGCTCGGCGATCGGATCGTCGTGGAACGCGGATCTGCTGCGCGAGCTCGGCATCGCGCTTGGGAAGGAAAGCCGGGAGCTCGATGCGGATATCTTGCTCGGGCCGGGCATCAATATGAAGCGAACGCCGCTGGGCGGACGCAACTTCGAGTACTATTCGGAGGACCCATGCCTGAGCGGAGAACTGGGGGCCGCCTTCGTGGACGGGCTCCAGAGCCAGGGCGTCGCCGCATCGGTCAAGCACTTCGCCTGCAACAATCAGGAGTACGAGAAGATGATCACCAGCTCGGAGGTCGATGAGCGCACGCTGCGCGAAATCTACCTGAGCGCATTCGAACGAATTGTGAAAAAAGCGGACCCGTGGACGATCATGTGCTCTTACAACCTGCTCAATGGCGAGTACACCAGCGAGAACGAATTTTTGCTGAAGCGAATTTTGCGGGAAGAATGGGGATATGACGGCGTCGTCCTCTCCGATTGGACCGCCGTGGACAACCGCATCAAGGGCATCAAGGCAGGCCTCGATCTGGAAATGCCGGGTCCGGCACACTATCATACGCAAGCGATCGTCCAGGCGGTGCAAGCCGGTGAATTAGAAGAGCGGGAAGTGGACGCATGCGTGAGAAGAATACTGGAGCTGGTCCGCCGGACGAGAGAGCATCGGGCGACAGAGAGCCAATCCGCCGAAGAGCGGCATGAATTGGCCCGCCGTGCGGCCGCCGAGAGCATGGTGCTGTTGAAAAATGACAACGGACTGCTCCCGCTTCAGCCTGAGCGCCTGTCCTCCGTCGCCGTCATCGGCCGCTTCGCGAAGCAGCCAAGAATCCAGGGAGCGGGTAGCGCCAAGGTGACACCGACGCGCGTCGATCTCCCTTGGGATGAGATGCAAGACATCGCCGGAGATCGCCTTGAGCTTCGCTATGCGGAAGGCTATGCTCAAGACAGCCCGCTCGATGCGATCGATGAAGGCTTGATCGAGGAGAGCGTCGCATTGGCTGCACGTTCGGACGTAGCGATCATCTTTGCCGGACGGCCTGAATCCTCAGAATCGGAAGGGGTCGATATTGACTCGATCGACTTGCCGCTCCATCAGAGCAAGCTGATCCAGGCGGTAGCCGCCGTCCAACCGAATTGTGTCGTCGTGCTCAGCAGCGGCACCTCCCTCGTCATGCGCCCTTGGGTAGATCAAGTGCCTTCCGTGATTCAGGGCTGGCTGTCCGGTCAAGGCGCAGGCAGAGCCATCGCCGAGATTCTGTTCGGCATGGTCAATCCTTCGGGCAAGCTGTCGGAGACATTCCCGGTCAAGCTGTCGGACACCCCTGCGACTCTCTATCCGCGCGGCGAGGACGGCAAGCTGTATTACAGAGAAGGACTGTTCACCGGATACCGATATTATGACCGGAAGCAGTTGGAGCCGCAGTTCCCGTTCGGTCATGGCCTGTCCTATACGACATTCGAGTATGATTCGATCGAAGCGGTTCAGGCGGGAGACGAAGTGCATGTCACCTGCGTCATTCGCAATACAGGCGCCCGCAGCGGCAAGGAGGTCATCCAGTTGTATGTCAATGATGAAGAATGCAAGTGGGTGCGTCCGGACAAAGAACTGAAGGCATTCGCCAAGATCGCTCTGAAGCCGGGAGAAACGAAGGAAGTTCATTTTACGTTAGACCGGCGCGACTTTTCCTATTACAACACGAAGCAGCAGCGCTGGGCAGCCGAGACCGGATTTTTCAATATCCTGGTTGGAAGCTCCTCTCGCGATATCCGGCTTCGCTGCCGGCTGCACTGCGATTTCGGCACGCAAGACGTTGAATTCCACACCTTCAGCCTGTTGAGCGATTGGCTCCGTTATCCTCATTCGCGGGCGGTACTGGAGGAATACCTGGCGGATATGAACCGGCATGTGGAAGAAGCCATCGTCTTGAACGAGGAATTCATCGGATTCTGGAATGATTTCCCGTTGATCAAAATTATTCAAATGTTCGGCCAGCAATGGCTGCAATACAAATCCCCTCGCCTCGTCATCCAGGAGATGCTGGATCGCGTAGCCCGCAGCCAGCCTGCTGACGAAGCAGCGGCAGAACGATAATAGCAGGACAGCTCCTTCCGGGCCTCGGAAGGAGCTGCTTTGCTGTGCGGGAGAGCCTGTTCACAGGCCGGGGCATGAGGACTCGATATAAAAGACATACAAAAATTTTCTCAGGTTTATTTTGGAGGCGGATGACTTGCTCTGTTCCTCCAGCTCCCGCATGCGCAGGCGCACTTCCTGAAAGTCGAATAAGCGCGATGCAAAGTATTCGAAGGTCGGGTTGCCATAGTCGCTCAGGCCTAACGACGCCAGATTGGTAAGCGCTTGCAGCGCCAGGCGGCGAATACGCTGTTCGATCGCGCGCACGTCCTTCTGCAGATGGGCATCGGCTCCTGCCTCCTTGCGGCTGCGAAGCGCCACCTGTTCGTAGATGGCCTTCAGCGGGGGCAGATCGGGCAGGACGCTGTAACCTTCCTCCTGTTCCTTCAACCATGTCATAACCCGAATCAGATCGGGAGCGCCCGCTTCGCCGGCAACCCCCAATTGCAGCAGCAAGGACCGGGCCTGTTGTTCGATTGGTTTGTCATTGTAGAGGGCAATGCCTGGCCCGGCATCCGCGGTTCCGGTCCTGTCCAGCGTCCGCAGCGAATTGCGGATCGTCTGCATCGACTTCTCCAGCAGCAGATGATCGGAGACGCGCCGCAGCACGGCCAGCACCTCCAGGCGGTTAATCGGTTTCTGGATAAAAGTATCCACGCCTTGCTGGTAAGCTTCACCGATCATTTCTTTATTCTCCACCTGGGAAATCATAATGAATCTGCCGCTGTACTTCTCCTCGCGCAGCGCTTTGACGGTCTCAATCCCGTCGCGCCCCGGCATAAGCAGATCGAGGATGACAATATCCGCTTCCCGGACAGCGGAGGCGGAAGCCTGGGATCCGTCTCCCGCTTCGCCCACGACCTCACCCAGGCCGCTCTCGCCCACGATGCGCGACAACATTTTGCGAACGGCAGGGTCGTCTTCAACCAGAAAAAATTTCAACAACGTTGACAGCCTCCCTTTCGATCGATCAACCTCTTCAAGTCAGCCGCTCCACAGGAATCCGGATCTCGAAGGATGTGTTCCCGGGAGCGCTGCGGACGCGGATGTCTCCATCAAGCAAGCGCACGATATCGGCGGCGTGCGACAGCCCGATGCCGGTGGAGGAGTTCCCTTCGGCATCGAATTTGGTCGTGTATCCGGGATGAAAGATCAAATCGAGCTCATCGGCGGATATGCCCGGGCCGTCGTCCGTGACGGAGAACAAGATAGATTGTCCGCGGAGATCGATGTTCACTTGAATGCGGCCTTGATGCGGCAGCGCTTCTACGGCATTCGATACGATGTTGTTCAGTACGGAGAGAAGCGGATAAATTTCGGTGGTGGACAAATTGATGTCGCATGCGGCAGCGATGTCTACGCTCTTGCCGAGCAGCAAGCCGTAATTCGCATTCGCCCGCGTCACCATGGCGCAGAGTTCGGCAATCGAGATGCGCTTGGTCAGCATCCGTTCCTGCTGGATGATTTTGAACAAGCCGGATAGAATCCGTTCCGAATCCTTTTTTACCTCATGCACATGCTCTGCGATATGCAGCGCCTGTCCCGCGCCCGGGTGGGATTCGGTTTTGAGCGATCGGTATAACCGGTAGCTTTCCCGCGTAATTTCTTCGATATGGGACATCGACTTGCGAAGATAAAAGGCCTCTTCGAACAAATCCGAATTAATGAGCATTAACCGCTCCAATTCCTTCTGCCTCTGTTCTCCCAATGCCCGAACTTGGCGAATCGCCAGCATATTGCACAGGCCTACGGCAAAAAAGCTTCGCAGCAAGCCGACGAGAATGACCAGCATCGTCTCCTGAACCGTGATCGCGGGCGGCGTGCCGGCAGCGAACCGAATGAGCAATTCCGCCCCATTGGAGACGATATCCGCTAACGCGCCGAATATGGCGACTTTGACATGATATTCTACGTTGGCTTTCAATTTGAGCAGAGAGATAACCGCCGCGAAGGTGACATAATAGAAAAATACGGGCATATGCTGCATAAATCCTTCGTCGACAGGGATGCCATGCAGCAGCATGCCTAACATGATGCGGAAGACAACGACGAAGGCGCCCACGGCGATGCCGGTCGCAAGCACAGGCACGGAGAACCAGAGCAGTCCGAAAAAATAGGCCATAATTCCGAGCGAGAAACGAAAATCGCCGCCGAACGGGGTGATCTTCATTTCGCCCAGCAATCCGGTCGATAAGAGAATAATGCTCCAAATGAGCAGCCTGTGGTCCCGCACGCTGATAGTATCGCTCCTTTCCTCCCGATGCTCTCAACGCCCTCTCTCTTATCGTACCGGAAAAGAACCCGTTTTGTCTCGTAAAATATCCATTTTCAGGAATGCTTCCTTTCCAGCTTGCGCGAAGCGATCGACAGCACGTAATTGACCGCGAAGTACAGCAGCGCCGCGAACACGAACGTAGGAATGACATAGTTGACATTCTGGCCGTTAATGATATTGACATGGTTCATCAGCTCCGGCAGCGCAATGACGACTGCCAGCGACGTGTCTTTCAGCAAGGAGATGAATTGGCTCACCATGGGCGGCACCATGCGGCGCAGCGCGATCGGAAGCACGATATGCCGAAGCGTCTGCACCTGCGATAAGCCGGAAGAACGGGCGGCTTCAATCAGGCCCTTCTCGACGGAATTCAGTCCGCCCCGTACGATTTCGGAGATCATCGCAGACTCGAAAATCACAAGCGCGATGACTGCGGCCGTAAATTTATCAAGCTTGACGCCGATCTGGGGCAGAGCGAAATAGGTAAAAAAGATAATCAGCAGCAGCGGCAGGTTGCGAATCGTCTCGACGAGGAACGCGAATAATTTGCCCAGCACCGGCACCTTGGCGTACCGGACCGTGCCGACCAGGACGCTGATCACAAAGCTGAGTGCAATCGAGATCAGGGCCACCTCGATCGTAATGAGAAAGCCTCGCAGCAAAAATTGAATATTGACGGGGGACAGCGCTCCGATAAAGTCCATTAGGCCTCAACTCCTTTGCCGCTCTGATACCTCTGTTCCAGGAAACGAATGCCGAAGCTCAGCGGAATCGTCAAAAGCAAGTAAAACGCTGCGGCAAAAATATACGTGCTGAACGTGTCGAAGGTGTCGGAATTAATCAGGTCGGCTTGGTACATCAAGTCCGGGGCCGACAGCACGGTCAAGATCGAAGAATTTTTCACCAGGTTCAGAAATTGATTGCCCAACGGCGGAATGACTAATTTGATCGCCTGCGGCAGGATGACATGCCGCATCGCTTGAATATAGGTCAGCCCCGAGGAGCGGGCCGCTTCCATCTGTCCGGCGGGAACCGCCTGGATGCCCGCGCGGATCACCTCCGCGATAAAGGCGGAAGTATACACCGTCAAGGCGGCCATTCCGGCCGCAAACGGCACCAGAATGGCGCCCGTCAACAGCGGCAGTCCGACAAGAGCAAAAAACGCGATCAGCATCAGCGGGATATTGCGAATGAACTCGACATACGCGGTGCCGAACCATTGCAGCGGCTTGATCGGGGTAATGCGGAACACGGCAATGACGGCGCCGAGGATAAAGCTCGCAATCAATGAAATGACGCTGGCTGCAACGGTCCCCCCCAAGCCGATGATGTAGCGGTCGAGATGCTCGGTAAGGACAGTGAATTGAATAAACATAATTTCCTCCTCCCAGGTAGAACGGGTCATATCCCTATGTTCCAAAAAGGGGCGAGCGCCCGCTCCCCCTCAATGGTCTCGCTCTAGTTCGGTTTTTTGCCGATCCATTTCTCATAAATCCGCTCGTATTCGCCGCTGTCCTTCAGTTCCTTCAAGGTGTCATTGACCAGCTTGACGAATTCTTCATCGCCTTTCCGGATTCCGATGCCATAAGGCTCATCCGTGAAGGTCTCGTCGAGGACGCGGAAGTTGTTGTCCTGCTGCGCCATTCCGTACAGCAGGGCATTGTCGGTGGTTAAGGCATGGCCTTGGCCCGCTTTCAATGCCGTAAATGCCTCCGCATAATTCTCGAATTCGAGGATCTGCGCATCCGGCGCCGATTCGCGAATGTTTTTGGCGGATGTCGATCCTTTGGCCGTCAACACTTTCGAATCTTTGGTCAGATCCTTGATGGAGTTGATCGGGCTGTCAACGGGAACGAGCAGCGATTGGCCCGCCGTAAAATAAACGTCGGAGAAATCGATTTCCTTTTTCCGCTCCTCCGTAATCGTCATTGTCGCGATAATGAAGTCGATATCGCCGTTCTTCAGCATCGGGATGCGCGTCTTGGACGTCACTTCCATCAGCTCGATGGCGTTTTCGTCCCCGAGCACCTTTTTGGCGATTTGCTTCGCGATATCGATATCGAGACCCTGCACTTCCCCGGTGCCCGGATCCTTCAGCCCGAACAGATTCAGATCGTACTTCACCCCGGCAATGATCTTGCCTCTCTTTTTAATCTGTTCAATCGTTCCTTCGCTTCCGGCAGACGTCCGGGAGCACGCGGATAAAGCGCTTACAATCAAGGCGGCGGCTACGGCGGCGCCGATAATTTTGAACCAACGTTTCATTAATAACACTCCTTTTATTATTCGTTACGTGCGCTGCGGGCTGTTGTGAGCATCAAGAAGGTTGCTTGAACTCGAAGAAGGAGCAGCGCAATGCAGGCAAGCAGGCAAGCAGGCAAGCAGGCAAGGCTACATGAGCAGCGGACTTCGAGAGTGAATGCAAGATTCGATGCCGTGTTGCCGCCTGGGTAACTTCGCGATCAAAAGCAGCCTTAGTGGTTTAATATCCGGCTGAGGAATACGCGCGCCCGCTCCTCCCGCGGATTGGAAAAAAAGTCGTCCGGCGCCGCCTCTTCAATAATCCGTCCTTGATCCATAAAGACGATGCGGTCCGCCACTTCTCTTGCGAAGCCCATCTCATGGGTGACGACCACCATCGTCATCCCTTCCCGGGCCAGCGTTCTCATGACATCGAGCACTTCCCCGATCGTCTCCGGATCGAGCGCCGAGGTAGGCTCATCGAACAGCATGATTTTCGGCTTCATCGCCAAGCCGCGCGCAATCGCGACGCGCTGCTGCTGCCCTCCCGAGAGCTGCGACGGGTAAGCCTTCGCTTTATCGGCAATGCCCACCTTCTCGAGGTTCAGCATCGCCGCCTGCTCGGCTTCCTGTCTCGACATGCCGGCTACTTGTATCGGAGCGAGCGTAATGTTTTCCAGCACAGTCTTATGAGGGTACAGGTTGAAATGCTGGAATACCATCCCGATATTCCGCCGCAATTGATTGATGTCGGTGGATTTGTCATTGACCCGAACGCCGTCCACGATCAGTTCGCCGTCCGTAACCGTTTCCAAACGGTTGATGCAGCGTACCATCGTGCTCTTCCCGGAGCCGCTCGGTCCGATGACGACGACCACTTCCCCCTGCTTAATCGATAAGTTAATATCCTTCAACACGTGGAACTTGCCGTAATGTTTGTTGATTTGATGGAATTGAATCATTGCTTTCCCCCCTTTGCGCCGGAATGAAATCGGTGATAACAATCAGGTTAATAGGAAAACAACGGAAAACTACCGAATCCGACAAAATTAAAATGATAAAATTTGCAGGGAATTGTGCGAGGGAAGGATTGCGGGACCCGCTCTCCGATGGCCGGACACAAAAAAATCACCTGAAAGCCTCGGCTTTCAAGGTGATTTTCCCAACGCGCCTTATCGTCCGCTCTGCAGAAGACGGTGCTTCATGGCATAGTCGACAAGCTGGCTTCTGCGCGTAACATTCAACTTATTCATCATTCTTGACTTATGGGTATCGACCGTCTTGATGCTGACCATCAATTCCCGGGCAGTCTCCGCCAGCGTATAGCCTCTGGCCAGAAAACGGAGCACTTCGATTTCCCGCGGGCTCAGCAGCCGGTAAGGATCGCCGGCCTCCGCTTCCGGCGGCGTTTGGTTGAGCATCGACGATACCAGGATCCGCGTTTCCTGCGGCCGCAGGTAGACGTAGCCGCTCATCACCGAATCAATGGCCGTATACAATTCTTCATCCACCGCCGCCTTCGGAATATAACCGGAGGCTCCCGCCCTCATAATCGACGTAATATAATCCTCGTCTTCATGCATGGTGAGGACGATGACTTTGGCCTGCTCATGCCGCTGCTTGATCTCGGCCAGCACCTGAATGCCGTCCAGGCGCGGCATGCTGATGTCGAGCAGCAAGAGATGCGGCTGGACTTCCTCATACAGCCGCAGGGCCTCGACGCCATCGGCGGCTTCCCCCACCACCCGGAAGGACGGCTTTTTGTGCAAGAGCAGCTTCAAGCCCGCGCGGAGCAGCGCGTGGTCATCCACGATCATGATCTTGACGGTCTGTATGGTCTGTTCCATCACTGTCCCCCTGTTCCAGTACTAACGGGATGGTTGCCCGCAGCTCGGTCCCGCCGGCACTCGTCGTTGTCACATGGAAGGAACCGCCCAGCAGCTCGGCTCTTTCCTTCATGCCGTATAATCCGATCCGCTGCTGCTCGCGCGCCCTGGCGAAATCTTCCGGCTCGATGCCATGGCCATTGTCCCGAATCGTCAATTGCACCCGGGAATCGGAGACGTCCATCCTGATCTCGATCCGGGTCGCCGCCGCATGCTTCACGACATTGGTCAAGCTTTCCTGCAAAATCCGGTACAAGGCGACCGCGATATGGCTGCCGATGGCGATATCCGCTTCGGGAACGGACAGCAGCACCGCAATGTTGTGCTTCTGTTCGAATTTTTGCGCATATTTCTTGATTGCGGAGATCAATCCCATATCGTCCAGAATCGGCGGTCTTAACTCCACCGCCAAATCCCGGATCTCCCGCAAAATTCCGGCCGCCATATCCCGGCTGGCATACAGCAGCTCCCGCTGCTCGGCATCCTTCGCTTCATCCGCCAGCACGCGCATCGTCACCATCAGCGACGTGAGCGCCTGGCTCGTCTCATCGTGCAGCTCGCGCGAGATTCTCTTTCTCTCATCCTCCTGCGCGGACAGCAGCTTCAAAATCAGCGTATCCCGCAGCCGGTCCTTATGCTGCAGCTCGGTCAGCAGCTTCTCGACTTCAATGTTGGAGTCAATCAGACTATCCGCCATTTCATTGAACGCCCGCGCCAGCTTCCCTACCTCGTCGCCGGTCGTCACCTGCGCCCGCAGAGACAGCTTCCCGGCCGATATTCCGGTCGCCACGGCAACAAGATTGTTGATCGGCTTCGTGATGAAGCGGGTCACGTAATACGTAATGCCGGCCGTGGCCGCGCATACCAATAAGGCCGCGACAATCAGCTCTCCGATTTTCATAAAAATATAGGACCGTGCCTGCGTCTCCTCCATGCCAACCCGAACGAATCCGACATCTCCCCCCTCGATGGGAACCAGGATATCATGAATGCGGCCTTCATCCGTTAGCAGCGTGGCCGCCTGCTGGCGGTTCGAGCCATCGGGCAGGTGCGCGGTCCGGATGCCTAGCGGCAGCTGTCCGGAGAAGGTGTCGCCGACCAAGCCGTTATTGCTGTTGATCACCAGGATGTAGCGAACATCTTCGTTCGTCTTCTGGGCCTGGGTGATGAGGAGATGAAGCGAAAATTGATCGTCCGTCAGGATATAATCCGAGCTCAACGCCGCGATATTTTGCGCAATATTGGCGCCGCGCTTCTTCAGCTCTTCCGCCATCATGCTCGTCAGCGAGTCCCAAATGATCGAGCCCAGGACCAAGGCCAGAAAGATGAGAGCGGCAAAGATGGTGCCGAATATTTTCTGGTTAATGCGAAGCCTCCCCATCCATCTCATAGGCGGCCTCGCGACATCTGCTTCCCTCTGTAAGCGGTCTCATACAGCCGCGGATCGAAGGGCACGAACCGATCAATGAACAGCCCCTCCAGCGCCGGCTTCATCGCTTCCTGCTCATGCATGGAGAGAAAAAGTTCTTTTACCATCTGTTTCTCTTCATCCGGCAAGCTGCTGCTGATGACAACCGGACTGGTGCCCGCCGGCTTCGACTTGGCGATAATATGCAGGGAATCGGCCAGCTCCGGATTTTTGCGCTTGGCCTGCTCATAGACCAGGCTGTTCACCGCCGCGGCATCCACGACCCTGTCAATGACGGCCTTAAGCGAGCTGTCATGATTGTAGGTATAGACGTAGCGTCCGAAAAAATGCTCCGGCGTTTCCTCGAATTCGGCCAGCCGCTCACTGATAAAAAAGTAGCTCGAGTAGCTCGCAGGATCGGTAATGGCGATGCTTTTCCCCTTCAAATCGTTAAGATCCGTCATCCCGCTGTCGCGATTGACGACCAGATAGCCATAATAATACGGCACGCCCATTCGTTCCTGCATCGCAATCGCTTCCAGCCCCTCGGCCTTCTTTTGCTTGTAGGTCAGATAGGCCCCTGACGACAGCAGAGCAATATCGGCCCCGCCATTCATCATTAACATCGTAATTTCATTATAGCTCTTGCGCTGAATCAGGATCGCGGGCCGGTTCAGCTTATCTCCTACATAATCGGCAATGGCCCGATAGGAATTGATCGTATCGGCCGGCGACAGCACACTGGAAATCGCCACGCGAAGCGGGGGCGGCGAATCGTCTCGGGAATCGGGCGGCGTACTTTCCGTCTCGGCGAACACAATCTGATAACCGGAGCGCCCCGACGTGCAGCCCGATATCATCGCGGCAAGCAAAAGCAGAAGCAGCATTCCCTTTGCCCTCGGCAGCCTGATCCTTCTATTCTTCATGGTGCGTATAGGCTCCCTCCCTCGACAGCGCCCACCTCGGGGACGTTTTTTGCATCCCCAAGTATAGCATGAAAAGCACGCCCTCTCTATAAACGATGCCCTTTCCAACCCGTTTTAAGGAGTTTTTGCCTACTCGTCCCGCCCGGTGTAGGATTTTTTCCGACAGCGGCCGCGTTTTCTCCTACAAAAAATCAGAACTTTGCTGATAGTATCGGGGCTGGCCTAAGCCTGATAATGAAAAGCGAGGAATGCAAATGAAAGACAGGGAGGTACGATAACGCCGTGGACAGCCCATAGACATCGCCAAGAGTCATCACTCTTTCTGAAACCGGTTCCGCTAACCGTTGGAAGGCATCGTCCCCGCAATCATTTGTTTTTTCATTTTGTTTATCTACAGCTAAGAATCGAGGTTGATTGCATGATTTCATTTTTGAAGCCTAGAGTAAGCGCTGCCAAGGTGCCGCCGGAGCAAGTCCAAAAAACGTATAAGCGCTTCCGGATCCAATCCTTGATGGGTGTTTTCTTCGGCTATATGGCCTATTACATCGTTCGGAACAATTTTGCGTTATCGACGCCGCATCTCCAGAACGATCTCCACCTCAGCGCGACGGAAGTCGGGCTGCTGAGCAGCTGCATGCTCATTGCGTACGGCATCAGCAAAGGCCTGATGAGCAGTCTGGCCGACAAGGCCGATCCGAAAAGGTATATGGCCCTCGGTCTTCTCATGTGTGCATTGGTCAATATTATGTTGGGCTTCTCAACGGCATTTTGGATGTTCGCCGCACTCGTTATTTTGAACGGCATATTCCAAGGAATGGGCGTCGGCCCCAGCTTCATCACGATCGCGAACTGGTTCCCGCGCAGACAGCGAGGCGTCGTCGGCGCGATCTGGAACATCTCGCATAATGTCGGCGGCGGCATCGTGGCGCCTGTCGTCGGGGTCGGCTTCGCCATGCTGGGCCAGGAGCACTGGCAAGCGGCAAGCTATCAAGTGCCTGCGGCGGTCGCGATCGTGTTCGCCCTGATCGTATTGGCCCTGACCAAGGGCTCTCCGGTCAACGAAGGCTTGCCGCCGCTGAACGAGATCGTCCCGGATGAATCCGAGCCGGCCGCATCGGCCTCCTCCGCTTCCAAGCCGCCGGAGGATATGTCGGTCTGGCAAATTTTCAAAAATTATGTCCTGTTCAACAAAAACGCCTGGTTCGTCTCGTTCGTAGACGTATTCGTCTATATGGTGCGCTTCGGCATTATTAGCTGGCTGCCAATCTATCTTTTGAACGTGAAACATTTCACTAAGGCGGAAATGAGCGTCGCCTTTCTCTTTTTCGAATGGGCGGCCATCCCTTCCACGCTCCTGGTCGGCTACATATCGGACCGGTTCTTCAAGGGCTACCGCATGCCGCCGGCCATTATCGCCATGATCATGATTTTCTTCTGTATCATCGGCTACTGGCAGAGCGGTTCGCTGCTGGTCACGACGATATTCGCGGCCATCATCGGATGCCTGATTTACATTCCGCAGTTCCTCGCGTCCGTGCAGACATTGGAGGTCGTGCCGCCCTTCGCCGTTGGATCGGCGGTTGGTTTGCGCGGATTTATGAGCTATATTTTGGGCGCTTCCTTGGGAACGACGCTCTTCGGCTTCATGGTAGACCGGGTGGGCTGGAACGGCGGCTTCTACGTATTGCTGACTGCCGTAATATTGTGCATTGTTTTCTGCATTCTGACCCATATGGGGGCCAAGGAAATGGAACGCGCCAAGCAGGAAGCGGTGAAACCGTAAGCTGCGGTGTCCCAAAAAGCGACTGCCGCTTCGCATCCATTCCGAGAAGCTCCTTCCGGGCAGATGCCCGTCAGGAGCTTCTTATCGTTCAGGCGGCGCTTAGGTCAAGAATGGGATTGGATCTGGATAGTTTCAACATAACTGTAAGCATCAACTCATCATTCCCTGAACCGAAGTGTTCAACATATTTTACGGTACGCCGCTGATTGACATACGATTTCGTTTGTACATAAAAAAATAAGCAGGCCCCGGTTCCGCCTGAGCGGGCCGGGGCCTTATAGAGAGGAAGAGGACTACCGTAAGTTAGGGCGAAGCCGGAATCGTAATCTCCACGATCCGGTCCTCGCTGTTCGTCAGCGACGAGACGCGGTATTCCAGCGGAGCGGCAAGTCCGAGCATCGCCACCATATCATGCAGATCCGATCGAAGCTGCAGTTCATCCCCTTCATAGCGAATCTGCATTCGTTCGCGGCCGGCATCGCGGGCCGTCTGGAACCGTTCGGCCAAGGCGGGGGCGTCATGAACGGCCCGGTCGGCCAGGAGCACGTCCGGGCTCCATACCTTCTCCAGCTCGCGGGCGAAGCCGCTTAGCGCGCCGCCTTCCGCCTTCATCCGATCGACGGCCAGCGCGTAGGCCCGATCGGCAGCCGGGGCCTGCCCCGCCTCCCAGATATGATCGCCCCCCATCTCTTCATCGGTGCGCAAATAATACGTGTACCGGATCTGCTTGCCCCGGTTCGGCAGCGGGTCGTCCCAGGTTGCGTCCAAGTGGTACCAGGAACCGTCGAGCTGCACGAGATTCCAGGCATGCAGGGTTCCGCCCGCCTCGCCTTCGATAATTTGGCCCGGAATGCCAGCCTCTCGCAGCATGGCATGTACCAGCAGCGCATAGCCCTGGCACACGGTCTTGCCCTCGGTCAGCGCTTCGTACGCCGTGAACTTGGTCATTCCCTCGTCATAGGTGAGATGACTTACGACATAGTCGTGTATCGCTCTTACCTTCTGATGCGGCGAATCATCCGGAGCCGTAATCTCCTGCACGATCTCGCGGGCCCGGTTCAAGACGAACTGTGTTTGTTCCCGCGTTTCTCTGTATTCCACATATACGGTGACGAGCGCATGATCGGCGCTCCCTTTCCATTGGAACGAATACTTGCTTACATTGTACCTGATAAATGGATCGGAATGAAGCGCGGCGGACAGAGCTTCCGTCACCTGCGCGGTCAGCGCGTCGGTGCTGCCTTCATAACGGAAAGAGGAAATGCCCTCCCGCTGCGTAAACCGTTCCTCGAACCAATTCGTCATCGCCTCTGCGTCATTCAGCACGACCTCGAAGGGGCGGGCTTCCACCGTCGGCCACAAGGCCAGTCCAGCCACGACGCTGACGATGAAGCAGCCCAGAAGCAGCATACGCATAACGGAGAACGGGGAGCGACGTCTTGGCCGCTTCCGGAAGGCCATTCCCTCATCGTATCCCCCGCCCTCTCGCACGTCTGCATCATACAATCCGCAACCCACCTTTCCATCCGGCGGTGTTGTCCGCCTTTGGTGGTACGTATCGTAACATACGGATTTTGCAGATGCTGTCTAGTTATAGGATGAGCTTCCCCGTTCCCGGCCTCTGACGATTCTATTCCGCTCGACAGTGTCCACCAGCAACAGTGCGGGTTCAGGCTTGTTCCACCCGAATAACCCCTTTCCCCCTTTTTGGAAAAAGACGAGCCGTAGCGAATCGATGCGGCATTTGCCTATAAAAAAATACGCAGCCGGCCGAAAAAGCCGGTTGCGCGTCGCTTAAATCAAGTCAATAATGTCCGCTGCGCCGCAGATGCCCGCTCCGGATAACAACAAGGCATCTCGGCCGACAGCCCGAGGCGCCAGCGGAAGAACGGGAGCACCTCCTGCCAGAAGCGGGGATCCTGCTCCGAGCAGCTATGCCCCGGACTGTCTACGAACACGTGCTGCTGCGGATACCCCAGCCGGGACAGAATTCCCTCCAGCTCTCCGGCCGGGATGAAGCCGTCCCCCAGGGAGTGCACCATCAACACAGGCACCCGGCCTTCCGTACGGGCCTCGTTGTCGGACAGCGAGCGGGCCAGATCGAGCTCTTCATACACCGAGACGGGAATCTGGGAGCGGTACAGCCAGATGCGCGGAATGACCGTGGCGAGCGGAAAAGACGGCAGCCGCCGCCGGCGCAGCTCCGCAGCGACCAGAGTCAGCGGGCGCGCAGGCATGGAATCCGTCACCAGCGCCTGCACATCGAGACCGCAATCCAGCGCCATAACGGCGCCGAAGCCGCCCAACGAATGGCCGAGCACCCCGATTCGATCCGGCTCGATGTCGGGACGGGTACGCACATAACGAACCGCAGCGAGCAGGTCATCGCGGAACAGAAGCGGCGAAGGGGCCTTGACCGCCCCGCTGTCGCCATGGCTGCTCACATCATACAGCAGCAGATTGAAGCCGGCATCCGCCAGCGGGTACGCATAGCGAAGCACGCGCTCGCGGTTGGATCCCCATCCGTGGCAAATGATAATGACCGGAGCGCGCTTTGCCGGAGTGTTCCCCTTGCCCCATACGAACCAGCCCCGCAGCGTGGCGCATCCGTCGAAGGAGATGCGCTCGAACGGGCGCTCCGGCTCCTTCCGCACCGGCACTTGCCGCGGCGACTGGCTCTTCACCGCGAGCGTCCAGGTTCCTCCGGCGAGGCAGCCCAGCGCGGCCATCGCTCCCATGCTGTAGGACCATATATCAGTTAGCTCTGTCATCTTCCTCCCGCCTCACTTTCCGGTTCATCCATCCCATCGATGCCGCAAGCCGTCGCTGCATGACCGGCATGCCTTGGAGAGCGGCGATGCTCAGGATCGCTTGTGGACTAACTTCTAGTATCGTCAGCCTCCATATAGGCTATCCTTTCCGAAACCAATTTACTTTTATTGTATACCATATGTCCAAATTTTCCTAGATTTACGGCTCAAAATACGATGATGGCAAGCATTCCACGCGAACAATCGCCGCCTTCCGGGAAACATCCATGCTCTGGGGCTCGTTTTCACCAGTCCCAGCATCCTAAATTTTGCCGTAACTGTTCAAAAATTGCGAAAGAAAACCGATAACTTCAGTATATCGGCGAGATGCCCGTGCTGCCGGCCAAGAGGCCGCGTCACGCATTTGTCCCTTGCAAGGAGAAAGGAAGGATTGAATATGAATGTATCTGCGGTATCTGCAGGCGGTCTAGTAAGCTACGGCAGCAGTGCGGCCAGCGGCATCGACCGGCAGATTGAAAGGCTGAACAAACGAAAGGCTGTCATTGCGGAGAAAATGTTGGCCGTCGCCACCGGCGACGACGAGCAAAAAGTGAAAGACGAAAAGATAAAGGCGCTCAAGATGGAGATGCAGGTCATTGACATGCAAATTCAGCAGCTATTGAAGAAAAAAATGGAGATGGAGAAGAACAAACAAGATCCGTCCAAAGCGGACACGGGAGATATAGGGCCTTCGATCAGCGACTTGATTCAACCCGACGAGAAGCCGCAAGGCAACTCTGTTTTTATTGATATGAAGCTGTAGCGAGGGACGGGACTGTCCGGTCCGGGCCACGCTTGCTCCTTCCGCCCGCTCCGGCGCTTGGTTGACGGTTCTCATCGCCTCTTGTGCCGGAGCGGCGTCCTGGAAGGAGCGCTCACTCCTCTGACCATCCTCACCGCCATGGTGCGGATCGGTGGATTCCCCTTCTGGCATTCTCCCTTGCCTCTGCCCTCTATGGCGGTTCTCCCGTCTGCTTTGCTATCCCAATGTTCTGGCCAGCCGAACGAAGCGGGCTGCATGCTCAGCCAGCGCGGCATAATGGCCGGCACGGATGTCCTCGCTCCGGATGAGCTTCGAACCGAGCCCGAACGCGGAGGCGCCGGCCTCGGCATAAGCTTCCATCGTCGACAGATCGACGCCGCCTGTCGCCATGATCGGAATATGGGACAGCGGGCCGCGAATCTCGCGGATATAATTCGGCCCGAGCGTGCCGAGCGGGAAGAGCTTCACCGCCTTGGCCCCGGCATTCCACGCCCGCACGATCTCGGTCGGGGTCAGCACGCCCGGCCAGACATCGACGCCGCGCCCGGCAGCATAATCGATGACGGCCTCGTCCAGATTCGGCGAGATGAGGAACTCCGCTCCCGCGTCCATGGCCGTACGGGCCATACCGGTATCCAGCACGGTGCCGGCGCCGATAAAGGCCCGGCCCTCGAACCGATCGCGCCATCGGCGGATGATATCCGGGGCGCCATCGGTGTTCATCGTAACCTCCATGAACCGTATCCCGCCGGATACCAGCGCTTCCCCGGCCCGATCGGCCGTGTCTCCGGTATAGCCGCGGAATATGGCGACAATCCGTTCCTGCAGCATGAGTGACGTCAGATCTTCCTTGCGGTCCGGATACTCCATCCTCCCGCCCCCTTCCCGGTTCTAGTTATCGTGATGCCCAGCCCAAGCCATTCGGTATGCCGCTTCGGGCAAAGACGAGACTCCGCCCGGGTTACCTGCTTAATTCGCCTGCCTGCCGCAGCTTCTCGGCCCGGCTCTTGGCGAAGGCCGCGCTGCCGATGACGCCACCGTCATCGATTAATTCGCCCTGGCGAATCGTGAGCCGCTCCAGATAGCCGTGATAGACGGAGCGGGACAGCGTCTCCCGCACCGGCTTCAGCAGCCGGTCGCCGGCCATGGCGCCGCCGCCGCCGATAACGATGACATCCGGGCTCAGCAGCGAGATGGAATACGACAGGCCGGTGCCGAGCACCTGGCCGGTATATTCCATAATCTCGACGGCCAGCGCATCCCCCTCGTCATAGGCTTGCGATACATGGGCCGCGGTCAGCTCTCCCCGCTCGTAAGCGCCTCGCAGCAGGCTGTCGCGCCCCGCCTCCAGCGCTTGCTTCGCTTGGCGCACGATGCCTGTCGCCGAGACCACCGTCTCCAGGCAGCCGGTCAGCCCGCAGCCGCACGGGGTCGTCTCGCCCGGGATCGCGACATGGCCCAGCTCTCCCGCCATGAAGCCGCTTCCGTAATAGAGCTCCCCTTGCACGACAGTCGCGGCCGCCAGTCCGGTTCCGATCGTGACGCCATGCACGACGCCCGCGCCCCGGCCAGCTCCGCTCATCGCTTCGCCATAGACATACATCCGGACATCGTTGTCGATGAAGACCGGCACGCCCACCTTGGCGCTGAGGCGCCCGGAGACGTCTACATTATGCCATTTCAGATTGGAGGCGAAGATACTTACGCCGCGCTCCGGATCTATAAAACCCGGAATTCCGGCGCCGACAGCCAGAAGCCGGCTCCGATCCGCCTCGAACTGAACGAACAGCTCGTCAATCATATGAGCGATCTTGTCCAACACATGGTCGACGCCAAGCGCCGCTTCCGTAGGCTGCTTTAGCTTCCCAACCATTTCATACCGCTCATTCACCAGGCCGCACACGATATTCGTGCCGCCGACATCGATCCCTACCATATAGTGCATGCTGGTTTCCTGCCCTTCCCTCTAGTCGATAGCTATGTTTGATTCGTATTATAGCACGAGATGCGCCGATCTTTTGCGTGAAAAAATCACCGGATTACAAATTTCCCGCAAACGAAAGAAAACGAAAACCTGTGCGGCGGGCCGCCCTCCGAACGCGAAAATAACATCTGGGGCGGTCTTCAACAGCGCCGCCTCGGCGAACTTCTGCAATTTCGCCTCAAAATCGCCTTAATCTTGCAACCATTATGGAAGACGCGGGAACGGCAAATCGTTATAATGATACTGTGATGTATATCACTACATAAGGAAGGCGAACATTTGGTGATAGATGTACAAGACGCAGGAGCAACGCTCAACCATCGGTCCAAGAGGTGATTATTCATGACATATGTCGATATCAGTTCCATAAGCCCGCAGATGTTCGTGACGGTGCTGTTTTTTCTGCTTATCGTGTGTCCGCTCGTCAGTCTGGGAATCGTCCGTCTCTTCCAGCAGCGCGTGAAGATCGGCATCACATACATTGCATCCGCTATCGTCTCCTACATCGTCTTTCTCATCGCTGCCGAATTCGTGAACAAGACATGGGGATGACGCGCACCCGGCCACCCTATTTTTTCGAAGCATCCTTGCCGACAAGGATGCTTTTTTTGATCCAAGCGTCCCGCTTCCGGACATGTTGCAGCAGCTTGCCGCGGCGGCAAAAAAGCCCCCGCCGCCAATTCCGCCGCCTGATGGGCGGAGAAAAAGCGATGAGGGCCATGCATGATGTCATTCGCTGCCGTCGTTCTCGATTGGCGGAATTTCCAACTCAGGATCGACAGAGTCGTTATCCTCCTTCGGCGGGGCCGGCTTTTTCACTTGCAAGCCTGCCTTTTCGTAGAAATCCGATTTGAGCGTATTGAACTGCGTCGTGTAATCGTTGAACTGCTTCTTCAATTCTTCGACCTGGCGGTAGGCTTCATTCCGTTCCGCGACCGCCTTATTGATGGACTTCAGCTTCGTATCCTCCGACTTCAGCTGGTCGTACAGCGACTGCTCATGTTGAATCCACTTCTCATAGCTCTCGAAAAGCGACTTGAACGTGTCGTACCGCTTCACGTAGGCTTGATAGGCGTCTTCCGCCGGCTTCTTCAGCTCCTCTTCCTTCAGATTCGCGATGATGCCGTCCATCTCGCCAATCTGCTCGCGCGCCTCGTCCAGCTGCGCCTTCATCTGCTCCAGCACCTGCTTGCGTTCGGCGAGCGCCTGATTCGTATTGTCGATCAGCGTCTGCACATTGCGGTTGTCCTGCTTGCCCTGATTAATAATCGAAATGTATTGCTTCTCATCCTTATCTTCAAGGGTTTTCAGCGAGCTCATCGCAGCCGGCACGTTCACTTCCGTGGACGAAGCCTTCTCGAACCGGTCGAAAATTTGCGTCGTCGGGGATGCGCCGCATCCCGACACCGCTACGGCGATGGACAATAACGCCGCCGCTGCGCCCCATATTCTCAATCCTGCCACTCTTCGTACCTCCCTAGTTCCTGCTACAGACGCTTGTCATGGTGAAAATTGCATACAAAGTGAGCGTTCGGATCATAGACCTCGAACTCGTACCCCTTGCTCTGGATATACTCGATGATCGACGGCAAGGCTTCCAGCGTCTGCTGGCGATCATGCATCAGGATGACCTCCACGTCCTCCGTCAGTCCTGCCTTGACCTGCTCCAGGATCCGGTTCGGCTGGCCGATATATTGCCAGTCGAGGGAATCAAGCGTCCAGTCCCACATTTTGAATCCGGCCTGCGCGATATCGCCGCGGAATGCTTCCCCAATCTGCGGAGCGCTTCCGTAAGGAGCGCGGATAAGCGTCGGCGTCACGCCGGTCAGATCGTTGACGATGCCCTGCGCTTCCTGGAATTCCTTGATGAAATTGTCTGAACCGCCGCTCTTGTACAGCTTATTGTAGTCATGCGACATGCTGTGAAGGCCAGGATAATGGCCGTCTTCCACGATCCGCTTCACCGCGTCGGGATAGGTTCTCATATTGTCGCCAAGCATGAAGAACGTTGCCTTGATACCGTGTTGGTCCAGCAGATCCAGCATGTCGTTCGAATACTTGCTTGGACCGTCATCGAATGTAAGATAGGCGACTTTGCGGGTCATGCCATTATACTCCTTCGGCACTTCCTTCTCGACCGCTGCCGAGGCGAAGGCGGCGACTTCCGTGACAACCAGTTCGCTGCTGGTCGCGGATGCCGTTCCGGTTCCTATCAAACTCTTAGCGACCGAGTATGCGCCATAGCAAATGCCCACAACGAGCAGCAATAATACGGTCCGTCCGATCCATCTTTTCTTGCTCTTCCGCTTCCGTGTGCTTCTCGCCATCACATTTCGATTATTCATGCTCTTTCTCCACTTCCTTCTCCTTCTTTCGACACTACTATAATACAAGTCTAGCATTTTGACATTACAGAAACATGACAAAAAGGGAAAATAAGCAGAATTAATATAAACAATGTTGTTACCATTCCATAGAAAAAATATGGTAGGAATCGAGAATTCGAGCGGATAGGAGACGAGGAAATAAATATGATGAGATCTGCTGACACTGCTGGAGCGGGGAAGGATAGCGCTGAGGAATCCGCTTCCGGGACGAGATCTGCCCGTTTCTGATGTCTGCATTCGCTTGGCGGGCAGCCTATCCTGCGCCTGTGCGCCAGGGCAGGGGCTTGCAACGCCTGCGCGTTAGGAGTAGGGCGCTCCCTCAGTGCGGCGTCGGCCGCATTCACGGCCGCCCCAACTATTTATATGGGCGTCATGCCCCAAATATGACCCGGGAACGAATTGAGGGCAAACTCCCGCGAAATGCTGCAACCGCGGGAGTTCTTTACGTTTTTTATCCATATTTACAAAAATGAAAGGGAACGTAGGAGACGTGCGACCGGTCTTCCAGAGCCAGGTCGCCATTTTTTTTGCGGTACATGGCAGCAAAGCCAAAGCATCGCCTGCGCAGACTAGGAAAACATAGTTGCAGACGAGAAAAGCATGATAGGCGCGGCACGCCAATGACGGTGATGGCCGAACATGCTCTGGTGCAGCTCTTGCCTTCAGCCTCTAACACATTATTTTCTAGTATAAGTCTCTTTGATGACTCTTCCCCATCAAATCAAAGTTGCCAGTCCAATACTCTATGTTCTCCATACATTAGGGAATTGGTTGTTCGCATTTCATTTCTGATTTGATTCTTAAATTTTATTCAGATGAATCAATTTCATAAATCGAAAGTCTTGCTATGACTGGGTTTTTAAGGTACAGAAAAAGGAGTACCTCCCCAAATCTCGAATAAGTAAAGTATCCACACAATACCCAAAGAGATGAGGCGAACTCCCTATGCCCTATATTCGACATGAGAGCTTATTTACCCTGCAAGAGCTTTATGAGATGGAACAAAAAGATCGTTTTCGTGAGATTTTTTCTACAATCGACATCACTCCGATCTTGCGTTTGGTCAGGAAAACATCTTTTTATGGTGCCCCCATTGAAGTGAATTATAGGGCGATGGTCTATTCCTTGATTGTTAGAATCGTTGAACGTATTCCTACGATTAAAGATTTAATAAAGAGACTTCAACATGACATCTTATTCCGCATGGATTGTGGCTTTATGCTTTCAGAAGCGATTCCTTCGGCCTCTTCCTATTCCCGGTTGGTGCGCAAGATGAGCCAAAGCCATGCACTGGAGGACATGCAAGAGCAGTTACTCGAACAAGCCATGGCAGAAGGATTCATTACAGACGATACGGTTGCAATCGATGCGACCCATATCGAAGCTCGGGATCAGGCACCTGCGAAGCAAGAAAAGGAAAAACCTGAGCCAAAAAAGCGTGGGCGAAAAACAAAAGCCGAACGTGAAGCTTGGCTCAAACAAAAGCAAGAAGAAGAGGAACAAAAACCAATCTTCGAAAAAGAAATTGCCGCTCAATTAAATGAATCATTCCATGTTTTGCGAGATCAAATGCCTCTTGATCCGCAGTGGGGAGTCAAGAAAAATAGTGATGGAAAAAATGTCTTTTGGTATGGCTATAAAGGTCATCTTGCCATTGGAACGCAGAGTCAGTATATCCTCGGAGCCTTGCTCTCTTCCGGAAGCTTGAATGACGGTAAAGCGGCCATTCCACTCCTAAAAGGGGTTGCTTCACAGCATCCGAATTTCAGTTTCAAGTACGCAACCATGGATGCTGGATACGATTATGAACCTATATACAAGCAAGTTCGAGAAGCAGAGGCACATGCTGTAATTGCGTATAACCGTCGCCGAGAACCAGAACACGACGGATTTGACGAACACTTCGCCCCAACCTGTGTAAGGGAGCATTCTTATCGTTATGACAGCTACGATTCAAAATATGGAACACTCAAATATGTTCGACCGAAAGAATGCGAAAGCTGTCCATTGGCGCATGATTCACTTTGCCAGAAAGTCTATAAAATGAAGATAACAACTGATCTTAGAAAATATACCGCCCCGGCCAGAGGCTCAAAGCATTGGAAAGAAATCGCTAAGAGACGTTCTGCAGTCGAAAGAGTGAATGCTTACTTGAAGGAATTCTTCCAATTGAACAATGTGAGACACCGAACGGGTCAAAAAGCTAAGGTTCATTTTAACTTGGTTACTTTGGTTTACAATTGTATAAAATTAGCATGTGATCGTTTAAATCGTCAATTCCAAGAGCAAGCTGCATAATTTTCAAAAAAGGAAATACTTTAAGATTATGTTAAGTTAATCTTATTTGTTTCAATGTTATCATAAAAATAGAACTTTTGAATTCGTACATAGGAGGAAATGAATTGAATTTAAAAAAAGCAATTCTAGCATCTATGATCGTATCCAGTATGTTAGTGGCCGTGACAGGCCCAATTCCTGCAGGAGTCGAGGCTGCGCAAGAGCAGAAGCAAACGAATAGTAAGAAGGTTCAAATCGACAAAACGATGGCCGCCAAGCTGCAAAAAGCGATAAAGCAGTTTGCGGGGAAAGAGATCAAGCTGCAGGATGCTGCCGAGTTATTAAGCGGTTCAGATGCGAAGGTTACATCGGTAGATGGTAAGTACATTGTCTACTTTAATGATAAAGAAGGAGTAGAGTCGATAGACGGACCGCTTCCACTCGATAAAATCAGCAAAGAGACTCAGGACAAGGTTCTGAAAGCGCTGAAAAAGGCATACGCAAAGAAAACATACGTCCTTGATAAAGAAGCGGTTCTGATGCAAACTTATGATGGAAAAAAAGAGAAACTAAAAGATTTTATTTCATATAAGCTGACAGGGAAAGACTTTGAGGCAGTATGGAGGAGTGGAGCAGGTTTTGTGAGTGAGGTTACCATAAAGCTTGCCAAGGAGGATCTTGATTCGAAATGGCTGGAAACGGCAGCAAAAGCGATAAAAACGGCTTTCGATCATGATTTGAATGTAAGAGAGGCGTTTCTTGTTGCTAGCGGGGACCATTATTATATGTTGTCGCTTGAGGATAACGCTGTATCACTTATGATGGATGCAAAAAAGGCAAAGATTGTGAACGTATTTCATAATACAAGAAAAAAAGTAACGACAGACCAAAAGATTACGGCAAAAGATGCAAAGGAAGTGGTCGCTCCGCTTGCCAAGGAATTATACAATATCGATATTGCGGGATATGAAGTGAAATGGGACAACGCAACGAAAGATTACCGTTTCGTTACAGGCAAAGAAACGATAGTGAGAGCAGCATTGGATGCTGATAAGAACGCAGTGTATATTATATCAGATGGCTCAGAATGATTGGTGCGCCAATGTTCTCGGTCTAAAAATACAGGCTCAAATGCATGTACAAATTATAATTTTTGCCCAAATGGCTCGGGGGTCGCACTTCCCGAGCTATTCGTTTGTCAACGGACTCTTGTGTCAGTCTAATACTATATTTTCTGGTTCAAATCTATTTATGGACTCTAGCGGTGGCTTAGTCTAAAACTTATTTCTCAAAGACTGACGATTTATCATGTTAGAAAATCGCGCTACATCAACAGTTCCCGTCTGCAACTTTATTTTATTTGTACATTGACCCTCGTAAGTTCTCCCATCCCATACCATGCTTCTCTTTTATTTCAGCAAAACCTCGCTCTCTCGCCCTATTGTTTCTTTCTTCTGCGCATAATTCCGTTTGTTTTTTCGATATGGCGAAGGTGATCCGCCTCTTCAACCTATTCAGCCCACACCTAGCGACTAATGCGCTTTCCTGCATCTATACTCTCTTTACTTTGGCCCCGGAACAGACAAGCTTTACAGGCTGCCGGGTTCGAGCGATACATTTTAATAACCGTCACGGTGGCTGCTCTGCAAATACGGATTGATCATCCTCAGCGCGCTGGATGGATGGAACGACAACTCGTCGGCCGATGGCTTTTTCATTTGCTCCATTGAAGCTGCGGTACCACCCTCCACTCTAGTCGTTTGGTCCGCCAAAGCTGCAGTATCTCCCTCCACTCTAGTTATTTGCCCTGCCAAAGCTGCAGTATCCCCCTCCACTCTAGTTATTTGCTCTGCCAAAGCTGCAGTATCCCCCGCTCCTGTATTCATCTACTCCATCAAAGCTGCAACAACTCTCGCTCCTGTATTCATCTACTCCACCAAAGCTGCAACAACTCTCGCACCTACGGTCATCTTTCTCCACCGATGCTGCAAAAATGCAGCAATTTCATTGAAGACGAGGTGGTGAAAATAGGATTACTGCAAAATTACAACAATTCCCCTACGGTAAGGCGCAGATAGCGTTCAAAACGGCGAAATGATGCCGTTTTGCAGGATTTTCTCGGAATTTAGCCTCTGGAGGCTAAAAATGCTGCGCCTGTGCAGCATTTTTCATTGGCATGCCAGCTTGCTTCATCTTCGGGCCAGCTTGCTCCATGGGCATACCAGCTTGCTTCTTCCGCGGGCCAGGTTGCTTCACTCAGGGAACAGCTTGCTCCCCAACCTAACCGAACCGGACCTCCTTTCCCAGCCCCGGGTATCATAAGAAAAAGACTATCGACAGGACTTGGTCGATAGTCTGCACCCGGGAACGAATCCCGGGTCAATCTTGGTAAGCGCCGTTATCTGTCCGCCATCCGCTAGCGATGGACGACATGCTGCGGAGCTCCTGACAGATAAGCGCGAATATTATCAGCGGCAATCGCGAGCAGACGCTGCCGGGCCGCTTGCGAGGCCCAGGCCATATGGGGCGTGACGATAAGCCGCTGATGAGGCATGAGCAGCGGATGCGATGCCGGCGGCGGCTCCTCCGCGAGCACGTCCAGCAGCACGCCGCAGAGCCGGCCTGCCCGCAGCGCGTCGGCTACGTCCTGCTCATGCAGCAGCCCGCCGCGGGATGTATTGATAAGCACCGCCGTCCGCTTCATCTTCCCGATGAAGGCCCGGTTGACCATGCCCCGCGTCTCTTCGGTCAGCGGACAATGCAGCGAGACGATATCGGCCTCGGCCAGCAGTTCATCCCGGCTCACGAACCGAATGCCGGTCTCGCTCTCCGGCACGGTGCGGGTGGCCGCGATGACCTTCATCCCGAAGGCCCGGGCCAGCACGGCCACCTTGCGTCCGATCTCTCCGTAGCCGATGATGCCGAACGTCCTGCCGGCCAATTCCGTCTGCGGCGACAGCCAGTAGCTGAAATCCGGCTGGCGGGACCAGCCGCCCCGCTTCACCGAGCGGTCATGCGCTTCTACGCGGTGGCACCAGGCCAGCAGCAGGGCGAAGACGAACTGGGCAACATTGTCCGCCCCGTATCCCGGCACGTTCGTCACGGTGATGCCCTGCGACCGCGCCGCCTCGGCATCGACGATGTCATAGCCGGTCGCCAACACGCCGATATAGCGGAGCGACGGCAGCTTCCGCAGCGTCTCCGCAGACAGCGGCGTCTTGTTCGTCAGCACGATCTCCGCCCCTTGCGCCCGGGCTTCGATCTCCTCCCTATCCGTGCGCGCATGCGCCTCCACATGCACCTCGGCCGCAGAAAGGCCCAACCCTTCCGCGACTGCCGTGCGCAGCACGTCCCAGCTCAGATCGCCGGGATTGAGCGCGTGGCCGTCCAAGATGACGATCCGCATCGCTTATTGCCCCCTTGTTTTCCTCGCTTCCGCTTCGTTATTCGCCGTCCTGCTTCGCCAGCGCCGCCTTGAGCAGCTCGCCCAGATTGTTGCCGAGCGGCTCCTGCTTCTCGAATTGCTTCACCAGCTTCCGCTCTTCATGCTTCTTGATTCGGCCGCCGCCATCCTCCAGCTTCTCCGTAATGTTGCAAGGAAGACACTGCACGAATTTGCCGGCCTTGCCGATCTTGAACTCCATTTTTTTATGGCATTGCGGACAGCGACGGTTCGACAGATTTTTCTCCGCCGAGCGCCGGTATTCGCATTCCTTGCTGGAGCAGACAAGCCACTTCCCGCGCTTCCCCTTGCGCTCCATCAGCCGCGATCCGCAGTCCGGGCAATGGCTGTTCGTCAGATTATGCGGCTTATACTCCGCCTGGCTCCGCTTCACTTCGCTCACCAGCTGCTCCGTCATCTGGCGAATGTCCGCCATGAAGGCCGACGTATGGGCCGATCCGCGGGCAATCTGCTCCAGCTCGCGCTCCCATTGCGCCGTCAGCTCCGGCGAGCGAAGCTGCTCGGATACGAGCTTGATGAGCTGGCTCCCCTTGCCGGTCGGCTGGAGCGAAGATCCCTGGCGTTCGATCGTGTCGGAGGAGACGAGCTTCTCAATTATATCCGCCCGGGTCGCCGGCGTGCCGAGCCCGTATTTCTCCATCTGGGTCAGCAGCGTGGCTTCGGTATACCTGGCGGGCGGCTTCGTCCGTCCGCGCCGGGTGAAGACGCGCTTCGCCTGCAGCCGCTGGCCTTGGGCCAGGCTCGGCAGGCGCTGCTCGGCCCGGTCCCCTTCATCGGCATCATCCTCGTCATCCGCCAGATCCCAATCGTTTTCATATGCCTTTTTCCAGCCGTTGTCGATGACCGTCTTGCCTTTCGCATGGAGCAGTTCCCCGCCCATATCGATCGTGACCGCGACCTGCTCGTAACGGACCGGAGGCAGGAACAAGGCGAGGAAACGGCGGGCGATCAGATCATAGAGCTTGCGCTCCTCCGGAGACAGATTGGCCAGCCGCAGCGGCTCATCCGTCGGAATGATCGCGTGGTGGTCCGTCACCTTCGCGTCATCGACGATGCGCTTCGTCACATGCAGCTTCCCGCGCAGGAGCGGCTTCGCGATCGCGGCGTACGGGCCGACGGCCATCGCGTCCAGCCGCTCGGGCAGCGTTCCCGTCATATCGGAAGACAGGTAGCGGCTGTCCGTGCGCGGATACGTCACCAGCTTGTGCTGCTCATACAATCGCTGCAGAACATTCGACGTCTGCTTCGCGGAGAAGCCGTAGCGCCGGTTCGCGTCCCGCTGCAGCTCGGTCAAGTCGTAAGCGAGCGGATGCGGCTCGCTCTTCTCGGTCTTCTTCAAGCCGGAGATGACCGCCTCGCGCCCTCTCAGCTTCTCGGCCAGCGCCGCGGCCTCTTCCAGCCGGAACAGTCGCGCATCCCCGCCGGAAGCGCGCCATGCGGCCTCGAAGCCGCCGAAGTCGGCGTGAACCGTCTCATAGTCCTGCGATTGGAATTCCCGAATCTCCTGCTCGCGCTTCATCAGCATCGCCAGCGTCGGCGTCTGCACCCGGCCGGCGGACAGCGGGGTCTCGAACTTGGTCGTCAGCGCCCGCGTCACGTTCAAGCCGATAAGCCAATCGGCCTCGGCGCGGCAGCGGGCCGATTCATACAGCCGATCGAACGCCTGGCCGGGCTTCAATTGGCGGAAGCCCTCCCGAATCGCTTTGTCCGTCTGGGAAGAGATCCAGAGACGGTGGAACGGCTTGTTCCACTTCACCATCTGCATAATCCAGCGGGCCAGCAGTTCCCCTTCGCGCGCCGCGTCGGTCGCGATGATGAGATCCTTCAGATCCTGACGCTTGCAGAGCTGCTGGACCGCCTTGAATTGGTGGGATGATTCCCGCAGCACCTTCAATTTCATCCGATCGGGAATGATCGGCAGATCTTCCAGACGCCAGGTCTGGTATTTCTTATCGTAATCTTCCGGCTCCGCCAGCCCGACGAGATGGCCCAGCGCCCAAGTGACGACGTAATCGGCGCCTTCAAAATACGTTTTATGCGAGTTGCGGCATCCGAGCACGCGGGCGAGCTCCCGCGCGACCGAAGGCTTTTCTGCCAGAACGAGTGATTTCATGCGTCCATTCCTTCCTTATCGATACTCTGAACCCATTATAGCATGGCGTTCAACCGCGGTGCGTTCTTCCCTCCGCCGCCAACGGACGCAGCCCCGAGGGACACTTCCCCTCGGGGCCCGCATGGCGATGCATCATGTCGGCTTAGAGCGATCGGACGGCTCCTCCGTCGGCCAACAGCGCCTGGCCGGTCATATAGCTGTTGGCCGGCGAGGCGAGGAACGCGATCAGCCTTCCCATCTCCTCCGGACTGCCGTAGCGGCCGATCGGGATGCGGCGGCGCTGCTCCTCCGCGATCTGGCCGGCCTCCACCTGCCGCGCTTCCGCAGCCAACTCATCCAATTGGAGGACGCGATCGGTCGCGAAGCGGCCCGGGCCGACCGTATTGATCAAAATATTGTCCCCCGCCAGATCCGGAGCCAGCGTCTTGGCAAGCCCGAGCACGCCGACCCGCAGCGTGGAGGAGACGACGAGATTCTCGATCGGCTCCTTGTGCGCGGAGGAGGTCACATTGACGATGCGCCCGAACTTCTGCGCGCGCATATAAGGAAGCACGGCACGTATGGAGCGAATATAGCTGAGGAGCGTCAGCTCGAAGCCGTGCTGCCAGGCCGCGTCATCAATCTCGTCGAAGGTTCCCGGGGCCGGCCCGCCGCAATTGTTGACGAGAATATCGATCGTGCCGTGCCGCTCTCCGGTGACGGCGACGATGCGTTCGATATCTTGCGGACGGGTAATATCCGCCACGACGGCAAGCGGCCGGCTTCCTGTCCGAGCCTCGATCTGTCCCGCCGCCGCGCGAACGGTCTCTTCCCGGCGCCCGACCAGCGTCACGCGCGCGCCTTCCGCCGCGAGCTCGGAGGCCGCAGCCAATCCCAAGCCTTTGGATGAGGCCAGCACGATGGCCGTCTTGTCCTGCAGTTGCAAATCCATAGATATCCGACTCCTCTCCTGAAAATGCGGCAAGTCCGCCGATCGGCGCGGCAGACTCAACATGCGCCTACGATGTTGTTACCGACATTATACCAAATTCAACCACTTTATTCGCAATCCTCCTCATCGTTTGTGCTATGATTTTAGGGAATGGGCCGGCGGTGGCCGGTACCGCCGCGGCGCAACCGCAAGGAGGGATTCACCAATGAACGCGTTCACGCTGAAGCTGCTCGCGCTAGCGCTCATGCTGCTCGATCATATTCATTTTTATTTCCCGGAATCTCCCGATTGGTTCCATAGCGCGGGACGGCTGGCCGCACCCGTCTTCTTCTTCTTAGCGGCGGAAGGCTACGCCCATACGCGCGGCATCCGGCGCTATATGCTGCGCATGTTCATCTTCGCGCTGGTGATGGCGGGGGGCAGCGAACTGCTGACATTGGCGATGCCGGGCGGGACAATCGACAACAACATCTTCCTCTCGCTCTTCGCCGCGCTCGTGCTGATGGCGGCATTGGACTGGGCGAGAGCCTCAAGCCAGACATTGAGCGGCATCCTGATCTGCGGTGCGATCATGGGAGCGATGTTCTTCGTCGAGTACAGCTTGCTGGCGGTATCGATGGCGCTTGTCTTTCATCTGCTGCGGGGCTCTAAAGCGATGATTCCGGCGTTCGTCCTCTCTTCCCTCGTATTCTCGCTCGCGCCATACGCCAATGTGCACGCAGAGGAAATGTGGACAGCGCATTACCTGTTTGCGGTGAATCCGCAATGGATGATGATCTTCGCCATCCTGCCGATACTTGCCTATAACGGAAGACGGGGACCCGACCAGCCGTGGGCCAAATATGTATTCTATCTATTTTATCCCCTTCATGTATGGATACTGTATGCCATCCGCTGGCTGGCCGCGGCATAGGCTTGCATCTTTAACGCTCAGGCATTTAGCGTACCAAGTGCATAAACGATATCCATAATCGTTCTTTAAAGAGAGGAGCCAAAATTGAAACCGAAAAACTAGACTCAAGCAGGAAAATCGGTCCAATCTAAGGTAAAATAGTCCTACGACCGATAGGCTGCATACATAACTTTCAAGGAGAGATCATATGAAAAGCAGGTTTTCAATCGCAATAGGGGCCGCGCTGCTGCTCGCTTGCGCTACCGGAGTGTACGCCTCCGGGTCGTACAAGCTGATCGTGGACGGGAAGAAAATCGATGCGGATATCCGGGACATCAACGGAACCGTCTATGTGCCGCTGCGCACGGTCTCGGAAGCGCTTGGGGCCGATGTTCGCTATGAGAAGGCAAGCCGGACGATCACGCTCCATTCGTCGCCGCATGCCGTGCCGGCGGCCCAAGATGCGGGGGCGGAAGCGCGTATGGCATCCCGGAAGCACCCGGCTTCGCTGGGCGAGACGGTTGTCTTTGCCGCGGGCACCGGAGCCGCCGCGATGGCGACAGGAAGCATAACCGTCGAGGAGATAGTTAGAGGTGAGGAAGCATGGGAACAAATCTACGCGGCAAACCGTTTCAATAAAGCGCCTCGCAAAGGCTTTGAATACATATTGGCCAAAGTGACCGTCAGCATCGACTCTCATGCCAATCCGGATGCGGCGATGGACGTCAACGCGTTCGACTTCACCCTGGTGTCATCCGACGGGGCCGATTATCCGGCAGTGGCCGTCGTCACTCCGGATCCTCCGCTCCGGACGAAGATCTATGTCGGCGGCACCTATACGGGATGGGCCGCCTTCCAGGTCAGTCAAGACGACGCGGAGCCGCTTATCGCGAACGGCCGCAAAGCCGACGGCACAAGCGGCCTGTGGTTCAAAACCGTTCCATAAGGACGACGCTGCCGCAGCATCCCCGGATTGGGAGGCGGCGGCAGTTTGCGTCAGGCTTATGGCAGCTTTTTCAGCTCGATCGTCTCCCGGTCTTCGTCTTCCTTGCCGTCGTCGGCCAGGCCGCGGGTGGAGTTGCGGAATTCCCGCAGCGTATCGCCGAACGCGCGCCCGAGCTGCGGCAGCTTCGCCGGGCCGAAGAGCATCAGCGCCAGCATGAATATAATGACCAGGCCGGAAATCCCGATATTGTTCAGCATCGGAGGACACCTCCTTCCTTCAAGATGTGAGGGCTATGGACTGGCAGACGAGGCTTCCAGCCGGCGGGAATAGGCAGCGGACAGAAAAATGCTCAGTTCGAACAGCGCGATCAGCGGGATGGTCACCGACAAATGGGAGACGACATCGGGCGGCGAGATGCAGGCCCCGGCAATCGTCAAGCCGAGATAGGCGGGCTTCCGGATGCGGCGCAGCCTATCCGGCGCGATCAGCTCCAGCCGGGTCAGGAACAGAACCACGACCGGCATCTCGAAGGCGATGGCGAGCGGGAAGACGATATTGAACATCAACGTGAAATAGCGGTCGATCCCGTACATCTCCGCCGCCCCGATGCTGCGGTTCATCTGCATCAAAAATTCCAGCATCATCGGAAACACCAAGTAATAGCTGAAAGCAACCCCCAACAGGAACATCAGGAAGGAGGCGGGCACATAAGCCAGCGCCGCCCGCGCTTCCTCTTCCGTCAATCCCGGCCGGACGAACGCCCATAGCTGATAAAAGAGAACCGGCAGCGACAGCAGCACGGCGAAGAGCAACGCGCATTTCATATAGACGAACAGCCCATCCGTAAAGGCAAACACGTTCCATTCAATCCCGAGCCGGGCTGGCCGCGACTTCAGCAGAAGCAGCAGCCGCGGCGATAAGCAGAGCCCGATGCACAGCATCGCCATGAACCACGCTGAGAACACGATCAGCCGTCTGCGCAGCTCGGTCAAATGCAAAATCAGCTCTTCCTGATTATTCATTCGCTCTCGCCCCCTGTCGGTGAAGCAGAGGACGCGAAGGGTTCCGCATTTACGCCAGCGGTCCTTCCTGCTTCATATATTTGAGAATGCCCTCTGCCGCGCGATAGGCCAGCGCGCCTACGGTGGCGGTCGGGTTGTACCCGCTGTTATGAGGGAAGGCCGACGCCCCGACGACGAACAGATTATCCACGTCCCACATTTGCATGTAATTATTGACGGCGGAAGCGGACGGGTCGCTTCCCATAATGACGCCCCCCGTATTGTGCGTCGACTGGTAAGGCACGATGTTGTACGGGGCAAGCTGCCCGTTCGAGCCGATCTTGCTTGGCTTCATCTCCTGCATAATCTCCTGGGACTTCGCCGCCATGAATTTCACCAGCTCCCGATCCTGATCCTCGAAATCATAGGTAATCCGGATCTGAGGAAGACCATAGGAATCCTTGTAGGTCGGGTCCAGGTCCAGATAATGATGCCGCCACGGCATATTCGCCCCCTGCGGAGCAATCGACAAAGTCCGGTATGCATAGTGGATTGAGGCTTGTTTAAAATCTTTGCCCCAGGACGGAACGCCTTCCGGCGTCGAATTGTTCGCGATCGGGCGAAGGCCGGTCTGAGACAGGCGGATCCCCGCCCCATGAATGAAGTTGAGATCGCTATGATCGAAGTTGTCGCCATTCAGATCGTCCACCTCGATGCCCAGCGCGCCGGCGCCCGCATAGGTATTGAATTCGCGGTCCTCATAGAAGCCCACCGCGGCCCCGCCGTTCACCTGATATGCATAGTTCCGGCCGATGACTCCCTGCCCGGTGTCCGGATCGTAAGGTGTCCCCAGATTCGACAGCAGCAGCAGCTTCACGTTATTGAAGACATAGCTGGCCAAAATGACGACATCGGCCGGCTGAATGAACTCCTTCCGCGTCACGGTATCCACGTACACGACGCCCGTCGCTTTCTTGCCGCTATGTAAAATCTCGGTCACGTTGGAGTTCGTCCGGATTTCCAGATTCCCCGTCTTCTCGGCGACCGGAATGACCGTCACGACCGGATCGGCCTTCGCTCCGTACTCGCATCCGAAGCGCTCGCAGAAGGCGCAGTATTGGCAGGCTGCCCGGGCGATCCCGTCCGGATTCGTATACGCTTGCGACAGATTCGCCGACGGCATCATGTACGGATGATAGCCCAGCTTCCTGGCGGCTTCCTCGAACATCGCGATCGCCGGCGTTTTTTTCATGGGCGGCGTCGGGAACGGGTTGGATCGTTTGCCGACCATCGGATTTTGCTCCTGCTCCCCGGAGATGCCCGCCATTTTCTCGAACGTGTCGAAATAAGGCTCCAGTTCGTCATAGGTAATGCCCCAGTCCTGAATGGTCATGCCGTCCGGAATCTTTTTCTTGCCGTAGCGTTCCACCGTCTTCGTGTAAATCTCGAAATCATACGGCAGAAACCGGAAATACTGGCCGTTCCAATGGATCCCCGCGCCGCCCAGCCCTTCTCCCATCAGGAAGGAGCCGTAGCTTCGCATCGGCAGCGCCCGCTGGCTTTGTTTGTTGCGGAACGTGACCGTCTCCTTGGACAGGTCCTGCATCAATTCATAGCGCTGGGCGTAGCGCAGCTCATCGTGGACCATAAAATAATCTTCCGTCTTGCGGCTTTTGCCCCGTTCCAGCCCGAGAACCTTGATGCCGGCCTTGGTCAGCTCGGAAGCGATGATTCCTCCCGCCCAACCCATGCCGACAATGACGACGGGCACTTTCGGTAACTTCGTTGCCATTGCATCGCTCTCCTTACGTGGTTATGAATGTTGGGTCATATGGCTGTGCAAGCTTTGCGGTTCAATCTCCACGAAATCGGGCTTGTCAATAATATTGAGATAACTCATCTGGTTGCCCGGGTACCGACGCATTCTCCATCCCATCATATTTTTGTTCCCTCCGTAGAGCGGATCGGCGTAGACGCCTTCAAGCGTCAGCGCACGCAGCATTTTGAAGAAGGCCCCCGTCGTCTCTCCGTTATCGAGGAGAGCGTCCTTCCCGGACTCGAACGCCTTGAGCACTTCATCCTGCTCACTCGCTTCCAGCTCGGTGAAGGTCTTGCCGTAATGCTTCGTGCTGTACAGCTCCAACGCGTCCAGGCCGAGCATGAACAGCTCATGATGCTTGATGCTCGGAAATCCGCCTTGCGTCGGCTCGCCCTTGAAAAACGGCCCTTGCATATATTCGCGCGCATTAATGCCCCACTGGCCCGCAAGCTGGTGGTCGATATAATAAGCAACCCCCAGCTCGGCCGCGCCCGGCCCCAGATCGTCGGCCGGGAATATCCGTTCCACGGCGGCTTCCGTTAGCCGGAACTGCCGCTGATTGAAATACATCAGCGCTTGGTTATGATCCGGCGCCTGCTGCGGCGCCGGCTGATTCGGACCGGGCTGCGTTCCGGCTCCCGGCCGCACGGAACGATCGATCACCGCTCCTACGACTCCCCCGACTACGGCCCCGCCCAGCGCCGCCCCGGATACCTTCAGGAATTGGCGGCGGGATTGGTCGCGGGCCTGTCCTTGCGGTCTGCCGCTCTGGTTGCTGTGTTTCTCAGCCACGTTCATCCTCCCTTTTCTAATAGGTTGTTTAAAAAGTCCGCTTTTGATCGCGAAGTAATCCGGGAAGCAGCTTGAAAGCAGCTTGACATCGAATCTTGCATTCACTCTTGAAGTGCAGTGCTCATCAAGTCTGGCCTTCACTCCGCGCTTCCTCGCCAGTTTTGCGGAGCCAAACTCACGGCGAACGCATCCGCTTCGCGTTCAAGCAACTTTCTCGGCGCTGAAAACCGTTCTTTTTAAACGGGTCTGAATCTATGCAGGTTTCCTTAATGTACGCTTACTATTTCCGTTCACAGGAACAATATGCATATTCGCCACGGGTAGCCAGCCTCTGTCCTTCCCGAATGGCGGCACGAAAAAGGAGCGGAGAAAACCTGGATCTCCACTCCTTCGTACCGCATGGCGGGGGACGGCGCATGCGCTTATTTTTTGGCAGACAGCCACTCTACCAATGCGCTGATCTCATCCTCGCTCAATACACCCTTGAACGCGGTCATCCCGTTGCCTCCGTTATGGATAACGGCCGAGATTTCTTCCGGCGTACGCGTCGCCCCGACCTTTTGCAGATTCGGTCCGACTTGTCCTTCCAGATTGGCGCCATGGCAGACCAGGCAGTTCTGCTTATAGACCGCCGCAGCGTCTACGGCAGCGGGAGGGGGCGTCGTCTGCCCCGGGGCCGTTCCCTGATTCGTTCCGGCCCCTTGATTATTCGGGGAGCCGCAAGCGGCCAATCCGATGACAAGAGCCGCAGCGGCGATAATCATGGTCATTTTTTTGAACATATCTTCATCCACCTCTTATTCATGCCGGGAATACGGTTAGCATACCCACTCGTTGTCTGTTCATGTATCCAGCGTTTCTCTCACAGTTAAATTGTGTACAATCTAATTGACCACAATTTTTGATTGTGCTATAAATAGGGTAGTAAGTTGATACGTTACTTTTAGTTAAGCAAAGGAGCGGATGGGTGATGGCAACGGTTTACGATTTTACGGCAAAGAAGCCAAGCGGCGAATTGACGTCCTTGCGGGAGTACGAGGGGCAAGTTCTTCTTATCGTCAACACCGCGAGCAAGTGCGGGTTTACGCCGCAATTCAAGGAGCTGCAAGCCTTGTATGACAAGTTCAAGGATCGCGGCTTCGCCGTGCTTGGATTTCCGTGCGCGCAATTCGGCAATCAAGAGTTCGAGAAGACGGAGGAGACGATGGAGTTCTGTCAGGTCAATTACGGCGTCACCTTTCCGATGTTCGCGAAGGTGGATGTCAAAGGGCCAGACGCCGATCCGTTGTTTGCCTATCTGACGAATGAGAAAAAAGGGCTGTTGGGCAGCACCGAGATTAAGTGGAATTTCACCAAATTCCTCGTCGGCAAAGACGGACGCGTCGTGGATCGGTATGCTCCGCAGACGAATCCCGCCAAGCTGGAAGATGAGATCGCGGCCCTGCTGTAGCGGGGCCGAAGTTAGGAGTGGTTGCGATGAAGACATCCCATCCCCCGGAGCCGGATGAGCGGCTGAAGCTCGATAATCAGCTCTGCTTCGCGATCTATGCGGCTTCCCGGGAATTGACGAAGCTGTACCGGCCGCTGCTGGAGCGGCTGGAGCTTACCTACCCGCAATATCTCGCCCTCCTGGCGCTATGGGAGCATGACGGCATGACGGTGAAGGAATTGGGTCTCCGCTTATATCTGGACTCCGGCACGCTGACGCCGATGCTGAAGCGCATGGAGCAGCAAGGGCTGATTCGCCGGGCCCGCGCCGCAGAGGACGAGCGCAAGGTGATCCTCTCGCTGACCGGCAAGGGCCGTTCCTTGAAAAAGGAGGCGGCCTGCATCCCTGCCCGATTGGCGGAGCTGGCTGACCGTACCCGGCTCGATCCCGCCCGCCTCCTGCAGGACATCCGCACGCTGCTGGAGCATTTGTCGCAGCTTCCTCCGCAGCGGGCCGAGTAACGGTTTGACTTCTCGTTAAAATATTCTATAATAGGGATCAATCATGATACAGCCATCACGCCAATGAAGAGCATCCAACTCGGAGGCGTTCTCGACCGGATATGGGCGGCATTGTATGCCCGCCACAGTCTCTAAGTGAACCGGGCCCGCCCGTTATCGCGGAACCAAGGGGATTCTCCTCCGCCTGAGCGGGAGCGGGAATCAAGTTGGGTGGCACCGCGAGCTAGCGCTCCTCGTCCCAATCGGATGAGGGGCGCTTTCTGTTTATTTTCGGTAGAACGAAGGAGATGTGACGTATGCTGGATATCAAATGGATTCGCAGCCGCCCGGATTTGGTTCAAGAGGCCGCCCGGGTCAAAGGAATGGAGTTCGACGTGAACGAATTGCTTCAATGGGATGAAGCGAGAAGGACGAGACTGCAGGAGGCGGATGCGCTCCGTCAAGCCCGCAATGAGGCATCGAGCCGCATCGCGGCCTGTCTGCGCGATGGGCGGCGTGACGAAGCCGAGGCGTTGAAGGCGAGCGTGCGGGAGATGAACGAGACGCTGGAGCGTCTGGAACGGGAGCTGGGGGAGGCGGAGCGGGAGTACCGCCGCTGCATGCTGCTCGTTCCGAATCTGCCGGCGGCGGATTCGCCGGTCGGCGCTTCGGACGCCGACAATGTGGAGCTGCGGCGCGTCGGCGAGCCGCCCCGCTTCGACTTCGAGCCGCTTGATCATGTCGAGCTCGGCGAGCGGCTTGGCCTGATCGACACGGAACGCGGGGTGAAGGTCGCGGGCTCGCGCAGCTATTACTTGCGGGCGGCCGGCGTGCTGCTACACCGGGCGGTGCAGCAGTTGGCGCTCGATCTGCTCGCCGGCCGGGGCTTCACGCTGCTGGACGTTCCGCTCCTCGTGCGGGAGGAAGCCCTCGTCGGCACCGGCTTCTTCCCGCTTGGCGAGGAGCAGACGTACGCGCTCCCAGAGGACGGCCGTTGGCTCGTCGGCACGGCGGAGGTCAGCCTCGCCGCGTATTACAGCGGCGAGATCGTGGACGTCAGCGAGCCGATTCGGCTGGCCGGGGCCTCGTCCTGCTTCCGCCGCGAGGTTGGCTCGGCCGGCCGGGACGTGCGCGGCCTGTACCGGGTCCACCAGTTCGCCAAGGTGGAGCAGGTCGTCCTGACGCGCGGCGATGCGGCGGAATCGAACCGGATGCTGGAGGAGATGGTCGCCCACGCCGAGGACATCCTTCGGGCTCTGGAGCTGCCTTACCGCGTCATGGACGTATGCACGGGCGACATGTCGCAGAAGACGTATAGACAGTACGATATCGAGACGTGGATGCCCGGGCGCGCCGCGTACGGCGAGACCCATTCGGCCTCGAATCTGCTCGACTTCCAGGCGCGGCGGCTGCAGATCCGCTACCGGGACGAGGACGGCGGGCTTCAGTACTGCCATACCCTCAACAACACGGCCGTAGCCAGCCCGCGCATCCTGATTCCGCTGCTGGAGAACCATCAGCAGGCGGACGGTTCGGTGCGGATTCCGGAAGCGCTGCGTCCCTATATGCGCGGAATCGATCGCATCGAATAAGCGCGCAATGCACAGCGGGAACCGCTCAATGGATACGGCTAAGCGCGCAATGCACAGCGGCAGCCCCCGGGAATGGGAGGCTGCCGCTTTTTTTGCTCTGATGTGCTTAGTTGGCTTGTCCTATTGGGGTTGACCCTAGTTTCCGCTCTTGTCCGCTTCCTTGCTCTCGCCGCCGCCTGGAGCCTTGTTAGCGGTTTTGCCGGGTTCTGCTGGTGTTTTTGCTGGCGGTTTTGTCACTCCCTTCAGCGGCTGCCGCATCCTTGCGCTTCTCGCCGGCAATGGCCGTGACCGCGTCCGCAGAGGTTCGCAGCGAGCGCTTCACCTCGAAGGTACCCAACTCGGCCGCCTTGCCGTCCTTGTCGATTTTTCCATATTTGACCGTGTCCTGAACCGGGAACGTATGCTGAAAATAGATCAGCGTCTCCTCCCCTTCCGGCCTGTTCCCGCTCTCCTCCAGATAGGCGCCTGGATTAGCCGTCGTGCGTCCCTGCCATAGCACCTCTGCCAGGCCGTCCTCATTGACGGCGATGTAGCTTTTGACGTCTTTCACCGTAGAGTAGTAGCGCAAAGCCTCTCCTTCGGGAAACTCGATCTTGACTTCGAAGCCTTCCGTCCGGTACGGCAGTTCCCGGTTCGGGAAGACGAAGGGGAGCAGCAAGGCCTCCTTCCGGGCCTCCTCCAGCCCTCCGGTGCGGAGCACCTCATCCCGCCGAACTCGTTCCGGCGTCCGGATAATCGCCGTGCGCTTGCTGTTGTTCCATTCCACTTCGCCGCCCAGCGCCTCGCTCACGAAGCGGAGCGGCACATACGTATGGCCGTCAATGATTTTGACCGGGGCCGCCAACTCCACTTCCTTGCCGTTCACCCAAGCGACCGTCTTATCCGCGATCAGCTTCACGGCATTCGTCTTGCCCTTGGAAAAGACCCATACCGTCTTCGAGGCCGCATCCCATTTGTACGTAATCTCCTGCTCGTTCGAATTGCCGAAGTAACTGTAATCGTCAAAAGCAAACAACGGAACCATGATGTAATTGCGCTCCCATCGCCATTCCGTTAGCTGAAATCCATTCAGGTACACGTTGGCCTTTCCGCCGGCCGCCGTCTTGCCGGCCGCTTCCGCGTTCCCCGGCTCCGCTAACAATCGGAATCCCAAACCGATGACCAGACATAATCCGGCAAGCATCCATTTGCGCATCGCTTCCTGCTCCTCTCGCATTCGATGTAGGTCCTGGTCGTGCTTCTATTAAAGGGATTCGCTATTCATTCCTCCGAACCCTTCTTCCAGATGCTGCAATCGGCGAAGAATTGAGGAAAATGTCGCGAGATCAGGGGGATGACGCATCAGCCGCGAAAAACTGCAAAACTGCAGTATTTCTAGGGGGTGGAAGTAGCGTAGAGAGGGAATCCTGCAAATCTGCATCAATTTTCGGCGGATAATGATGATTCCTTCGTGTAGAGAAGGAAATGATGTACTTTTGCAGGAATTCTGCCGAATTTACGTTGTCACCAGATAAAATCCTGCAGATTTCAGGCTGTTGGAAAACCCCTGTTTTTTGTGAAGGGGTGGAGAAGGTCCATTTTCCTCATCCCAACCTTGGCTCTTAGGGCGTTTTAAATCGGTTTTTTTCTACCGGGAGAAGAGATCTACATTACAGACAGGTGAAAAGTCCCATAGACTACTCAATGGCCTGATTTTACGGGATCCAACCGACCGCGTCGGATGCTGGGGGCATCATCGCCTTCAGGAAGCATTATCAGCCTGCTGGAAGCACTATCGGCCTGCTGGAAGCATCGTTGCCTCCTGGGGCTTGGACGTGCGGAGGAAATTGCTGCTATTTTACAGGAATTTCGGCTTAATGAGTCCCCATCCCGAGGAATTGCTGCAAATCTACATCATTTTAGGCCCTTTTGCTTCAAACCGAAGCGAAACGGGGGAAATTCCTGTAATTTTGCAGGATTCCCTTTCTGGAATAGTCGTCCATATCGAATTGCTGTATTTCTGCAGGATTTCGCTTACCGAATCGGCGTGCCTGGAAAAATCGTGGAGTTTGCGGATTTCGCCTGCCGGATGGGCGTGTCCAGGGAAATGGTGCAGTTTTCAGGATGGTGGAAATATCCATTTTCCTGCTCAAAACTTCTTTCTCAACAGCCTGGGATTTGCAGCTTTGCCCTTGCCGTTACGAGGAATAAGTTTTATGCGTGATGGGTGGTCCGGCCAACTAGATATGAAACTTAGAGTATTCCTTTGATGGCCATAATAAACTCATATATAAAATAACCCGCAAAGCCAAATAAGATGAAGCCGGCGATGATGGATACTCTCTTAATCATCGTTCTGCTCATGGCTTTCCTCGTGACCGCCACAATGGCAAGCAAACCAACATCATGGACGAGGATGCCGGCTAAAATCCCGGCCCCGACAATTAAAAATTTGGCCGGTTGTGTCGTATCATACGAGTCCGAAAGCACCGCTCCAAACACGGAAATCCAAAACACGAGATTGCCCGGCGATACCGCTACGAGCAACCCGTTGCGATAGGAGCTGAAGAAAGATGTGTTCGGTTTATCGCCAGCGAGCGCAATGTCTTGATCCGAGTTTTTGATGGAATCATAGCCTAAAAACGCCAAAAACCCTGCGCCGATAACCCACATCGGGATTTGAATATAAGGTATGGCGAGCACGGAAGCCAAGCCCATGTATAAGGCTATAATTAAGAAAAGATCGATGGTCATACCGCCCAAGCCTACAGCCCAACCATGCATAAACCCCTTTTTCAGGCCTTGCTTCGTCATTTCAACGGTCATGGCCCCTACGGGCATCGCAACGGCAAGCCCTGCCAGCAGATACGTGAAAAATAGATTCAATGAATACACTTCTTTCAATTATGATGTCGTTATGATTCCAGATTCACTATAACAATACATGGAATTTAATAATTATGCAAAAATATGCGTGAAAAATCAATATTTATGGCCGGGACTCGATGATCTGCGTGTACTTTTGCAAGAAGAGTCTCTCTATACGTTTGTTATTTTCATAGATTCGATTACCGTTCTCGGGGCCGATCACATCAAAGCAGGCCGGAGCTGTTCCGGCCTGCCTGCTGTCCCCATATTAATCTTGCTTGTCTCTCTTACTCCGCTGCGGGCTTGTTCTTCAAGCCGTGCACTTCCAAGCCGTAAATCCGCGCCGCCGTGTCCCCGCCCTGCGTCGGCTTCTGCACGAGCAGACGGACATAGCGTGCCTCGGTCTTCGCAATGGCGTGCTTGCTCGTCGCCTTGTCGTTGTCGGTCACCGTCACCGCATCGCTCCAGCTCTCTCCGTCCATGCTCAGCTGGATCTTGAACTCGCGCGTGTTGAAGGCAGGAGATTCTCCGCCTGCTTCGGCATGGTGAACGACGAACTGGGTAAGCTCATGCGCTTGCCCCAGATCGACCGTCAGCCAATGCTCGCCGCTGCCGACGGCGCACCACTTCGAGGTCATATCTCCGTCGACGGCGAATTGCGGCGCTTCGCTGTCATTGACAAAGCTGGACGCCTCCGTCTTCGCCCCGGTGGCCAGATCCTCCGAGCGGAACGCCGCCTCTTTGGATACCGTAATCAGCTTCGATTTCGTCATGACGTCTTCGCCAGCCGCGTTTTTGGCCTTCAGCGCAATCTCATACGTTCCTTCCTCCGCATAGCTTACCTTCGGATGGCGCTCCGTGCTGGAAGCCGGCGTGCCGCCCGGGAAGCTCCACTCCCACTCTGCCGTAACCTCGGACGATTTATCCGTCAACTGCACGGCTTCTCCCGGCGCCACGAAGGTCTTGTCGGCCTCGAAGTCCGCCTTCGGCGCCGGATAGGCCGGCCATTCGAACGATACCTCCGACGCGCGGCCTTGCTTATAGTGGCGGTTCACCGGCAAGACCGCCAGCTTCGTCTCCTGCTCCATGCCGCTCCGCTTCATCTCGGACACATAGTAATAGTTGTTGCCTGTCGCTCCGACGAACTCGCGGGAGCCATCCGGCAGGACGCGGTATACTTCGTAGAGCATCGCATCGTCGCCGAGCGGAGCCCAGGTCAGACGCGCATCGGCATAAATGCCGTCGCGCACATCGTTCTCGATCAGCTTCAGATCGGAAACTTGCCCGGCAGCCGCCGCTTTGTCGTTCCGATCGCCAATCTGGAGCCGGCCCAGGTTGACCGCATACAGGTTGCTTCTTTCCTTGCCTTCCACTTGTACCGAGACGCCGACGATTTTCTGGTCCGCATACGGGCTCAAGTCGTAGACGGCACGCGTCCAATCGCCATGAACGCCAGCTTCTTCGGTGGAAGCCGGCTTCACGATCTTGTACTCGTCCGGCGCTCCCTCCAAGGCGACGCCGATGTTAATGTCCGCCGCTTCGCTATTAGGTTGATAGATGAGAGACATTTGCAAGGCGGACGTGGCCGCGATGTCGGTCTTGAACAGCTTCACGTTCGTGGAAGCCCCAGGCGCGACCGTGCCGAGCAGTCTAAGCGAGCTGCCGCCGTAGAAGGAAGTGCCGAAATCGAAGCTAGGCTTCAGCTTCTGGCCCTGCTCGTCCACCATCCAGCGCCAGGTCGGCAAAATGTCCTGAAGGCTCCGGTTGAACCATTCGCGATCGCGAACCTTTTTCCCGTTCACGCTGAATTGCTTCCCGTTCCCCGTATTGAAATGCGTAATAAAGTCCGGCTTCGTAATCACCGTCTTATCCACGATATCATGGGCAATGCCGCGCCATGCGTTGCCTTGCGACTTCGTATCCGACGGGTCCATGTTCTCCCCGACCCAGAGTCTCTGCTCTTTTTCCATGAAATCCTGGTTCGTCTTCGTCGTATTGAACGCCCAGTCCGGACGATATAGACCAAGCGAGGTTACGGCCGTGCCGTCTTCCGGGAACAATACCGGGAAGTTGTATTTGCCCTGGTATCCCCCGCCGCCTTCCAGATCCATGCCCGCATACAGATCATACGGATCGCGCTTCAAGCTGTCGGCCAGCTTGGGCGAGTTCCGGAATGGCGTGACGTAATCATATTGGCCTTCTTTTTTGAATTGCCAGCGGAAGTCGATGAACATCTGATCCGCGACCCGCTCTTCCCCGTCCTGGAAGAACATGCTGTTCTTGTCCGTCAAGGCGCCCTGCCATTTGACCGGCCCTTCCTTAACCATCGAATCGTACCAGATGATTTCCATATGGGACGGCTTCTTTTTTTGCAGATATTTCAAGAATTGCTGCATAAGCTGCGCATCTTCCGGCGTCGCCCCCTGCGTCTCCTGGTTGATGAACCATCCGTCGAAGCCGTAATACGTCGCGGCTTCAATCAGCTTGTCCGCCACCGGGAACGATCCGTCCTCCTTCTGCTGCACCAGATCGCGCAGCCATTCGATCTTGCCGCCGTGCTCCTTCTGCGGCAGGAAAACGGTTCCATACACCGGAACGCCGTTTTTATGGCCTGCATCGATGACATCCGCGCTCGGAGGAACAATCAGCCCCTCTCCTGCCGAGCCGCCCCACATAATAAGCTTGTCCACATACTGCCAGTAGCTGAACGCATAGCCGTGGAACTGATCGTTCCCTTGCGACGGCGCTCCGCTCGTGCTTTTGTACATGGAGGCGAGGGCCATGACCTTCGGCTCCGTCTTGGCGTTCGGATTCACCTTGTACCCCTGAACCCGGTCGGTATTCAGCTTCACCGAGCCCCGGTTGAATGGCGCGTCCTTGTCTGTCTGCGGCGACCACTCCAGCAAGGTATCCGGATACCAGTAGGATGAATGCGGCTGCGCGGCCTGGGCTTGTCCGGCCCATCCGGTGAGCGCTCCGGCGATCATCGCCGTGCTGAGCAATACGGCAAATTTGCGCTTCATATTGCTGCGCGACAGAACGGTTGGTTTTAGGCGTTTCATGAAAAATCCCTCCAAATAGTCCATTATGTATACTTTTCGCATCGATATAATTGGTGTCCGCTTTGCACCGCGGCCCCTTGAGCCGCAGCGAAAAAAGATAACGCTTCCATGCAACGACAAATCCCATTGTAAACGTTTGCGCCGCAAAAAAAAGGGCAATTATCCCCAATCGGACAATCGCCTTTAATTAATCTCCCGAACCTTTAATTAGTCCACTACTGGGATTTCCGGATTACCCTCTTAATGGGTATGCTCCAAGCAGCAGGGAGCGTTGCCGGCTCTTGCAACCCCTGTGAAGGAATAGCTGGATGTGCGCCCCGCTACCGCTTGAACATGCTTTTGAGCATCCATTTCCGTTCTTCCCTCTTCTTGTAACGCGGCAGCGCGCGATAGATCGCGACGGCCTGGCTCCACGCTTCCCGGGCTTCCTCCTTGCGGCCCAACTGCTCGTACAGCTTGCCGAGGCGGTAATACGATTCGCAGGATGAGGAATGAACCTCCTGATAGGCTTGCAAAGCCTCAATCGCCCGGTTCTTATCCGTCCCTGCATATAAGGAAGCGAGCCGGAGATACGGCTGGCCGTATTTGACCCGGGGGTTCAGCTCCAATGCCTTTCGGATTGCCGCTTCTCCCTGCTCCGGCTCGCCCGTATGCAGCCAGCAGGCTCCGAGATCATCCCAGAATTCAGCCGAATGATCCATCGTCTCCTGCAAGGGCTCCAGCCATTGTCTCGCTTCCCGGTAGGCTCTGCGCTCGATCAGCAGCCGGGCGAGCTCCAACTTGGCGGATACATCATGCGGGTTGGCGCCAAGCTGCTGCTTCAGCTTCCCGATCCGGTTCCTTCGCTTCAGCGGCCTGAACAAGCTCGGCGACAGACCGACAAAGCGCCGGTCGAGCACATATAGAAGGAGCAGCAGCACGATGATGGCTGCAATCGGATTGCCCAACAGCCAATACAGCATCCCAAAGGCCAAAAATTTGCTCACGTTCACATCCACCTCAACTCATAATGATCCGAGTATACCATATTCCGGACCCTGCCCCTACCTGTCCATCCCTGCTTCCCGGGCCTGTTTTTTCGGAACGGTAAGGCGGACGCTGGCCGCTTGCAACCGGGGCAGCGATGGATTCATAATAAGGGTGGCTTCTAATTTATACTACGACGACGAAGAGGAGACATCTATGAGTTCGGAAAAGGAAAAGATGATCCGGGGCGAGCTGTACCGTGCCGGAGATGAAGAATTGGTGCGCGACCGCGAGCGTGCCAGACGATTGACCCGTCTGTACAATCAGACCGTGGAAACGGATTATAAGGAGCGGACAACCCTGCTGCATTCGCTCTTCGGGAGCTTGGGGGAAGGGGCCTATATCGAGCCGTCGTTCAAATGCGACTACGGCTACAACATTCATGTCGGAAGACGATTCTACGCCAATTTCGACTGTGTGATGCTCGATGTCTGCGAGATTCGCATCGGCGACGACTGCTTCCTGGCGCCTGGCGTTCACATTTATACCGCAACCCACCCGCTGGATCCGGTAGAGCGCAGCTCCGGGGCAGAGTTCGGGAAGCCGGTCACATTCGGCGATCGGGTCTGGATTGGCGGCCGGGCCGTCATCAATCCGGGCGTCACGATCGGCAACAATGTCGTGGTCGCGTCGGGAGCCGTCGTCACGAAGGATGTGCCCGACAATGTCGTCGTCGGCGGGAATCCGGCCCGCATCATCAAGACGATCGACGTCCAATAGCACAGCCGGACCACGATTCAGCAACCAGAACAGCCGGATGCGGGCCTTGGGGCTTCGCATCCGGCTAGCGCCGTTCGGATGACACGCGATGATGACCCCCGTCTCCGAAGAGCTATGCCTTCATGCCGGTCATCACGTAATATTGTTCAGAAGGAAAAGAGACGCTGATCTCCTTGAAGCCGAGCTGCAGCATCGCATGAAGGAGATCATCGGACCATATCCGATGAGCGGGCGGCGGGCCTTCCTTCGGCTTCTTCACGTCCCACTCGGCGATCAGCACCCGGCCGCCCGGCTTCAGAATGCGGTGGATCTCCTTCAAGCCCTGCTCCGGCGGCTCCACCTCATGCAGCACGAGCGAGGCGATGACATGATCGGCCGCCCCATCCGGCACCGGCATGCGTTCGATCTCCCCAAGCTGGCTCTGAATATGGCCCAGCCCGGCCTCCCGGGCCCGCTTTTGCAGTTCCTCCAGCATTTGCGGCTCGGCATCCAGCGCAATCACCTTGCCCCGGGTCAGCTTCGCCGCAGGCAGGGTAAAGTATCCCGTGCCTGCGCCGATATCGATGACCGTGTCTCCATCCTCGATGTTCAATAATGCGACTAGGCGCTCAGGGGGGAGCGATTGACGGCGTTCCGGACTGTCCAGCTTCGCCATATTCTCCGGGTTGAAGCGACGTTCTGACATTTCTTCTCCTCCTTGACAATCAACCTGATGCGCGGAGTCTCCCCAAGGAAGCCCGCTGCAATTCACACCTGCATTCATATTAACCAAGAAGCGCAAAACCAACAACAGAGAGAAGTCCCGAATATGACCGGACCTTCCGCATTATAAATCGGCTTCGAGAGCGCTCTGCATCATGCCCAGCAGGACGGATACCGGCTGGGTGCCAACCTTGCGCGCGAACTCCCTGCCCTCCTTGAACACGACGAAGGATGGAATGCCTTGAAGCTGGTAACGGACGGCGGCGACGAAGTTCACATCCGCATTGCACGCGGCGATGCTTGCCCGTCCTTCGGCTTCGGCGGCCAGCTGCTCCATGACGGGAGCCATGGCTTGACAGGGCTTGCACCACGGGGCCCAAAATTCAACCAGCACAAGCGGATACTTCCGTATATGCTCTTCAAATGTGGCATCGGTTAGTTCCACAACCGGCATAAGAACACCTCCTCCCCACTATTATATACCCCTCCCGGTATTAATTCATGCGTTGGCCCAGATTGATATCGAGAAGAATCAGAGAGTTCTCATTCTCTTGCAAAAACCGCTCGCATTCCTCCGCGCTCGTCACAAAGGCGGTTCGCACCTCGAACATATTCAAATACTCGCAGGTGGTTTCCGCAAGAATACACTCGTCATTCATCTACAATTAAACAATCGTAGTTCATCTCTGTTCTCCATGGCATCCTCAGAATTGGAACCGGTTCGTCCCTTCCATAAGATACCACATGCAGAGCCGGCGTCATCCTTTTTTATAATGGACAACGCTCTGCTGCGCCCCGAACGCTGCCGCTTCGAATTGACCGTACGGCTGTGATATTATGGGTACAAGACCTTAGCGAAAAAGGAAGGGTGTGACGAGGCATGCAATACCGCAGATTGGGACGGACCGATCTGAAAGTGTCGGTTATCGGCATCGGGACATGGCAGTTCGGCGGGGAATGGGGCCACGATTATACGCAGCAGGAGGCGGATCGTATTTTACATCGGGCGAAGCAGCTCGGCATCAACCTGATCGATACCGCCGAATGCTACGGCGACCATCTGTCGGAAGCCTTCATCGGCGATTTCCTGCGGCGGGACAAGCGGGAGGACTGGGTCGTCGCGACGAAGTTCGGGCATCAATTCCACTCCCATCTGAACCGCACGGACCGGTACGGGGCGGATGAGGTGCGCGGGCAGCTGGAAGCGTCGCTGCGGGCATTGAAGACGGATTATATCGATCTGTATCAATTCCATTCGGGCAATGATCAAGCATTCGACAATGATGACCTGTGGACAATGCTCGACAAGCAGGTGCAGGCAGGGACGATCCGGCATATCGGCCTGTCGCTGAACAAGAGCAACAGCATGCACCAGACGGCTTCGGCGACGCAAGTCGGAGCGGGCGCGATTCAGCTCGTCTACAATCGGCTCGATCGCGGGCCCGAGGAAGAAGTGTTCCCTGCTTGCCTTGAGCAGGATCTCGGCGTGCTGGCGCGGGTTCCTCTCGCGAGCGGATTCCTGAGCGGCAAGTACAAGCCGGGAACCGAGTTCGCCGCCAATGATGTGCGCCATCGCCATGGCCGCGAAGAGCTCGACGAGCGGCTGAAGCAGGTGGAAGAGATTCAGAGGAACGAAGTGCCCGCCGGCATGGACATGGCCGAGTGGGCCCTGTCCTGGTGTCTCCGCCATCCGGCAGTCACCTGTGTCATCCCCGGTTGCAAGAATGAGGAGCAGGTGGAGAGGAACGCCCGGGCGGCGCGGCATGCGGCGGACGATCATCCGCAGATCTGGGCGGATCATTAACGGACAAGACGGCGGCGCCGTCTGCGACAGCATCGGCATCCGGCATGACAAGCGATATGTCTTGTTATACGGAGTTGTCCGCACTCAAGAACCCGTGATAGTCTTATCGGTAAGGAGCCTGTTGAACCGGCTCCGCGGGAGAAGATACGCCGGCAGAAGCGAAGGAAGGTGTAAGGAATGGCGGAACAGCAAAATGAGCCAAAGAAAATCAATCTGGCGGATGCGATGAGAGAAATGCTGGCCAAGAAGAAGCAGCAGCAAGCGAGTCAAAAAGGCGGCTTTTCCGGCTCATCGGCAGCCAAGGTGTTAAAAAGCCAGAATACGAAGAAGCCGAATAACCAGCGGCGCCGCACGGGTGGATCCTAGCAGCGTTCCGCAATGGATCAAGGGGATGCGCAGGCCGCATCCCCTTGATCGCGTTGAGCGGCGGCTCCAGCCTTCAGCAGGCAGGCCGGAACGCTTGACGCGTGCCGAGGCTGCTACGCCCGCTACGCCCCATCCTCGAACGAGACGAGCAGCGAATGGTGGCAGGCCGTCTGCAGATCGCGCCACGCCCGGTTCAATGGGGCGCTCTTCATGACCGAGGCCATCCCCATGTACGGGAAGACCGCTTGGGCGCATTCGAGCGCGGCCCGGGCCGCATGCCGGCAGGACGCGGTCACCCGCGCCTGCTCATCTTTATCCAGCGTACCGCCTTCGGCAACCCGCCCCCAGGACGACTCCAGTTCGCTGTAGAACGGCTCGACAGCGGCAGCCAGCTTCAAGCGCTGCGCCGCGAGCAGCCGTTCGACCAAGGCGGCCCGTTCGGAGGCCGACCAGGCGGCGCGCCGGGCTGCCAGCATCTCCTCCGCTTCGTCGAGGAAGCGGCGCCCCAGCCCGATAGCGACGCCGGCGAACGAGGCCTGCGCGAACGGAAGGAACGGATAATCGTAGATCGGATCCCGGTCCTCCGTCTGCCGCTCCGTCAGCAGGAAGGTCATGTCCTCCGGCACGAATTGCTTCCGCACGGATATCGTATGGCTGTCCGTCGCCTGCAGGCCGAAGGCATCCCAATCCTCCTCGATCGCCACCTGATCCGGCAGAAAAGCGAACGCGCGCATCTCTGGCTCCGCAGCGGCGCCGTTATGCCCGATCAACGCATTCGCCGTGAACAGGCTCGCATGCTTCGAGCCGCTGCAATATTGCCATTGACCGGTGACGATATACCCTCCCTCGACGCGGCGGGCCGTTCCCGTCGGCATGCCCGAGCCGGCCACGACCGCCTCCGGCGGCGCGAACAACCGCTCCGCGGACGCGGGCGGCAAGAACGGAACGAAGAAGCCGCCCCCGGAACCGATGGTGATTGTCCAGCCTACATTCCCGTCGACCCAGGAAGCTTCTTCGAAGAGGCGAACCGCCTCCGGCAGCGGCGTCATGCTCCCTCCCAGACGCTTCGGCACGAATAGCTTGAACCAGCCCTTATTGAACAGCAGATCGAGGACGCCCGGCGCCAGGCTTCCGGACCGCTCCATGTCCGCCGACCTCTCGCGGATATAAGCAATTTCTTCTGAGTTGAAAAACATCGGCATCCCTCCTGCTTCTCCGGTCTTGATGGTTTGGATTCCGGGGCGGGAACCGCTCCGCTCCCGCCCTGCTCTTTCCAATATAACATGGAACCCCGGCAGAGGACAGGCGCAGCGTACCGGGACGGGGAGAGCGCTTCCGCCTTCGATTTGCGCCATTGCTTTGGCCGCCTCCATTCTTTATCATAAGAAGCAAGTGAACCGAGACAGCTCCTTGACGCGAATCGCGCAAGCAAGCAGCGGAACCGGATCTGACCATTCCCGAGCAGAAACGGAGGGCAAGACTATGATTCGTACGGTGTTGTTTGATTTCGACGGCACATTGGCGGATACATTGCCATTGTCTTTGCATGCATTTCGGCAGGTCTTCCAGACCTATGACAAGCGAACGCTGACAGACCATGACATCATGTCCATGTTCGGTCCGACGGAAGAGGGCATATTGGCGGCCAATCTCCGTCACAAGGGCTTCCTTCCGCAAGCGATCGAAGCGTACTATGAGCATTACCGCCGCTGGCACCCGAGCCGGGCCCGCTCCTCGGAGCCGGTCATGAACCTGCTGCGCGAGCTGAAGTCGCGGGGCTTGTCCATCGGCGTCCTGACCGGCAAGAGCCGGCGCTCTTACGAGATATCGGTCCGGCAGCTTGGACTGGACCCGTATATCGACGCTGCGGTGACCGGCGATGACGTGCGGCAGCCGAAGCCCCATCCGGAAGGCATCCATCAGCTTCTGCAGACGATCGGCCTGGCTCCGAATGAGATCGTATGGGTCGGCGACAGCGAGGCCGATATCGCCGCTGGCCGCCGAGCCGGCGTCCCGACGTTCGCGGCCCAATGGTTCGGCACGGTGCAGACGCGGCAATTCGAGACTCAGCCGAACGGAATATTGGGGCATCCCCGGGAGTTGCTGGACGTCATCGGCCGTCAGGGAGGCGATTCATCCGCCGATCGCCGCTGGCTCGACTGGACGCTGCGCATTCAAGCGATCGCTCAGACCGGCCTCGCTTACGGCCAGGATATCTATGACCGGGAGCGGTACGAAGAGCTGCGCGACATCAGCGTCGCCATGATGGCCGAGCAGTCCGGCGAGGAGAAGCGGACGGTGGAGCTGGCCTTCGCCCGGGACAGCGGCTATGCCACCCCGAAGGTCGACATTCGCGGCGTCGTCTTCCAACACAATAGGATCCTGCTGGTCAAGGAGAAATCGGACGGATGCTGGGCGCTGCCGGGCGGTTGGGCCGATGTGGGCCTCTCGCCGGCCGAAGTCGCCGTGAAGGAGATTAAGGAGGAATCGGGCTATGACGCGGAAGCGGTCCGTCTGCTGGCCGTGCTTGATAAGCGGCTGCACCGCCATCCTCCCGAGCCGCATCATGTCTACAAAATTTTCATTCAATGCCGGCTGTCTGGCGGCGCGGCGCGCGGCGGGGTCGAGACGGAAGACGCCCGCTTTTTCCCCGAAGACGATCTTCCCGCTCTATCCGTACAGCGCAATACGGCAGCGCAGCTTCACATGCTGTTCCAATTCAATCGCATGCCGGAGCAGCCCGCATTATTCGATTGATTCCTCCAATATGCCGATGCGACTAGAATGTGTGCGCACAGACCCGGCATCATCACGAGATCTTCAACAACTGCAGAATGGAGTGGCAGCAATGGCTCAACTTTATTACCGCTACGGGGCGATGAACAGCGGCAAATCGATCGAAGCGCTCAAGGTGGCCCACAATTATGAGGAGCAGAACAAGCCGGTGCTTATCTTCACCTCGGCAGTGGACGACCGGGACGGCGTCGGGTATGTGTCGTCCCGCATCGGCTTGAAGCGCCCGGCCCGGCTTGTCCATGCCGATACGAATATATTCCGGGAGGTCTCCCTGCACGGCGGACCTGTCTCCTGCGTGCTCGTCGACGAAGTCCAGTTCCTCACCAAGGAGCAGGTCCTCCAGTTGGCCCGCATCGTCGACGAGCTGGATATTCCGGTCATGGGCTTCGGACTCAAGAATGACTTCCGCAATGAGCTGTTCGAGGGCAGCCGTTATATGCTGCTGTATGCGGATAAAATCGAGGAAATGAAAACGATCTGCTGGTTCTGCGAACGGAAGGCAACCATGAATCTTCGCATCGGCGACGACGGCAAGCCCGTCTACTCCGGCGAACAGATCCAGATTGGCGGCAATGAACGGTATTACCCGGTATGCCGCCGTTGTTACTTCCATCCTCCTTTGTAACGACTTATTCCAGGATGGGGTCCACACTTGCCAAAAAACCCAGCACCTGAACGGTGCTGGGTTGGGAGGTGGATTCTATTCGTCGGCGATTTTTTCGAGGATAGGCGCAACCGCAATCGGCGGGAGTGACATCGTCATCGCTTTATAATATACCTTTACTTTGTCTCCTGCCGCATAGGTTTCGTTTTTCGGAGAAGGAACTAATAATATCTTGCCTTGATTCACAAGATCCCACCACTCCCCTTGCAGCGCTTCTTCTTTTGTAGGCGCATTGGCAATCGTCATATACGTGTCACCGATCGAAATGACATATCCGGTGAAAGTCGCTAGTTCCAGGTCATCAATAACTGCGCCAGAGATTCTCGTCGATGCGGATTCATCCGCATGCGCAAAAGGAGGCGTTACTCCTGCCGTAAACCCTAAACCTAAGGAGAGAGCGAGCACCCCGGCAACTAACTTTTTCTTGGTAATCATATTTATGATCCTCCTTCTATATTTTGGTACAGGAATCTATTTCTATATAAAAGATTAATACCCTTTTGTTTTTCCGTTAATTAACAAATTTGTCACAAATCAATATTATTTAGCGTGCTTTCAGAGGCAAATTCGGCCATCGGGACCCTCCGCACGGGCGCTATGAGGGGGCCGGATTGAAAAACTATGTCGGGAGGACCAGACCATGAGACGATTGGATAAAATCATCTTTCTTTTTCCTGGGGCCACAGAGGCGGAAAAGGAATGGTGCGGTTATTTCTATGCCTTGCTGGAGCAAATCCCCGCCTTCCGCACAGAAAGGGCTCTGCGCCCGTCCTGTACGGATTCGGCTCTGCCTGCGATCGAGTTCCGGACGGGAGACTTGAAGCTCCCGATGCTCCTCTTGAACACCGACGAGAAGATTCAACTTCATTGCCGCCAGCATCCTCTCCTCGTCAGCTCGGCATCCGGGGACATCGGCGGCGCCCCAATGACAGGCGAAGCGGCGAACCCGCCGCACGACGACGCTCCTCATCAGCAAGCCGCGGCATATATGACGATATCCTGTCTGTTCCGCCAGCTTCAGGGCCGTCTGACAGGAATCGATCATGCCGGAGTGAATATCCCGGCTTCCGACTTAGACAAATCGGAATGGGATGCGGCCATGGCCAAAATAGGCAGCGTCAGCAATCTGTATCGGTATCCCGGAGAGGATTGGCCATTCATCATTCCGGCCAGCGATGCCGAATTTAGGACCGACATTACCGATTTTACGGTGAAAAGAACGCCGAAATTCGAATTCGTGTACGATGTCTATACGAATAAACCGCTACTTCAATTCGCGCTGGAGACGAAAATTTCGCGGCGGGAGATGGAGGAAATATTCCCGGAGCCGGCTGGATTTGCCATTCCGGGCTTGGAAAACATTTTCCGCTCCGTTATCGTTCAGAGCCCCTGGGACAGCGGCATGGGCATCCGGTTCGATTTGTACTACGAATCGGAAGCCGCCGGATTATCCGACTGGGAGAGCGGAGAGTGGCTGATCCGCCAGGGCGGAAGACTCCGAGCTTTAAATTCGATTGACTGATGCCGGTTATACGGGCCCTGACTGCTTCCATGCGAGCGGGGGGTCCGTTTTTTTATATGGCCATTTCGGGGCCGAAGAGTAATTCACTCCCTGAATGGACACAATTCTCTTTGTACGATCCGTTAGGAGGTGAGACGAGGATGAACGATTCCGGCAGCCCGAAAATGGAGCATGTGCGCAAGCAATTTCAGGATTGCATGGATTTCCAGGAACGCTCCTTCCCGAATTGTCATATCCATGTCTTCTATTTAGCGGGACTGGCCGGTCACGATGAGCTCGTCCGCGAGGTGATCGCTCCGTTCGACCGCGCTACCGATCAAGAAGCGTCGGATATGCTCTCCCGGCCGCAATATTCGATAGCCCGTACGTCCAAGGAGTGCGTTGATGGCATTTTGCAAGGAAAAGCGGCCTTGTTCCATCATACCCTTACGTATTTGATTGATATCGCCCACCCTGTCGGCCGAAGCGTGGAGCAATCGGAGACCGAGACGGTCATCTCCGGGCCGCATGACGGATTCGTGGAGAATATGAAAGAGAATATCGCTGTCGTGCGCCAGCGGGTGCGCAGCTCTCACCTCAAAGCAATCCGCCTGGCCGTGGGCGAAATCTCGAAAACGGATATCGTTCTTATGTATATCGAAGATATTGTCCATCCCGAGCATGTCGAGAAATTGAAGAAGCGGATACAGGAAATGGAGATTGACGCCGTATTTGAGGCTCATATGCTCGTTCAGATGATCGATGAAAATCCGAACTCCATTTTCCCGCAGTTCATGACGACCGAACGAACCGATTCCGCCGTCTCGAAGCTCGTCGCCGGCCGTATCGTCGGCTTCGTCGACGGAAGTCCCACCGCTTTTATCAGTCCGACATCGTTCTTTGAATTTTTCTCGTCTCCCGATGATTATTATCAGCGCTGGCATATCGGTTCCGCCTTGCGGCTGCTTCGCCTGGTCGGCTTTATTATCACGATCGGCTTTACGGCCTTCTATGTATCGGTCACGACCTATCATTATGAAATGATCCCGCATACGATGCTCCTGAACTTGACCGAATCCAGGAGCAAGGTGCCTTTTCCCCCGTTAATCGAAGCGCTGCTGATGGAGACGACCATCGAGCTGCTCCGGGAAGCAGGCGTCCGGCTTCCGACGAAGATCGGCCAGACCATCGGGATCGTGGGCGGGATCGTCATTGGACAGGCTGCCGTACAGGCCGGGTTCACGAGCAATATTTTGATTATCGCTGTTGCCACCTCAGCTATTGCATCCTTCGCGATTCCAAGCTATATCATGAGCGCTTCCATCCGGCTCATTCGCTTTGCGTTTATCATTTTGGCCGGAATCTGGGGCAACTTCGGCATTATGGTCGGTCTCGGGCTGGTTATCATCCATCTGGCCGGAGTAACGAATCTCGGCACATCGTATCTTACGCCCGTCGCCCCGATGAACCGGCTCGACTGGCTCGATACGTTCATCCGCGGCCCATTGGCGAAGCTTATCTTCAGGCCCTCTATCGCCCGTACGGTTAACGATGTGAAGAACAAGATGAAGCGGTGATGAAATGCGGGAAAAACTGAATTGGTTCCACATTGCCATCTTAATTTACGCCATCGAGTTGGATGTCCTGCTGTTCGTCCTGCCGCGCATCTCGGCGGAAAATCTCGGCACGAACGGCTGGATCGGGCTGCTCCTCTTGTCTGGAGCGGCCCTGGTCAACATTTTCATGATCTCGCTCGTCTTCCGTCTCGGGAAAGGGGCGTCGGTCTTCGATATTATGGAAGCATCGTTCCCTCGCTCCCTGCTCTATCCGTTCTATCTCGTTCTGGCCGGCTTCTGGCTGTTCATCGGCAGCCTTGTCGGCAAAAACTATATTTTGATTTACCAGATGATCTCGTTCCCTACGACCGATCCGATGATGCTGTTTCTGTTGTTCTGCTTCATGCTGTACTTTTTGCTCACCAAAGGGATTTACGGCATTAGCAAGGCGACCACCATGATCTTTTTCCTGACGGCGTGGATGCCGCTTCTCAATTTCTATTTCTTCGACGAATGGAAGGCGGTCCGGATGACCCCCTATATTTTTCAGGGTGCGGTGGCTTCCGAGGGGGCGCTCCATAACTGGGCCGAGCTGTTTACGGTCTTTGTCGGCTACGAGCTGTGCCTGCTGCTGTTCCCTTTTGTCGAGAAGGACGGTAAATGGCTGCGGGGCGTCTACCTCGGCCACCTGTTCGCCACCGCCGTCTACTTGCTCGTCTTGGTTACCGCCTACGGATTCTTCAGCTTGAAGCAGCTGCAGCTGCTCAAATATCCGATTATCAATCTGCTGGCTTATATCGAGCTGCCCTTTATTACTCGGATCGAAAATATTACGTTTACCATCTTCTTGTTCACGAACCTGGCTTCTGCCGTCATATTTTGTTTTGCGTCTGTGCAAGCGCTGCGCCGGGTCATTCCTCATGCCCGTCCCAAGCTGCTGGAGTTCATTGTCGTATGTCTCGCTTACGGCACCGCCTTTCTCCCGAATATCCTGCGCAAGTCGGAGCTGTGGCTGCGGAATGCTTATTTTATTGAAATCGGCCTCTCCTTCGCAGCGCCTGTCTTTTTGCTTCTGCTGCTGTGGAGGCAGCGGCACCGGAAAAGGAGGCTGCATTCATGAGACGATTGGCTGTGCTCATCTGCTTGCTGTCGATGTCGCTTACCGCCTGCCGGGATCAAAATATTTTGGAGCAGATCGGCTTCATCCGTTCAATCGCATTCGATAGCGCGGGGCAATCACCGGAAGGCGAACAACTGCTCGAGGTGACAATCAGCATTCCGAATTCGAACCAGCAGGAGAAGCTCACGCTATCCACCGTCGCCAGGACGGCGAAGGAAGCCCGCATGCGGTTCAACCGGCAGAACAACCGCAAGCTGGTCAACGGACAGATGCGGAATATTCTGTTCGGGCTGGAGGTCACCCGCAAAGGAACGTGGCGGCATCTGGATACGCTGCTGAGGGATCCGTCGGTCGGCAGTAAAATTCACGTCATCATCGTCGATGGCAAAGCAAAGGACCTTATCGCGGCGAGTTACCCCCATTATCCTTTAACAGGGGAATATATCGACAAGCTGCTGCATTCGGTCATCGAAAGCTCCATGATTCCCGAAGTGAGTATGTACAGCTTCATCCGGGATCTGTTCGATGACGGGATCGATCCGGTTGCGCCGGTAATGAAGGCGCATCCCGAAACGCTCGAAGTGGCGGGCATCGCGTTATTCCGGGGGGAACAGTATGTGGGGCAGATTCCCGCACCGAAGGGTCTCCTTCTGTCCATACTGCGAAGCAGCTCCCCGAACGGAGAGATGATGTTCCAACTGGAAGGGGAAGGAGGCAAAAAAGAGCATGTGATGCTTGGGTCGATGTCCAACAAGCGGACGGTTAGCGTCTCTCACCGGAACGGGCGCGATATCGAAGTCCGCGTCGATCTCGAAATCAGCGGATCCATATTGGAATACACCGGGAAATTGTCGTCCAGGCATTATGAGAACCAGCGGCGATTGGAGCAGATGATGACCGAGTATATCAAAAAAGAAGCCGAGGACATGATACGATCCGTGCAGGAGAAAAAAGTCGATCCGTTCGGATTCGGACAATATGTCCGCAACCGGATCGGATACAAAGCGTGGAAAGCACTCGATTGGCATGACGCCTTCCCGGATATCAAAGTAACCGTGAACCCCAAAGTCCGGATTAAAGAGTCCGGCAAAATGGAAATATAACGGAGCGGGGCGGGGCGAGCCTGTCCGATGCGCACAAAAGCCTCCTGCCCGGGAAAATGGCAGGAGGCTTCATTATGGCATCAACGGTTCGTTCCGTACGGCAGATGGGGGAAGTCCTCCATCGGAATCTCGCCGTCGGGCCCCAGATAGTAACGCCGGAGCGGCGCGAGAGAGTCATCCAGTTCATAGACAAGCGGCGTCCCGGTCGGGATATTGAGACTGACAATGCCGTCGGACGTCAGTTTGTCCAGGTACCGGACCAACGCCCGAATCGTATTGCCATGAGCAGACACGATAATCCGCTTGCCGCCCGAGATGGCGGGAGCGAGCGTCTCATTCCAATAGCTGAGCACCCGGGCTTCCGTATCGTCCAGATTTTCCGTCAGAGGGAATTCTCCTTCACGGAGATCCTTGTATTGAGGCGCGGACGCTTCATACCGCGGATCGCTCAGGTCCAGCGCAGGCGGCCTCACATCGACGGAACGGCGCCACAGCTGGACCTGTTCCTCACCGTACCGTTCGGCCGTCTCCGCCTTGTTCAGGCCCTGCAGCGCGCCGTAATGCCGTTCATTGAGCTTCCACGTCTTATGGACCGGAATCCACATGAGATCCATCTCATGCAGCACGATCCAGAGCGTCCGGATCGCCCGCTTCAGCACCGAAGCATGCCCTTCGTCGAAGGTGTAGCCATGCTTTTTCAAAATTTCTCCCGCCAGGCGCGCTTCCTTCAGGCCTTGCTCGGATAAGTCCACATCGGTCCACCCCGTGAAGCGGTTTTCCAAGTTCCATACGCTCTGGCCATGGCGCAGCAATACGAGTTTGTTCATCTCAATCCCTCCTGCCTTCATCCGGTTCCAGCCGGTATCTCTGATATATGGATGATTATAGCAAACTTCGGCGGCTATATCGAATACGGCCCTTCCCTGCGTTCCCGCGCCGATTCTCCCGGGCGCGCGGCACAAGATGCCCCGATGGCACGATGGCCCGGCGGATAAGAAAGTTGAGTATTTTGCGCCTCCCGCTTTATACTACTTTTAGAGCGAAGCTTGGCTTGGCTTGCATCCGTTCCCGCAGTCGGGAAGGAGAAGATGAAATTTACCTATTACATTGGTGCCGAACGCCATGCTGAAGGAGCGTGTTGACATGAACTGGTTGGCTGAAGTCGAGAAGAGAAAAGAAGAGCTGCTGCAAGACCTGCAAGGCCTGCTCCGGATCGAGAGCACGAAGGATAACGCTACGGCCGGGCCGGGACAGCCGATGGGACGAAATATCGCCCAGGCGCTGGATTATATGCTCGGGCTGTCGGAGCGGGAGCAATTCCGCACCGGCAACCTCGACGGCTACGTCGGCTATGCCGAGTATGGAAATGAAGGGGCGCCGGAATATGTCGGCGTGCTCTGCCATCTGGACGTCGTCCCGGCGACCGGGCAGTGGACCACCCCGCCGTTCGAGCCGGATATCCGCGACGGGAAGCTGTTCGCCCGGGGCGCGATCGATGACAAGGGCCCGACGATGGCCGCCTTCTACGGTCTCAAGCTCGTCAAGGACCTGGGCCTCCCGCTTAAGCGCCGGGTGCGCGTCATCTTCGGGACGGACGAAGAGAGCGGAATGGAATGCATGAAGACTTATACCGAGCGGGAACCAATGCCGGTGTCCGGATTCGCGCCGGATGCGGATTTCCCGATTACTCATGCGGAGAAGGGACAGATCAATACGAAGTTCTACCTCCGCGGCTTCGGCGGTTCTTCCTCCGGCGATTCTGGAGCGCCGCAATACGAGCTCGTCCGCTTCGATGGCGGAGGCATCGCCAATATGGTGCCGGAATCGGCCGCCGCCGTCGTCGCAGGCGAACCGGAAGCGCTCGTCTCCCTCGCCAAGCGGTATGAGGCGTACTGCGCCGATGCGGGACTGGCCGGCGCCGCGGAAGTGAGCGAAGGTCAAGCAACCCTGCGCATGCGGGGCAAATCGGCGCACGGGATGGAGCCGCATGTCGGCGTCAACGCCGCCTTGAAGCTCATCCGCTTCCTTGCGGGTTACGCCTTCCAGCCGGATGCCGCGCGGTATATCGGGTTCATTGACAAGCATCTGGTCGATGACCATCTGGGCACCGCCCTCGGCATTGCCTGTGTCGATGACATTACCGGACCGCTTACGGTCAATGCCGGTATTTTCCAATACGATGGCGAGTCGGCTCCGTTCTTCCATCTCAATATCCGCTTTCCGGTCTCCTATAGCTCTGCCGATGTGTTGAAGCCGCTGCAGGAGAAGATTGCGGAGTACGGCATCGAGATGGATCGCGAGATTGATCTGAAGGAGCCGCATCATGTCGATCGGAACCATCCGATGATTCGGACGCTCCAGCAAATCTACCAGGAAGAGACGCAGTTGGAGCCTGCGCTGCTCACGACCGGCGGCGGCACCTATGCGGCCTTCCTCGATAACGGCGTCGCCTTCGGCGCCCTCTTCCCGGGACGCGAAGAGACCGCGCATCAGGTCGACGAGCACATCATCATCGACGATCTGCTGAAGGCAACCGCCATCTATGCGCGGGCCATCTATGAGCTGGCCAATCTGGAAGACTGATGGAAGCGGATGGCTCGCTGCTCCGCCCTCTCCCGCCTCTATGGCGTGGCAATGAAATCGGACCCTCCTGGGCATATTAGGGATATAACGATGAGGGAGGGATTGGGAACGTGAGTGATTTGTTGAAAAAAGCGGTCTCCTTGGGCTGGGGTCTGGCCGTGGTCAGCAAAGAGAAAATCGAAGCCGCCGTCGACGAGCTAGTCCAGAAGGGACAGCTCGCTCCGGAGCAGTCCAAGGCGCTCGTTAACCAACTGGTGGAACGGGGAGAAGAGGAGCAGGCCTCCTTCAGCGCCTCGCTTCAGGATATGGTGAAGCGCAAGCTGCAGGACTTCGATGTGGCCGCCGGTTCCGACCTGAGCGCGCTGAAGCAGCGGGTCATGATGCTGGAGCAGCGGGTGGCCGCGCTCGAAGGGGCTGACCCGGAAGACCCCCGGGAAGAAGATGGACAGCCGAATATGGAGACGGACGGCCGTGCGGATTAGGCATGCCGGCCGCTGCCGCGATATCGCCATGGCGCTGATGCGCCATGGCTTCGGCTATATTGTGGAGGAAATCGGATTGCGCCGGGTGTTATCCCTGCCCCGCCGCTGGATTACGCAGGAGACGCTGCAGACGAAGACGCTGGGCGAACGCCTTCGCCTCGTGCTGGAGGAGCTTGGCCCGGCATTCATCAAGCTGGGCCAACTGCTCAGCACCCGGGCCGATCTGCTGCCGGGCAGCATTATTCATGAGCTGGAGAAGCTGCAGGACCAAGTGCCGCCCTTCACGGGCGCCGAAGCCGGGCGCATCATCGAGGACGAGCTGGGCCGGCCGCTTGGGCAGCTTTTTCTGCGCTTCGAGGATATCCCGCTCGCCGCCGCCTCCATCGGCCAGGTGCACAAGGCCTGGCTGCCGAACGGCGATGCGGTGGCCGTCAAGGTGCAGCGGCCCGGCATTACCTCCATTATCGAGCGGGATTTGGAAATCCTCCGGGGGCTGACCGAAGCGGCTACGCGCCGTTGGTCCTGGGTGTCCGAGTATCAGATTCCGGAGATGGTTCAGGAATTCGCCAAATCGATGATCGCCGAGCTCGACTATCAGCATGAAGGGCGCAACACCGACAAGATGGCGCATCTGCTGCGCAGAGACCCGGGCATCCAGATTCCGCGCATCGATTGGGATCGCTCTTCGGCCAAGGTGCTGACCATGGAATATGTGGACGGCACGATGCTGAACCATTATACGGAACGGCTTCCAGACGGGCCGGAGCGCAAACGGATCGCCGAACGCCTCGTGCACGCGATGCTGCATCTGATCTTCATCGACGGCTTCTTCCACGCCGATCCCCATCCCGGCAACATTATGGTGCTCGCCCAGAGCCGAATCGGCCTCATCGACTTCGGCATGGTGGGCCAACTGAACGGGGAAATGAAGGAGTATTTAGCGGAGCTGATTATCGCGCTGATGCAGCATCGAACCTCGGGCATGCTCCGTGCGATTGCGCGGCTCTGCCTCATCTCCGACAGGACGGACATGGATGCGCTTCGCCGCGACCTGGACCGGCTGCGGGACCGGTACTACGATGTGCCGTTCTCCGAGGTGAGCCTCGGCGAGTCTCTCCATGACTTGTTCGCCGTCGCCGAGAAGCACCGGATCGTGTTCCCTCCCGATCTGATTCTGTTGGCGAAGGCGCTGCTCACCTTGGAAGGCGTCGTGGAGAGGCTTGATCCGACCCTCTCCATCCTCGATATGGCCGAGCCGTTCGGCGTGAAGCTGCTGAAGGAAAAATACAGCTTCCGCCGCATTCAGAAGAAGGTGGTCGGCGGCGCGCTCGATCTGGCGCAAGCGGTGTCCGATCTGCCGATGCAGGCGAGCCGGCTGTCCTCCCTCCTCAGCCGGGGCAAGATCAAGGCCGAAATGGAGCTGCGCGATCTGGAGCATGTGCTGCACAAGCTCGATCAGATCAGCAATCGGCTCTCCTTCAGCATTGTGCTGCTTGCCTTCAGCATCATTATGGTCGGGCTGATCGTCGGCTCCTCGCTCAGCAGGAAGCCGACGCTGCTCTGGGATATTCCCGCGATCGAGATCGGCTTCCTTATCGCGGCCTTGATGTTCATCTGGCTGCTTCTGTCGATTTTCCGCTCCGGCAGATTCTAGCAAGACAGGGCGGGGAACTGGCCGATGACGCTTCTCCCCGCCTCTATCCCCTAGACTCCGCGCAACTGTGAAGCAGTTCCATCTTCCCCCGCCATCCCTCCGGATCCGGAGAAGCATAATCAATCTCTTGCTTGGAATTCACATAGACAAAGTAAGGATATTCCGTAACCCGGCAGGCTTCGAATAATTTCTGTCCGGCTTGCAAAAATCGGATCCCTGTACTATCGCTATAGAGGTCTTTGTAGCCGCCAATTCCGCCCTCCTGCAGCAAAACGGCCGCATGGGGATCGGATCCCCGCTCCCTATTTGACTGAATCCATCTCTCTAGTGAAGGGATGCAGTAAGGGCAATGAGAATCGATAAAAATAAGCAGTATTCCCTTCTTCTCTATGACATGGGTTAAATCAAAGAGAGTACCGTCGGCATCCGGCAAGACAATAGAGGGAGCTTGCTGGTTGAGCAAAGGGTACAGGCGGCGGCTCCCCCCTTCCTACGCCACTCATAATTTCGTCCTTGCGCATCTACCAAATTATGTATATACTCATTTCATATCATACTTATTTTTTACTATGATGGCAAATATTGATGAAAGGCGAGAAATGATGCATTCTTTTTCTAATATTTGGAACAGTTCCCGGTTTGCTATTCTTTATATCTGGAGATTGCACAGACCCTATTTTTACGTCTCCGTTGCGCTTTATCTCGCGCTAGGTTTCTTGCCTTTGCTGAGCGTGTGGACGATGCAAGAACTCGTGAACGAGGTTGTTTTCATCGCTCAACCCGGGCATGGATTCGCGAGAGCGTTGTCGATGTTAAGCTTCCAAATGGTCATCATCCTTTCTGCCTATATTCTGCAATTTTTCTCACAATTAAATGATCAAAAACTTGAAAATCAGCTCGGACTGGTGCTTAAAAAACAGATCTTCGGCAAAATTATGAATCTGCCCTACCCGGCCTTTGAGGATCCGTCTTTTTATGATCAGAACCAGCGAATTATCAATAGCCACTTCCAGATCGTTTCCCTGGTCAAGACCATCCTGTCTTTGGGAAGCACCATCATCACGGTTTTGTCTTTAGTCGGCTACATTACCAATATTCATTGGGGATTGCTGGTCATTATCTTTGTATTTTCGATTCCGATCCTGATGATTCATATCCGCTTCGGCAATAAAAGATATGCGCTCACTCGATTTTTGACTCCCTATCAGAGAAGAGAAATGTATATATCCGATCTCCTGAGCCAACGAGACTCTTTGAAGGAAATCCGCCTCTTTGGACTGGGCCCGCACCTGATCGACAAATGGTCTTCGTTCTATAAGCGGAGCGCGCAAGAAAAATACAATTTGTCCAAAAATCAAGGCATATGGGAGCTTGCCGGCAGTATGCTGCTCACATTAACCTATATCGTCTCCGGGATTCTCATTATCCTGCTGATCTCGGCCAAGAGGTTAGAAATCGGGGCGTTTGTGGCGGCCTTGCAGTCGATTCAAAATATTCAGTCGAGTTTGACCGAGATTTCCGCATCGCTGTCCAATATTTATGAGATCAGTTTATATATTGAAGATTTCAACTCTTTTCAACAAAAAAAGGAGTTGTCAAGTTCACCTTCTCGCATCAAATGCGGCGCTATCCATCGAATCAGCGTGCAAAATCTCACGTTTACTTATCCGAATCAAACCAAACCGGCTCTCAAAAATATTCATCTGTCTATTGAAAAAGGACAAAAGATCGTCATCATCGGAGAAAACGGCTCCGGCAAGACCTCGCTGATCAAATGCATACTGGGACTCTATGAAACGGGTGAACATACGATATGCGTCAACCAAATTCCTTTGCGCCATTATGATATTTCCTCCTACCATCAACGGATTTCCGCTTTATTTCAGGATTTCATCGAATTTGAATTCAGCGCCCGGGAAAATATCGGATTCGGCAATCTGAACAACCCGAGCAAGCCTGAAGTAATCGCTGCCGCAAAAAAAACGAAAATTCATGAACATATCTCAAATCTGCCTGAACAATATGAATCCCTGCTCGGACGTCATTTTGAAGGAAGCAGCGAATTATCCGGCGGTCAATGGCAAAAGCTGGCCTTGTCCAGAGCTCTCTTCAAGAACGGGGATATGATTATTCTGGATGAACCCACTTCATCCATGGACCCGGAATCGGAGCTTGATGTTATCCATGAATTATTTCAAGGGAACAATGACAAAGCGGTGCTGATTATTACGCATCGTCTTGGCGTCGCCGTGCAGGCGGACTATATTTTGGTGATGAAGGAAGGTCAAATCGTCGAGGAAGGCACACATAAGGAGCTTTTGCGCCGACAAGGAGAATACCATCGCATCTATCGCGCTCAGACCAAGATTTATAACCAAGAAAGCGGGGTTTTCGTCTAAACATGGCTCTCGTTTTGATGTTCCGGCATGTACTTGCCTTTTTGTTTTTCTCCACCTTTTTGCATAAAGCGCGGAACTATCGTGAACATATTCGCATCATGAACAATACGACATGCCAGACCTGCAAAAGCATACTGCCTGACTTAAAAAGAGCGGTTGACACTTGGGATATGCACATCGTCGTTATCAATACGGATAAGCAATCCGATGACGAAGAGATTCAAGCGATGCTGCCTTCCGGGATCGATTATATTCGCTCCCTGGACATCATGGAAGCCTATGGCGTCTCAAAAGTTCCCTATGCTTTTGTCGTGAATCAAAACGGAACACTTGAGTTCCATCAATCGTTACTGAATTCGAACATGCTGTGGAATATGCTGGCGAATGAATCGGCACGATCCCATGACCGGGTCCCCAATTCCTTATCGATATGAATGAGCAGCGTTCGCATGGGAAGAAAAACGGACAAGAAGAGAAGCGATTTTGCGCCTTGTCAGAGGCGAAATCGCTTCCCTGGTTCAATGCATTCTCATGCTGGACAACATAGGCTTGTGCCTAGCAACCGCATCTTACTTTACTTGGCCTCGTACACTCTTCCCCCGTATCCCGATCGACATAGTACTCCCAGGAGGATACTTTTTGGATAATGCAAAGGGCGTCGGAGCGGCAGGAGACGACTCTGCGCGTTAAGATGCAACGTGCGGCGGGAGGCTGGAATCCGGTCAACTTGCTTAAAAAGTTTTTCACTTTCATTACCTCCATTACCAATTACTTTTATTTCATGTATATAATATATCGTTTCTACCATAAAATCCATATTTCGTTTTACTATCAAATGTGAAATGCCGGCTATCGCAAAGCAATCCGTCTCCTATTTATGGATAATTTTATAGCCTATGCCGGGCGGACGGCAAAAGAAGACCCATCCGCGATGGGTCTTCTCCATATTGAGCGAGCAAGCGATTCACCGCTCTCTCATCCTCAGCTAGAATGAACGGGCCGCGATAAAATCAGGTCTTGGCGGCTTGCCTGAGTACGGCGGTTCAAGCTGATTATCGACACTGTTATAGACAATGAATACATTGCTGCGCGGGAACGGCGTAATATTGCTGTTCGAGCCATGCATCACGTTGCAGTCGAACAATAGAATCGAGCCGGCCTTGCCCGTAGGCGCTGCAATGCCGCCTTGATTCGCCAGATGAATAAGACTGTCCCGATCGGGAATGCCGTATTCCTGACGGCGCAGCGAAGATTTATAATGGTCGTCCGGCGTGGCCCCGATACAGGAGACGAACGTGCGGTGCGAGCCGGGGATGACCATTAATGGACCGTTGTTCGCATTGTTCTCTTCCAAGGCAATGGAGCAGCTCAATGCCCTCATGCGGGGCATGCCGTCTTCCACATGCCATGTCTCGAAGTCGGAATGCCAATAGAACTCTTTGCCCGTAAAGCCTTGCTTGAAATTAATGCGCGATTGGTGCACATAGACCTGACTGCCGAGAATCTGTTCCACGATCTTGATAATTCTCGGGTGATTCGCCAGCTGTTGGAAGATGCCTTCCCGGTGCACGGCAAAAATCGAGCGTATCTCTTCGCTGCCCGGCTCCCGAATCACTTCCGGCTTCGCGCTGCCCTTATAATCCTGGAACAAGCGGACCAGTTCCCGCTTCCATGCCTGCACCTCGTCCTCGCTGAAGAACGAATCCAGGAACAAGTATCCGTCCGCTTCATAAGAAGCAAGCTGATCGGCCGTTATCTCCGCCTGCCCGATCGCATGGTTGTAGACAACCGGATCCTGGCGCTTCAATAATAAGGTCTCCGTATTCACTCTGGACGGATACAGATCCGGCGTTCTTGCGGCCTGCTGAACTTGGCTTTGTCCTGTCAATATGATCGTGCTCCTTCCGTAAAAGAGAATGGCGGTTCGCGTTCCCGCTTTTTTCGTCATCGCTTCTATTCGTTCGCTTGCAACCACGCTTAGACTTCTAACGGATATGCGCCGTCCGCATCATGCACCTCATTGCCGGTGCAGGGCGGATTGAAGACGCACAGCATGCGCATCTGGCTCTTCCCTCTCAGCAGATGCTTCTCGTGGCCATCGAGCACATATAACGTGCCGGGTTGAATCGGATAGACGGCTCCGCTCTCGACGACCTCGATTTCCCCTTCTCCCTCGATGCAGTAGACCGCCTCCACATGATGTTTATACCAGATTTCGGTCTCCGTGCCTGCCTTAATCAGCGTATCATGCAAGGAAAAACCGACCCCGTCCTTCTTGAGCAGCAACCTGCGGCTGTTCCATGTCTCCGCCTTCACATCCTGTTCCGTACCGAGAATATCGGACAATTGCTTGACGATCATCGCAAATTCCTCCTAATTGTTCATGTTCTCCAACATTGCACGTGCCGCGAGAGAATGGCTGGCTACAGCTCTTCCGCCATTTCCTTCACGCATGTTCGCAAAATATCCAAGCCTGCAAGCAGACCCGTGTCATCAATCGTGAGCGGCGGCATAATCTTCGCCACTTCGCTGTCTGTACCCGATGTCTCCATGATGAGCCCTTTCGCAAAGGCTCTGGCGCAGAGCCGCTCCGCCATGCCCGGGATGCCGAAGGCGATCCCCTGCATCAATCCCCGGCCTCTCGCCGTTCCTTGTAGTTCAGGATATTGTGCGACCAGCTCTTCCAAGCAAGAGCGAATGATCTTTCCTTTTGCCACGATATCTTGCGTAAAGCGTTCATTCTTCCAATAGTCAAGCGCCTCGGCCGCAGTAATAAAAGCCAAGTTATTCCCCCTGAACGTGCCGTTATGCTCGCCAGGCTCCCAGATATCGAGGTCGGGGCGGATTAACGTTAGCGCCATGGGCAGCCCATACCCGCCTATCGATTTGGAGAGGCAGACGATGTCCGGCGTAATGCCCGCCCGCTCGAAGCTGAAGAAGGTCCCTGTCCGGCCGCACCCCATCTGCACATCGTCCACGATGAGCACAATCTCGTGGCTGCGGCAAATCCGCTCCAGCCGCTGCAGCCATTCATTGCTCGCCTCGTTAATCCCGCCTTCCCCTTGAACGGTCTCCACGATGATGGCGGCCGGCCGCGACACCCCGCTTCCGCTGTCATTCATATAGCATTCCATATAGTCGAGCGTGTCGATATCCGGACCCAGATATCCGTCATAAGGCATCGTGACCGTATGATGCAGAGGGATGCCCGCCCCTCGCCGCTTGAACTTGTTGCCCGTGACGGACAAGGCGCCAAGCGTCATGCCGTGGAAGGCATTCGTGAAGCTGAAGACGGTCGCTCGCCCCGTTGCCTTGCGCGCCAGCTTCAAGGCGCTCTCTACCGAGTTCGCCCCTGTCGGTCCGGGGAACATCACCTTGTATTCAAGTCCCCGCGGCTTCAAAATGACTTGGTGAAATTTCTGCAGAAACCGTTCCTTCGCCTTCGTGGCCATATCCAGGCTATGCGTCACGCCGTCTTGCTGAATATAGTCCAGCAGCTTCCGCTTCATCGCCCGGTTGTTATGCCCGTAGTTGAGCGCTCCGGCTCCGGCGAAGAAATCAATATATTCGCGATGGTCGGCATCCCACAGCTTATAGCCTTGCGCCTTCGTAAATACGGCCGGGAACGACCTGCAGTAGCTTCGCACCTCAGACTCCAACGAATCGAATACTTGCAGCGATGGCGTTCTTCCATCCAATACCTTCATGTCACCGTCTCCATTCTATCGTGTGTATTGTGGCGCAAAGGCCCTATGCGGATCAGCTTCTCCGTCTCATGAGCGCCTTCCGGAAAGAGATGAGCGGAGAATCCCGCCTTCGTCACGAGCGCGCTTTTCCATGTTTTCGCCATCTTGGCGAACAGGCGCTGGGAAGCCGTGTTGCTCGGCGTGATCGTCGTCTCTATAAACCGCACCCGAGCCCGGCATGCCGCATCATGCAATGTGCGGAGCAGCGCTTCGGCGATCCCTCTGCCTCGATAGCCGTCGCGCACCGCGATTTGCCATACGAAAAGCGTGTCCGGCATCTCTGGCGGCCGCAGCGCGGATACAAACCCGATAAGTTTCCGATCTTGTTCAGCCACGAAGCAGGTGTCGGCGAAATATTCGCACAGCATGATATAGCAATAGGCCGAGTTGACATCGAGCGTCCCGCTCTCGGTCGCCATCTTCCATAATTCCGTTCCATCGCCCTTCCGCGCGTTGCGGATTGCGCAGGGCAAGGAGCGCGTTACATTTGCTTTCATGCTCAGATCCCCTCCTCTTCCGCAGATGATGAAGCTTGCTGAAATCCTCCCTTATACCACGTCTGTCTGAAGCGGCTCAAAAAAGCTTGCAAACGCGGGCTCTCCGGGTGCTCGAAGATTTGCTCCGGGGTTCCCTGTTCGACGATGGCCCCCCCATCCGTAAAGATGATCCGATCGGCAATCTCCCTGGCAAAATCCATTTCATGCGTGATGAGCATCATCGCCATGTCGCCTTCGGCCGCCAAGTCCTTGATGACCGCCAGCACCTCGCCGACCAGCTCCGGATCGAGCGCGGAGGTCGCTTCGTCGAACAGCATCACCTTCGGACGCATGACTACGGCTCTGGCAATCGCGACGCGCTGCTTCTGCCCGCCGGACAAGCGCGCAGGGTATTCATCCACCTTGTCTGCCAGCCCGACCTTGGCCAGCATTTCCAGCGCGCGCGCTTCGGCTTCCTCCTTGCTCCATCCCAATACGTGCACCGGCGCTTCCGTTACATTGCGCAAAATGGTCATATGCGGAAAAAGGTGAAAGTGCTGAAAGACCATGCCGATTTTTCCGCGTACGTTGTGCAGATGCTTTTCCTTCGCCGCTACAAGCTTCCCCTTCACTTCCTGGTGCCACAGCCACTCCCCATCGACTTGAATCGTTCCCGAGGTGGGCCGCTCCAATGTCATCAGGAGGCGGGCCAGCGTCGTCTTGCCCGATCCGCTAGGGCCGATGACGGCAACCTTTTCCCCCGGATTAATGGATAGATTAATGTCCTGCAGCACGCTCACTGAGCCGTATGATTTGCAGATGTCCCGATAAATGACGATTGGTTCGTGCGCCGTGTCCAGGGCCAGCGGTCTGCATGGAACGCTTTCCATCTTTGCTCTACACCCCCTATTTGATCTGATACTTCCTCTCCAATCTGCCGACAAGCAGAGATGACGGATAGCTAAGCAGCAGAAACAATAAGCCGACCAGCGTAAAGGCTTCCAGATAACGGAATGAGCCGGAACCTATCGCTTTCGCCGTTTGCAGCAGTTCGACCAGCGTAATCGCCGATAAGACGGGAGTTTCTTTGAACATCGTAATCAAATAGTTGCCCATGACGGGAATGATTGGCGGTATGGCCTGGGGAAGGATGATGTTCGTCCATGACTTCCGCCTGCCGAAGTTAAGCGCCTTGGCCGCTTCCCATTGACCGGCGGGCACCGCCTCGATTCCCGAGCGAAATACTTCAGAAAGATAAGCGCTATAATGCAAGCCCAATCCGATGACTCCGGTGACAAACGGGGAGAATGAAATGCCGTAAAGCGGTAATGCGTAAAAGAGCACGAACAACTGAACGAGCAGCGGAGTGCTGCGGATGAATTCCATCCACGCATTCGCCAGCACGGATACGGCTCGATATCGGGATCGGCGGGCAAGCGCCAACGGCAAGCCGAGCAGACATGCCGCGGCAAATCCGAGCAGCGTCGCTCCGATCGTAATCGGAAGCACCCGCAGCAGCTGAGGAAGAATCTCCAATGCGTAGTCCCAACTCCACATGCGCTATATCCTCCCCTTCACGGCCCTGCGCTCCAAAAAACGAATGCCGAGCGTCAAGGTATAGGCCATGATAAAATATATCAGGAGCAATAACGCAAAAATTTGCGGCGTGCTGGAGTTGTCGAAGGAGCGTAATACCATCCCTTGGTAGGTCAAATCCATTAATGTGATGAGGTAAACAAGCGATGTCCCCTTCAGCAGCTCGATAAGCAGATTGCCGAACGAAGGCAGCATGAGCGCCATCGCCTGCGGCAGAATGATGTTTCTCATCCGGAGCCACGGACTCATATTAAGCGCGATGGCCGCTTCATATTGGCCCTTCGGCACGGACAGGATCGAACCCCGCACCACCTCGGAACCATACGCGCCATAGTTCAGGCCAAGCGCAAGCACGGCCGCGGTCATCGCCGGCATGCGGACGTCGAGCAGCATAGGCAGCGCAAAATATAACCAGAACAGCTGAACCAGCAAAGAAGTTCCCCGAAACACCTCTACGTAGACCCCGCTGACAAAGCGGACGATGCGGTACTTGGACAGGCGAGCCAATCCCGCCGCAAAAGCGCAGAAGAAGGCCAGCATCATCGAGAAGCATACAATTTGCAGCGTGACCCACGCTCCTTGCAGCAGCGCAGGCGCATATTCAAGCATGGCGGAAGTCCTCATGGCTTCACTCCTGCGACAGCCGTTCCGCCGTCATATCTCCAGGCAGCTCCTGCTCCGTGAACCCGAACGGCTCAAGCAGTTCTAGCAGCTTGCCCGACTGCTTCAACGCTTCCAGCTCTTGATTGAATGCTTCCCGGAAGTCGGCATCTTCCTTGCGGAACGCCGCCGCGCCATAGCCTCTTACGCTTTTGCCGTCAATCTCGGGCTGCTCGAAATCCATGACCCGCTCCAGTTGATCATCCTTCGTGGAGTCAAGCATCGCCTGCAAGGATGGTCCCGTCATCGTCACCGCATCCACACGACCCGCCTGCAGCGCCGAGATGGCCGACGGTTGATCCGGCACCGTTACGATTTGTTCCTTCGCGACACCTGATTTCGCTAAATATTCGAGCTCGATGGCCCCCACCATGACAGCGACCTTGACATCCTTGCTGCGGGCAATGTCCTCATAGCTGCGCAGATTGGATGGGTTCCCCTTCTTGACCGCGAGCGCCTCGCCAATGCTGTATTCGGGGTTGGCGAAGGCCACTTCCTTGCTCCGCTCGGGATTGATGAACATTCCCGCGGTGATGATGTCGAACCGCTTCGCCTTCAACCCCGGAATGAGAGAACCGAACTCCGTCAGGACGCCGTTCATCTCCTCGATGCCCATCCGTGTCAATACTTCCCGGGCCACCTCCACGGCCTCGCCCGTCAGTTGGCCATCCGGCGTGGCGTACGCATACGGCTTCTCATTCGCGAAGCCTACGGTAACATATCCTTCCCGCCTCGCCTTCTCCAAGGCCGTCTCCTGCCCGGACGATGTTCCGCCGTTGGGTTCGGTCCGGCTATCGCCAGGTTGCGAAGCGCAGCTTGCCAGCAGGATGGCCATGACGCAGCATAACGCATACGAATACCATTTCTTCATCCGACAACCTCCTTTTTCCCTTTTTTTGGGGCCCTATTCAAGGGTAACATGTTCCTCCCTGTATCTCACCCTTGATATTCCCACTTTATTCTTCCTCAGCCCTCCTGACCTGGGAACAGGGGAGATTAGAGGGAGGATCCAAAAAATCCCTCCCATATCCTTCCCTATAGGGCATGATATGATTTTTTAAAAACCAGCTCCCGGAAGAGAAAAATAAATAAAAAACCGCAACAGAAAAACGTTCATTCACTGATTTCACAGAAAATGAACGTTTTTCGCCCATATTAGACAAATTCAGACCTTCAATCGCTTGCAAAATAGAAAAAGAGAGAAATCCATCCTTAGAACAAGCCGCATTCCCGCACAATGTCCCAGCTATCCAGCGTCGTCGCCTCGGCCGCAGTCATGCCGGTGCGCGCGAGGAATGACTGGACGGCCCGGTATCCGACGGCATATCCGGAACAGTCCGACAGGCCCGCCGGCGGAAAGCCCTGCGCCCGCGCGATCTCGTCGCCGAACATATAGGCGGCCACTTCGGCGAATCCCTTCGTCGTGAGCCGCTCCCCAATCACCTCGATCGAATAAGCGAGATCCTCTTCGTCGAACGAGGCGACCCACGGCCCCAGATGCTCCTCCCCATACATCTCCTTGGCGAATGATTCGGCCAATCCTTCGATGACGAGGTATTCGCCGAGCGTCACATTGCCGTGATCCCAATCGGTGTAAGAGAAGCGGAGATTGTGGTGGAATTCATGAGCCAAGATCGACGGCAGCCGAGGCAGATTATATTCCGTCGGGTACACGATAATCTGGATATACCCGGGAATGCCGCCGAAGCCGGTGTAGCTGCGCTGCAGGCGAAGCTTGTCCGGATCGGCGAGGAAGAAGCCGCACAAGATCTCATCCGCCTTCACCTTCAGTCCGAAGCGGCCGGCATAATCGACGCACTGCGCCAGCACTTGCTGCGCCTTCTCCGGCCAGCCTTGCTCCCGCAGCGTCTTCATCGCAGGCTGCCCAAGGTCATCGCGTGCGGCATCGAGGCAGCCGAGCATCCCGGCGGCCATCACGACATCATATCCGCCGGGCTGCGCCGCCTTGAGCGGCACCTGTATCGTCGTCCACATCGGCTCGAACGGCTGCATCAGCTCATAGCGGAACAACTGCTCCCGCTTGGCTGCCGGTTGAGCATACATTCGTTCATACGTGGCCATCGTATCGATGACGTTAATTTTCATGGTAATTCCCTCCTGTTATGTCGCGCCGATGCAACGTTGATGTAGAGACTGCGCATCTGTTACTGTGCATCTGCTGACTGCGCATCTGCTGACTGCGCATCTGCAGCTCTGGCTGCGCATCTGTAGCTCATACTGCGCATCTCTAGCTCATACATCACCGCGATGAACTGGCGTCTCCTATGCAGTGTACGGGGTGACGCAGCGAGAGGGTCAAGCCGGAAAATGCGGAATGGCGGGAAGCGATAGCCCGGATGTTATATAATGAGGAGTAGAATGAAAGAGTGCTTGCTTGCTCCGCAGCGGGTACCTTCCGTTCCTGAGGAAGATGCCCGGGACACGGCTTGGGGTAGCACTTCAGAGCAATAAGGATGGTGTATGATGGCCTTCGGCATATCCCGCATGGAGCTCAACGAGTGGAAGCGTCGCGTCGCTCGCGGGGAAATCGCTTATTTGACGCATTATTGGCAGGATGAACGCTTCCCGGGAATCACGACCGTCACCAAGGTCGGATGTGCCGATATGGCCCGCCTGACCGCCTGGTGCGTACAGCATGGTCTGAACCCGCGCTATATCCATGCCCGCCGCCCCTTTCCCCATTTTGATCTCATCGGCCCGCGCCAGCGGGAGATTCTGCGGCAGGAGGGGCAATGGGAGCAGCTCGAACGGTTCCGGCTCACATAGAACAAGCGGGGCGCATGAGGAGCCCCGCTTCAGACTGTCGGCAAAATCGTGTCGACAGTCTTTTTTCTTATGAAGGTGGGGCCGGGAAAGGCAGGGCAGGTCAGGCTAGGTGAGAGCAAGCTGCTCCACATGAAAAATGCTGCACCAGCGCAGCATTTTTAATCTTAAGAGGCTAAATTCCGAGAAAATCCTGCAAGGTTACATCATTTTCCCATTTTTGGCGCAATCTATAGCTTGCCGCCGTGGAATTGCTGTATTTTTGCAGCAATCCTATTTTCGCATACTCGTGTCAATGAAATTGCTGCATTATTGCAGTATTGGCCGACCAGGCTGCGTCAATCCGCGGCAATCGCTCGACCGATGGCGCCTGCTCGCGGACCGCTCCTGCGTCACGGCCTCAACCGGTGCGGCCCAGAGAGTAATCGGTGATCTGGAAGTTCGAATTCTGGAATGAGCCTGTAAAGCTTGTCCATTCCGGGCCCATGGCATGCGGTGGACGTCATCGCCTAATCGCTCCTGGCTATCGAAGCCGGGCAAAAAAGGAGCGAATCTGGCTCGCGACCCGTTCCGGCTGCTCCAACGCCACAAAATGTCCGCCGGCGCACAGCTCCTCCCACTGCAAAAGGTTCGGAAACAGCCGCTCCACATATTCCCGCGGCGGCCGCTCATGCGGCTGCGTGGCCGTCAATGCCACTCCGTGCGGCACAAGGCACACCTCATCCGGTCCCGGCCACCGGGTATGCTTGCCTTCGTAATAGTACCGGTTCGCGGCGTTGATCGTCTGCGTGAACCAGTAAATCGACACATTGGCCAATAGATCTTCCTTGCTGAAATGCCGCAGCAGATCGCCGCTTGCCGGACCTGTCCAGTAATGCCATTTTTCCAGAATGAAGGCGGCCAATCCTGCCGGGGAATCGTGCAGGGCATAGGCGGCGGTCTGCGGCTTCGTCCCCAGGATATGGGCATAGCCTCCCTCTTCCCTGTACCACTGCTCCGAACAGGCGAGAAAGGCCTTCTCCGCTTCTGAGAGTTGCGCCTCCTTCGTCAGAAAGGGGCTCGGGTTGCCCGGGGATGTCGTGTGGTAACCGATCACGCGTTCCGGGTGATCTAGGCACAGCAAGCCAAGCACGCTCGCCCCCAAGTCATACCCATGCGCGCCAAACCGCTCGTACCCCAATCCGCGCATCAGCTTGACCAGCAAATTCGCCGCTTGCCGATCCTCGAAGCCGGGTTTCCCTGGAATGCCCGAAAATCCGTGCCCTGGAAGGGACGGGACGATGACATCGAATGCAAGCGCCGCATCTCCGCCATATCGGTCCGGATGGGCAAGATAGGGAATCAGATCGAGCATTTCGTAGAAGGTGCTTGGCCAGCCATGCGGGATCACAATCGGAAGCGAATTCGAGCCGGACCCTTTCTCATAGACAAAGTGAATATCCATGCCGTCAATCGTCGCAATGCAATTGGAAAACGAATTGATGCGCCGTTCCACTGCGCGCCAATCGAATTCCTCCTTCCAGCACGCGATCATATCCTTCATAAAGGAGAGGGGAATGCCGTATTCCCAATCCGCCCCGGGCAGCTCGTCGGGCCATCGCGTCCGATCGAGCCTTCGCTTCAACTCTTGAATGTCATCCTCGTGAATATCCACCGTGAAAGGCGTCATTTTCATATAACATGCTCCTTGGAATGGGATAAGTTCAGGTGAAGACTGACCTACTGGCCATATGGATCTTGGAAAGATAACGAGCGAGAGGTAGGAGAGAGAGCGCCCGTCTGCTAAACTAAAGAGCGAAAGAGATGATGCCAAGGGATAACCATTAAATAATTTTAACCAGTTAGCTAACCTGTAAATTGATTTTATTAGTTAGGAATCAACGTGTCAATAGAAGGAAGTGTTGCTCGATGACGGCGGAGTACGATCAGCTTGCCATGATGGCCGACTTTTTCAATACACAGGACAGACGGATGCGTTATGAGGGCGATCCGGGGATCGAGCATTTGTCGGAGCCGCGCCTCTTATATGAATGGTTCTTGCGGCATCAGTTGATTGCGGGATCCGACACGGTATCGGAAGAGGAACTGCACTTGGCGCGAGCGCTCCGGGATGAATTGCGGAGGACGATTGTGAACAATGAGCATGATGGTCCCGTGCATTGGGATAAGCTGAATGAAATGTTGAGTCTGTTCTCATTCGGCCTCGTGTTCGGAGAGCAGTCGGAACAGCTTATTCCGCTTATGGAGAATGGCCGCAAAGGGGCGGCCAACCTGTTGGCGCAGGTGTTCGATCTGAGGCGGGCCAACCTGTGGCACCGCCTTCGGGTATGCACGGCCGATGACTGCCAGTGGGTCTTCGTCGACCGCTCCCGGCCGGGAACGGGCCGATGGTGCTCCATGAAGGCCTGCGGCAATCGGGCAAAGAACAAGACGTTCCGGCAGAAAAGGAAGTCGGGGAACGGAATCTGAACCGGATAAAAGCCACCCCTGCTCTCCGGGGCTTTTTCCAGTTACTCTACTCTTTACTGTTATTTCACGGCAAGCACATACGCCTGAAGGTTCTCGGCCAACGGTGAAAATATGATATTTGGAGCAAGCGTTACCGGGTGTTTAGGCATGTCACAAAAGCGTGAAAGCATTCTTGCACAAACTATGTTGACTTTACCAGACTACAGTTGTAGCATGATTTGTAACTACATACGTAGTTTTTTACGTTGATTTTGGAGGTTGTATGCATGAATCAAATACCGCCCATTACGGATGCAGAGTTGGAAATTATGCGCGTCTTGTGGTCAAATCCGAATTGCCCTTCGAGTGAGGTCGTCAAGAAAATGGCAGATCGAATGGGGTGGAGCCCGAATACGACCCGGACGCTCCTCAGTCGTCTGGTGCAGAAGGAAGCGGCGGGTGCCAAGCTGGAAAAGGGTTCGAAGCGCACCCAATTATTTTATCCGATTATCAGCGAGCAGGAGTACCTGCGGTCTGAAACTAAATCCTTCATGAAAAAACTGTATGGCGGAGCATTGAAGCCAATGTTGGCCAACTTTTTGCAGGATAAAAAGCTGAATGCGCAAGAAATCGAGGATCTGAAGGCATTGTTTGACGAAAACCGCAGCGACGGGGAATCGGAAAAGAGAGAGCCCTGATGAGTCCTGCATGGAATGAATGTTTATTGTCGTTCTTCGACTGGGTCATTCGCGGGTCGTTAATGGCCGGCATCCTGGTCGTGCTTGTCCTGAGCTTGCAATTTCTGCTGCGCAAAAGGCTTGAGGCGAGATGGAAATACTGGCTCTGGTTGCCTGTGGCGATTCGTCTGCTGCTCCCTTGGGCCCCGGAATCATCGCTGAGCTTATACAATGTTCTGCCTGTGGATGTCTTAGTGCCCGGAATTCAACAACAAACTCCAAATCCATCAGCTTGGCATCAATGGTTGAAGGGGACGGAGGGGGATTATGACGAGACAGCTCAAGCAAAGCGTTCCTACACCCCGGAGAAAAGCAGCCAAATCAGAGGAGATGCGGAAATATCAGATCCGTCCCATAAGTCGGGAACTGTTCGGGACATAAGCATCTGGTGGAGCGGGTTCAAACAAATGGGATTCACCAATCTGCTGATGTTGGTTTGGCTGGCAGGCGTGCTGTTTCTTGCGGCGAAGACGGCATACGACCAGCTACGATTGAACAAAGCTCTGCGCGCAGGCCGATGTATTGATACGCCTTGGTTAGCGGCCGTGTTCCGCGATACGAAGCAGCTAATGGGCGTAAAGCGGGAAGTGCGGTTTGTAGCCAGTGAGCGTATTCCAGGGCCTGCCATAGTCGGTTTTCGCAAGCCGGCGATCGTGGTTTCGCCGAGTCTGCTCGTTACGCTGCGAGAGCATCAGCTTCGGTGTATTTTGGCGCACGAATTCGCGCATATACAGCGGCGGGATGTGGCGGTGAATTGGACGATGCACATTCTGCTCATTCTCCATTGGTTTAATCCAATGTTGTGGCTTGCCGTACATAAAGCAAGGCAGGATCAGGAGATGGCCTGCGATGCATGTGTACTGAATCGGATGAGTTCAGAGCCAAATCTGCAGCATATCAAGACATACGGGCACACCATTATCCATGTGCTGGAGCATTTTCATTGGTCAGGCAAACGACATCAGCCAGGGCTTGCCGGATTGTCTGCGACACATAAACAAATGAAGAAAAGATTGTTAATGATCAAGCGATTTCATAAAAAATCCTATCATTTATCCATTTTGGGGATGGCGATTATTGTTGCGCTTGGCAGCGTGACGCTGGTAAATGCGAAGGGAAACGATGTGGGGGCCGCTCCATCCCCTGCTTCTAGCGGCATCGGCCTGATGACCGCGGCCGCTAAACCAAAGGCTGAAAGCGAAGGGGAGAAGCTAGAAAAAGAAGAGATAGCTAGAATCAACGAATTATTGAAAAAAAATCCGTTTGATAACTATGTGACATATAGCAGTTTTCAACCAAAGGGCGGTAGAGTTTGGGGGTACATGAACGGCGGGGGTCGCTATGATAAATATGAGGACTATCTGAAAAAAGTATCCAGTGTGAAGGAGGCGAAGCCGCAACAACCTGCTGACTTGCCAGAGGGCTATACCTTCGAAGAGGCACACATTTTTGGTCCGTACGGCAGTGAATATGTAGAAGAAATGAAAGCCGAAGCTAAAAAATTAGGGAAAAAGGTATATTCCAAAAAGGTTGACTGGACATTTACCAACTTAATCGTGTTAACGTACACGAATGGAGAGGATTATATCCAATTGACGAGTTCACGCCTTGAAAATAAAGACGGGAAAGAAAAAGTGAAAGAAAAAGATTATGTTTATACATCCGCTGAGGACAATACAAGGAAACATGACATGCAACTCGGCAATAAGGTTAGCTGGAAAGAAGGTGGTCAAGCTTTTTCAATCTCGACCAACCCGGATAATCCGTTGACGAAGGAAGACCTGATCAAGCTGGCGAAAACGATGGTAACAAAATAGATTAATCCATTGAACAAAGACCAGAAAGAATTGGTGACAATATACGATTTTGAGCCAATCATAGGTATTGCGTACAAGCCCATGCAGTCTGAAATAAGACTGCATGGGTTCTTTTTTGAAAGTGATTTGCAGCCGATACGGGGTCATTTTGCATGTCACAAAAGCGAGAAAACACTTTCTGAACAAAGCATGTTGACATTATCAAACTACAGTTGTAGTATAATAACAAACTACAATTGTAGTTTTATAGATTTGAAAATCATCACATGAGAGGAGCATTACAAAATGAAAGTAGCATCAAAAGCAGCAATCGCAGCACTAAGCAGTATTTTATTGCTGGGTTCTTCGTTGAACCTCGCGGTAGAAGCCGCTCCATCCCCTGCTTCAAGCGACATCGCCTTGAAGACGGCGACCGCTAAAACAAAGGCCGAAAGCGAAGGGGAGAAGCTAGAAAAAGAAGAGAGCGCTAGAATGTTGGAATTATTGAAAAAAAATCCGTTTGATAACTATCTGACATATAGCAGTTTTCAACCAAAGGGCCGCGAAGTTTGGGGGTACAGGAACGGCGATGGTAGCTATGATAAATATGAGGACTATCTGAAGAAAGTATCCAGTGTGAAGGAGGCGAAGCCGCAACAACCTGCTGACTTGCCAGAGGGCTATACCTTCGAAGAGGCAATAATTATTGGTCCGCACATCATTGAATATACCGAAGAAATGAAAGCCGAAGCTAAAAAATTAGGGAAAAAGGTATATTCCAAAAAGGTTGACTGGACATATACCAACTTTATCATGTTAACGTACACGAATGGAGAGGATTATATCCAATTGACGAGTTCACGCCTTGAAAATAAAGACGGGAAAGAAAAAGTGAAAGAAAAAGATTATGTTTATACATCCGCTGAGGACATGAAAAAGAAACATCCGAAATCCACACACCCGCAACTCGGCAATACGGTTAGCTGGAAAGAAGGTGGTAAAGGTTTTTCAATCTCGACCAATCCAGGTAATCCGTTGACGAAGGAAGACCTGATCAAGCTGGCGAAAACGGCAGTAAAAAAATAGCTTTGTAAACGGAATGATTGTAGAAAAACAAACCGGGACGCACGAGGCGCCCCGGTTGCCGTTCCGGCTTAACTGCAAGCCGGCGATGGATTATTGAATGGCCGCTCCGATTTCTTGCACCATGGCTTCGACGGAGACGAGGCCGCCGCCGGACAGATACCAGTAGCTCGGATCGAGGTAAACGATATGTCCTTCCTTGTAAGCTTTGGTCTTCATGACCAGTTCGTTCTCTACGACTTGCTTCGCGGACGATTCGCCGCCGACGACGGCGCCTCTATCGATGACGAACAGATAGTCCGGATCTTTCTCCACGATATACTCGAAGGACACAGGATCTCCATGAGTCGATGTTTTAATGTCCGGATCGACCGGCGGGAAACCGAATACATCATGGATAATGCCGAACCGGGAGCCGGCGCCATAGGCGCTGATTTTGCCGTCATTCGCCAAAATGATAAGCGCGTTTTTGTTCGCCGCTGCCACTTTCTCATTTAATTGCTTAATGTCCGTATCAATCTTCGCTAATTCCGCTTGCACTTCGGATTCTTTGCCGAAGATTTTGCCGAGCGTTTCCGCGTTCTCTTTGAAGGACTCCATATAACGGTTCGTGTCGATATCCATATAGATTGTCGGCGCGATTTCCTTGAACTCTTCATAGGACGACGATTGTCTGCCGGCAATGATGATCAGGTCCGGCTTCAGGCCATGAATCGTCTCGAAGTCCGGTTCCTTCAGACCGCCCGCATTCACATACTTCTCGTCCTCGAATTTTTTCAAGTAAGGAGGAAGGTTGTTCTTCGGCAGCGCCGCGATCTCCACGCCCAGCTTATCCAAGGAATCGACGACTCCATAGCTGAATACAACGACTTTGGACGGGTTCTTCTTCACTGGCGTTTCGCCCAGCTCATGCTTAATTACGATTTCTTCCGCCGTGTTGTTCGCTTCGGCTCCAGTAGGTGTCGTACCATTGCTGCTGTCTGTCTTATTGGAACCACATGCTGCAACGAGGGTTGCCATCATGGCTATAACCAGAATTAGGACTGTTTTCTTCAATTTCTTTCACCTCTACCACATATTTTTGAAAATATATTTATCGCCGTTAATATCACAAATTCGTACTATTATGGCACGACAATGCGATATTACCGAACGGTGTGACCCCTTTTTGTGTCGAGCTATGCATAATAAACGCAGATCTTGTTATCATTGAAGTTCTCAATGCTCATATCCATATCGTAAATGTCCTGGAGAACCGCGCTGTCGATAATGTCATCGGTCGCGCCCTCCTTGATGACTTTGCCATTCTTCAATGCCACGATATAGTCGGAATAGCAAGAGGCAAAATTGATGTCGTGAATGACAATGACAATCGTTTTGCCCAGCTCATTGACGAGTCTGCGCAATATTTTCATAATCTGCACGGAATGCTTCATATCCAGATTGTTCAGCGGTTCGTCCAGCAAAATATACTCCGTGTTCTGCGCGATGACCATCGCGATATAAGCCCGCTGCTTCTGCCCTCCGCTCAATTGATCCAGATACTTGTGCTGCATCTCGGCAAGCCCCATATATTCAATCGCTTCATCGACGTATTTCCAATCTTCATCGGACAATCTGCCTTGCGAATATGGGAAGCGCCCGAAGGAGACCAGCTCCCGAATCGTGAGCCGCAGATTGATATGGTTCGACTGCTTCAGAATCGAAATCTTTTTCGCCAGTTCCTTGCTGTCCCACTGGCTGATTTCTTTCCCGTCGATGAGCACTTCTCCGGAATCCTTCGAAATGAGCCGGCTTATGATCGACAGCAGCGTACTTTTGCCTGCGCCATTCGGACCGATGAAGGACGTAATTTTTCTTTTGGCAATCGTGACCGAGATGTCCTCAATCACGTTTTTGCCGCCATATTGTTTGGATACTCCTCTTACTTCTACCATGATTTGTTCTCCTTCAATAGAAGATAAATAAAGTAGACCCCGCCGACGAAATTGATGATGACGCTAAGCGTCGTGGAGAAGGTGAATATCCGCTCCACAATGAGCTGGCCGCCCACAAGGGCGATAATGCTGATGAGGACGGAGCCGGCGATAAGATAGCTGTGCCGGTACGTCTTCAGAAACTGATACGTTACGTTCACGACGAGCAAGCCAAGGAAGGTAATCGGCCCGACAAGCGCCGTGGAAATAGAGATAAGTACAGCGACGATAAAGAGCAGCCGCTTCACGACATAGTCGTAATTGACGCCGAGGTTGATCGCCTGCTCCCTGCCCAGCGACAGCACATCCAGATACTTGATGAAGCGCAGAAAGTAGAGGGTGACCAGCAGAAGCAGCACGCCTCCCATAAGCAGCAGCTTCGTGTTGATATGGTTGAAGCTGGCGAACATTTTGTCCTGCACGATCATGAACTCGGCCGGGTCAATCAGAACCTGCATGAAGGTGGACATGCTTCCGAAAAAAGTGCCAAAAATAATGCCAATAAGCAGCAGGAAGTATATGTTCTGATTCTCGCCCTTGAATATAAGCTTGAACAGCAGGCCCGAGAATACAACCATGAGTCCGACGGACACCAGGAAGTCGACATTGCTGTTCATCATCATCAGCGTCTTCGAGCCAAATACGAAGATGACGATGGTCTGAATCAGCATATACAGCGAATCCAGGCCCAATATGCTCGGTGTCAGTATGCGGTTGTTCGTTATCGTCTGGAATACGGTTGTGGCAAATGCGATCGAAGCGCCGGTCAGGACAATCGCCAGTACTTTGATTGTTCTTTTCGGCAGCACGTAGTCCCAGTTATCCCCCAGCTTGAAGAACAGGAACAACCCGATAAGCGCAAGAGCAAGGACAGCAAGAACCCCCGTTTTCGCTTTATAACCCATGTGCCCTTCTCCTCATTAACATATAGACGAAAATGGCGCTTCCGATGACGCCGACGGTCAAGCTGATCGACAACTCATACGGGAAGATGATGATGCGCCCCAATATATCGCAGAACAGAACGAATACTGCCCCGAGAAGCGCGGTATGCGACAAGCTATTCTTCAAATTATCGCCTCTGTAAATGGAGACGATATTCGGAATAATCAGACCCAGGAAAGGAATCGTCCCAACGGTAAGCACGACCGTGCACGTAACGAGCGCCACCAGGATCAAGCCAATGTTGACCACGCGCTTGTAGTTGAGCCCGAGGTTTTTCGAGAAATCCTCGCCCATCCCCGCTACCGTGAACTTATTCGCATACAGATATGCAACCACGATAAGCGGAATGCTGATATACAGCAGCTCATAGCGCCCCTTGATAATCATCGAAAAGTCGCCTTGGAGCCATGAGGACATGTTCTGAATCAAATCATACTTGTACGCGAAAAAGGTGGAAATGGAACTGATAATATTGCCAAACATCAATCCGACGAGCGGAATGAAGATAGTGTCTTTGAATTTGATCCGATCCAGTATTTTCATGAACAGCATCGTGCCTGCCAAAGCGAAGACGAACGCAACGAGCATCTTCACCAACGGACTCGACGAAGTGAACAGCATCAAGGAGACAAGTATCCCCAAGCGGGCCGAGTCAAGCGTCCCCGCCGTCGTGGGCGAGACGAACTTGTTCCGGCTGAGCTGCTGCATAATCAGGCCGCAGATGCTCATGCTGACTCCAGCGAGAATGATGCTGATAAGCCTCGGCACCCGGCTGACGAGAAAAGTATGAACCTTATCGTCATTCAGATTGAACAAATCCCACGGCTTGATGTCTATAACCCCGATAAACAGGGAGATGAAGGCAAACAGGATAAGCGCAATAACCAGATATCTCTTCTTCATGTCTCGTTCCTTATAAATCAGAGTATAGGCGTTCCGGATGTATGGTCTGCATTCCCCATGTTCACCCGCATGTATAATAATGATATTCATTATCATTAACGCGTTGTAACAGTTATGATTATAGCGGTTCCCCGGGGAAAGTCAATGGATTTGGCCAAAATAATTGATTATCGTTCTCAATTAGAATCGTTATTATAATGAAATGATTTGATAAAAACGATTGAATTAACGGCGGATGACGCGATCCTTCATCCGATCCGCCGCCTGTTCGTAAGCGAGGCGGCCGTGCTTCGGTGCTGCAAAGGGATAGCCGGCCAGCCCGTGCTGGGCCGCAGGGATACCGGACAAAAGAGGAGCGGCAAACTGTTCCTCCCGCTTGCAAGGCCGATGCGCTTGCGCCCAAAAGCCCGGTGAATGCAACACCGGGCTATCAGGAGGTTGGACTGTCATCACATTGTCCCTTGCTATTGGTATCGTTCATAAGCTAGTTTGCGGACGGCTCTCGGCGGACCCGCTTTTTCATCGCGTGAATGATCTGTGCGATCGCGCCGTCTCCGGTGACGTTGGCTGCCGTCCCGAAGCTGTCCTGCGCGATGTAGAGCGCAATCGCCAAGCTGACCATCGCCTCGTCGAAGCCGAGCATCGACTGGAACAGCCCGATGGCTGCCATCACTCCGCCGCCTGGCACGCTGGGAGCGGCGATCATCGCGAGGCCGAGCATGAAGATGAAAGGTACCATTGTGCTTGCCGTCAGCGGCACGCCATGAATGTATAGAATAGCGCTCGCGACCGAGGTAATCGTAACCGCCGATCCGGTAATATGAATCGTCGCGCACAACGGCACGACGAAGTTCGTCACTTCTTCGTCTGTCCCGAGCTTCTTCACTTGCTGCATCGTTACCGGAATCGTCGCCGCCGATGATTGCGTGCCGAGCGCCGTCAGATAGGCCGGGAGCATCGTGCGCAGCATCGCCAGCGGGTTGCGCTTGTTCACGGCCCCCGCGATCGCATACTGGCACAGGATGACGACGACATGCATCACGAGTATGATCGCGAATACCTTAACGAACACTTGCAGAATGAACGCGACTTCGCCTGCCTGCGTCATATTCATAAAGAGCCCCGCGATATGAAACGGCAGCAACGGAATAATAATCGCCTGAATCGCCTTGGCTACGATGTCCTTGAATTCCAGCGACGCGGTAAGAAGCGCGTTCGTCTTCACGAAGGTGATGCCGACCCCGATCAGGAAGGACAACAGCAGCGCCGTCATAATGTCGAACACGGGCGGCATAGGCAGCTCGAAGTAGGTGGTCAGCAGCATCTCTTCCGGATTGTTGGCGGCCAGCCCGGAAGCCCCCGACAGCAGCCAGGGAAAGGACGATGACGCCACGCCGTAAGCCAGCATCCCGGATAGTACCGTCGATACATATACGATAAATGCAGTCAATCCGAGGAGCTTCCCCGCTCCCCTGCCAAGCTCCCCGATCCCCGGAATAATAAAGCCCAATATAATGAGCGGAATAAGGAAGCTCAGGAACTGCCCGAATACATGATTTAACGTCGCAAAAATTCGTATGAACCAGTCCGGCATAATAAGTCCTGCTCCAATGCCGAGCAAAATCGCAATGACAATGCGCGGAAACAATCCCAATCGCAATTTCATAAACCTTCTCCCTTCTGCCCAGGAAGACAAGCTTGCTTATTTGTCTCCTGTACAAATACAATTGTTCATCTTGTAAGTACATTTCAATATACTAACATATTACGCACGCATATGACAATCGCCGATTACAAGAAAGTCTAAGGGATTTTTTAGGCACTTCATTTGGACTCGTCCAAGCACCTATCCGCTAGGCGAAATCGGCACTAGCTGACGATTTCGCCGGTCACGCCGATTGGGTAAGCCAATCCGCATTACTGCACGTTTTCTCTTGACACGCGTATTCGGTAAGTAAAATCCTGCGGTAATACAGCAATTTGATATGGACGACTTCAGCAGAAAGGGAATCCTGCAAAACGGCAGCAATTTCACCCGTTTCCCTTCGACTTAGAGCAAAAAGACCTAAAATGATGTAGCTGTGCAGCATTTCCTCGGGATGCGGACTCATGGAGCCGAAATTCCTGTAAAATAGCAGCAATTCCCTCTACACGATCATGCCCCAGGAGACAGAGTGCCAAGTTTTGATCCAAAAATGGTTCGTTTCAAGATGTTCGTCCCCATATCCTAGCCTGACCAAAACAGAAACAAGGGGGAGGACCTGTTCCTCCACCAAGAAATTTAAAAAAACCCGATGACAGATCATCGGGCCTTCTCTTCTCATATTATTTATACTTGCGCCAATCCATGCTGCTGTTGTTCAACAAATAAGTGAAGTCATTGTCCAGCCGCTTCTGTTCGGCCGCACGGGCTTCCTCCGCCTGGCGTCTCTCCTTTTCCTTCCGCTGCGTTTCCTCCGCCTTCAACACGGTAGCCTGCTCCTTCAGCTGCGCTACGATATCGGGCCGAAGCAGATCCTTCAGCGTCGCCGGCTTATCTTGGGCAGACGGGGCAGTCCCTTGCGGAGCGGCGTTCCGGCCTCTCTTCTTCGCCATCGCACTCACCTCATCCCCATTATAGCAGAATCTCCCTGATGCGGCACCGCCGTCATCAGCCGCGGGGATCCCTGCTGTGTGCGCGTTGCGCCGTCAGATCTGTAATTCGTTCCGCAACTATCTGTTAAACGCCGCTCTGCCCCCCATTGTTCAGGAAAATTCCCCTTGCCGCCATTAACTCGATAGTGTATCTTTATGATATATATCATTATGATACATTAGAAGGTGATGCAATGGCTGCTAAGCACAGCGACACGACCTATGCCATTCTTGGGCTGCTGACGACCGATTGCCACACAGGCTATGAGATCAAGCAGATGATGGATACCAGCCTCAATCATTTCTGGAAGATCAGTTACGGACAAATCTATCCGACGTTGAAAAAGCTCGTCGAGGACGGATGGGCCGTGGTCACCGATACCGCCCAGGAATCGAAGCCCGACAAAAAAGAGTACCATATTACGCCCCAAGGAATGCAGGCGCTGCAGGCCTGGCTGCAGGAGCCGCTTCAACAGCTCCACGCGCACAAAAATGAATTTTTGCTCAAGCTGTTCTTCCACCGTCATCAAGAGACGGATGCGACGGTCCGGCAGATCCAGCGATTCAACTCGATGCTCCAGGAGCGTTATCAGATGTACGAAGCGATCGAAAATCAGATCATGACGCATTGTTCGGATGAAGAAGATTTGCAATATTGGCTGCTTACGCTCGACTATGGCAAGCGCGTCGTTCGGGCGGAGATCGAGTGGAGCGATGCGGCGATGCGGCGGTTCCAGCAGAAAAGTAAGAAGGAGGAGATAGGATGGGAAAATCAATCTTTGGCGGACGCTACACGGTAGAGGACAGGGAACAGGATATTGTCGTGTTCCTGATCGGAATGAGGGTGAACAAATGGTGGGCCGTCCATCAATGGTGGCCGGTCTTTACAGCGATGCCGCCAATGATTCGCGAACTGTATACGAACCCGGGGCTTGGCTTTCTCTCCTTGGAGACGACCGTCAATTTCAGAACGATCTTGATGGTTCAATATTGGCGTTCCTTCGAGGATCTGACAGCCTATGCGCGGGGGCCGGAGCATTTGAAGGCATGGCGGCGATTCTATCAAGCGGTCGGGAAAACGAATGCGGTCGGCATCTATCATGAAACGTATATCGTACGAGGAGGCCAGTTCGAGGCCGTCTACGGCAATATGCCGAAGTTCGGCCTGGCCAAGGCGCGGGGACATGCGCCCATCACGACTCGGACCGATTCCGCGGCGCAGCGGGTCCGGGCTTGAATGAAGACTCCCGTCCGGTCCGTGTCCGGCGCATGGACGGATGGGAGCCGCTTGTTTTGCTTCGATTATGCTTCCGCGCCCGGCGCCGGATCGACCTGCACCATCGCCTGCTTGCCGCTCAATTGGATGCCGGTCCGCTTCGTTCCTGCCGGACGCAGATCCTGCAGCAGCCGCTCGAGGATCTGCTGCGCCAGCGCGCCTTCCTTGCCCTTGATGCGGATGACGAGCTGCACCGAATCTCCGGCGCGCAGGATCCGTTCCGCCTGGTTTTTCTTCGTCTCATAGTCATGATCCTCGATCTGCGGCGTCAGGCGAATCTCCTTCACCTTCGGCTGGCGCTCCGCCTTGCGGGCCTGCTGCGCCTCCTGCTTGGCCGCTCCCGCTCCGATCAGCTTGCAGGGAGGCGGACTGCTCATCAGCGACAGGCAGACGAGATCCACCTTCAGCTTTTTCGCCAGCGCGAGCGCCTCCGAGGTCGGCACGACGCCGAGCTTTTCCCCGTTCAGACCGGTCAATTCGACTTCGGCAGCCCGTATCTTCTCGTTCTTAATCATTGTGAATCCTCCTGCCCATTCGCTATAATGAACCCATATTACTGCTTGGAAGGAGATATATCAATGTCTCGCAAAGAAATCGAAGAACAGATTATCCGCAACTATGAACGGGACGAGCAGATGATGATCCTCGTATTCGCCCAGTGGTGCGTCAATCATGACCTTGATCCGGCCGAGCTCTATCAGCGGGCCTATCCGCGGCAGGGCGCCAATCCGGCGCTGCAGCAGGCCATCGGGCTCACGGTTCCGAAGGAAGAGGCCGGCGACATTCCGGACGACACGGTGCTCGGCGTCCTGTCGCTCTACGGCAACGATGATCTGGCCTTCGTCGTGACGGAGGCGATCAAGACTCGGGCGGCACGCGCCAAGGCCGCCGGCGGGAACGAAGCCTCCTGACGGACCCGGGACGCGGCCAGCCTCCCGCCGATTCGCGCGGCTAACGCCAGACGCAGCAGGAGTCTCACAGGCGTCTGCGGGTACTGACCAGCAGGAGTCTGACAAGCATCTGCGGGTACTGACCAGCAGGAGTCAGACAAGCATCTGCGGGTACTGACCAGCAGGAGTCAGACGATCGCCTGGGCGTACTGACGCCCGCTGTAGAGCACCTCTCTCCCCGCCAAGCCCATCAGAAGAGACGAATTTTTTCAAAAAAACAGGAAATATGCGAAGCCGACCCGAAGTAAATGAAGGAGATAAAGATAGAGCAGTCTGTCGCATCAAAGGAGCACAAAACGATTATGCAGATTCGAAAATGGAACACGGAGGAGAAGCCTCCGATGGAATTGCTGCTGCTGGCAGACCCGTCGACGGACCTCGTGCAGGAGTATCTCGGGCGGGGAACCTGCTTCGTTGCGGAACAGGACGGGGAAGTCGTCGGCGTCTATGTGCTGCTGCCGACCCGGCCAAGCACAATTGAGCTGGTCAACGTCGCCGTCGCGGAGAGTCACCAGGGACAGGGCATCGGCAAGCGGCTCGTCCTTCACGCGGTCGAGACCGCCAAGGCGCTCGGTTACCAGACGATAGAAGTAGGTACCGGCAGCACCAGCATAAGCCAGCTCGCGCTCTACCAGAAATGCGGGTTCCGGATGACGGGCATCGACCGCGATTTCTTCGTTCGCCATTATGACGAGGAAATCTACGAGAACGGCATGCTGCTGCGGGATATGGTGCGTCTGGCGCAAGATGTGCAGCCATTGAAATGAGAACAGGATGTCCATGGTACGAGTCGCCTGGCCCAGCGGTAAAAGAATGCAGCCACTGCCACCCTGTCTGATCGCCTCGCCGTGGCCAGCCAAAGCCGAACTGGTCAAGATGCCGTAACCGCAGTATAATCAACGTAAGAGACGAAGAACGTCCCGATCCTTTCCACGCGAAGGGAATCGGGGCGTTTTTATTTTGTCGAAGGAGGCGGTAGGGTGAGTTTTGAAGAAGCGCATGCATCGTTTATCCGGCACCACTTGCAGAGAAGAACGGGTGAACGAAAGGGACGGCTGGAGCGGGGACACCGTGACGCAGAGAAGCTGTTTTGCCGCAACGTATGGTGGCCGCTTCGGGGCAGCTTTGACCAGCTGCATCCGGAATATGAAGTGCTTGATTGGCGGGGCCTGTCCTATTTCTGCGATTTCGCCTGGCTGTCCCCGCATGTCAAGCTGATCATCGAGATCAAAGGCTTCGTTCCCCATGTCCGAAACATGGATAGGCAGAAGTACTGCAATGAACTGAACCGGGAGACGTTTTTGTCCGCTGTCGGGTTCCAAGTCATCTCCTTCGCTTATGACGACGTCGCTGACCGTCCCGAACTGGGCATGACGCTGCTCCGCATGGTAATGAGCCGCTATCACGCAGACTCCGCGCCTGTCGGCCTGCATAGTCTGGCGGAACGGGAAACTATCCGGCTCGCCTGCACCCTCGGCCGTCCGCTCCGCCCCATCGACGTGGAGAGACATTTACGCGTAAACCATCGCAAAGCGGTGGGAACGCTGCAGTCGCTATGTGACAAGGGATGGTTTACGCCTGTCACCAGGGGGGCGGGGAAATACGTTGTGCGTTATGAGCTTAGGGCGGGTGCGCTAGACTATTTGTAGAAAATGCTGCAATTTTACATCATTTCTGATCGGCGATATGCAGCTCTGGAGGATTCCTGCAAAAATACATCATTTTCGCGCTTAAATAGGAGCAGTGCCAGTCAGAGCGTGAAAATCCTGCATCCCTGCAGGATTTTTCCTCTATTCGGTGTTTTCTAGTGAAAAATACTGTATTTTTGCAGCTTTGGTCAGCCGGGGAGAGGCGAAATGTAGGCGAAATGTAGGCGAGATGGATTATGAGCGGGATAGATGCTCGCGAAGGTGGAAGCATGAGGGTACGGGTAAATGAAAATGCGGCTGTACAAGGTACAGGTGTACGGTGAAGGCAGTTGTACGAGTTACAGTGTCCGTGAAAGCGGATGTACTAGGTAATGTCTACTTGAAGGCAGATGTACGAGTTACAGTGTACGTGAAAGCGGATGTACAAGGTACCAGTACACAAGGCATGAAAATGATGCCGGGAGACCGTATCGCCAACTGCGATGCGGTCTCCCCCCTTCTCGCATCCCCGCTAGTCGGCTTAAAACAGCGAGAATCGGTTCGGCACCACATGGTCGTGCAGCAAATAGGTCCAGGTCGATTGCTGTGGCGGCGCACCCTCCAGCCCGATCTCCCGAGCGACATCTTGCCAGGCGTCCGGCCCGGTCTCATCGAGCGCGCGCAGCTCCTGCCGAATGCCGTCCTCGATGAGATGCGGCAAGTCCGCGAAGGCCCGAATAAGCCGCTGATGGTACTGATCCAGCGGATCCTGACGGCTCAATCCCTCCAGATGGAGCCCTTCCCTTACCGCGGACACATAATCCACATAATCGGACCAACGACGATCGATGTTCAGCAAGGTCACCCGTTTCTCCAGGCGGCACACCCGCTCTGCGCCCCACCGCCGGCACATGCGCTCACGCCGCTCCGCATCTTCAGCCAGCTTCAGCGACGGCTGCGCCTCCTCCATCAGCACATCTCGGCGCCAGGCCGCGATAATGCGCCGCTGCTGCTCCAGCACATCGGCGTAGCGGTTCAACATGCGGCGCCGCTCCGCATTCCGTCCTTCCGCCACCCGCTGAATATGGGCGAGCAGGCGGTGGACGGCAGCCGCTCGCAGCGGCTTGTCCGGAGCAGCAGACTTCCACCGTTCCGGGAACGGATACACTCGGCCGTAGCGATGCAGCAGCGAATCCTCCAGGCTGAGGAAGAAGCGGGACATCCCCGGATCTCCCTGCCTGCCCGAGCGCCCCCGGAGCTGATCGTCGAGGCGGCGGCTATCATGCAGATTGGTGCCGATGACGTACAGGCCCCCAAGCTGCGCGATCTGGGCATATTGGGCGGGATCCCCGCCGCCGAGCACGATGTCGACGCCCCGGCCGGCCATGTTCGTCGAGATGGTGACCGCGCCCCAGGTCCCTGCCCGCGCGATCAGCTCCGCCTCCTCCGCGTCATGCTTCGCATTCAGCACGCAGCAGGGCACGCCCGCCTGCTCCAAATCGCGTGCCAGCCGCTCCGATTCCGCCACGCTTGCCGTTCCGGCGAGAATCGGCCGCCCCGTCCGGTGGACCGAGGCGATCTCGGCCAGCAGCGCCCGCTGCTTGCCCCGCAAGCTCGGAAAGACGAGCGGGGGCTCATCCTGCCTCCGGCATGGCCGATTCGGAGGAATGACGGCCACCTCCAACTGATAGGTGTCCCGCAGTTCGTCCGCCGCGGAGCGGACGGTGCCCGACATGCCGCAGATCAACGGATAGAGGCTCAGCAAATGCTGCAGCGTAATCATGCCGAGAATGCGGCCGCCGGGCTGCGGCGCCACGCCCTCCTTCGCCTCTACGGCCGACTGCACCCCGTCCGGCCACCGGCGTTTGTCTACAATGCGGCCGGTGAATTCGTCAACGAGCTCGACCCGCCCCTCCCGGACGATGTAATCGACATCGCGCCGCAGCAGCGCTTCCGCGTGAAGCGCGTGGTGCAGACCCGCGAGCAGGCCGGACTGTTCCGGATCATACAGGCTGCCGCATCCGAGGAGCGCTTCCGCCCGTTCCGCCCCCATCTCCGTCAAATAGACCTGCCCGCCGGCGTCATCCACATCATAATCAAGCCCCGGCCGCAGCCGCTTCGCCAAGGCCGCCATTCTCTCCGCCTCGGCCCGGTACCCGGGCGGCTTCCCCTCGCCCGCGACGACGAGCGGCACTCTTGCCTCATCGATCAGGATGGAATCGGCCTCGTCGATCAGCGCCAGATGGAAGGGGCGCTGCACCAGCGACTCCGAATCCATGCAGAGACCGTCCCGCAAATAATCGAAGCCCGCCTCCTTCGCCGTCACATACGTCACATCCGCCGCATAAGCCGCCCTGCGTTCGGCGGAAGACATTCCCTCGCGGACACAACCTGCCGTAAGGCCGAGGTATTCGTACACCGGTCCCATCCACGCGGCATCCCGGCCCGCCAAATAATCATTGAACGTCATGATATGCACGCCCTTGCCAGATAAGGCATGCAGACAGGCCGGAAGCACGGCGGCCAAGGTCTTCCCTTCCCCGGTCTGCATCTCGGCCAGCTTCCCGTCATGCAGGGCCAGGCCGGCAAGAAGCTGGACATCGTACAAGCGGATATTCAGCATGCGCCGCACCGCCTCGTTCGTCAGGGCGTATGATTCGATGAGGAGCTCATCAGCGCAGGCTCCGCTCCTTGCCGCTTGAAGCAGCCGGCACCCCCTCTCCCGAAGCCGGGCATCCGCCTCCTGTTCCAAGGAGAGAGCGCGTATCGCCTGGAGGCGTTCCGCGTAAGGCTTGAGCTTCCGGAACTGGAGCTCGCGCTCCAATCGGTTCCGCAAGCGATAATAAATAGATTCCATGGAAAACCTCCCTTGTCTGTACGATTCACCGTATCGGTAGAATCGGAATATCGTGCGACAAGACCGTTTTCCGGATCTTTGATTATTCGAAGCCATATAACCCGCAGCGCGCTCATTCGGCTCACATACCGCAGGGATTGCACCCCATGGTTGCGAAGCACGGCCTGCGGCCGGAAAAGCATAATCGACAAGGACAGCATTTCTTCGCGCTGAGCCGTATTCTCCACCAGCAGCTGGACGCAGAGCGGCACTCGGGTTCCCATCTTTTCCAGACAGCGTGAAAAGATGCCGGCCACTCCGAACAGCCCCGCCGCTGCGGCGGCCATCCAGAGCAGCACCCGAACGGCAGCGCCCGTCACCCCCTGCCGAATCTCCGTTTCCCTTGGATACACCCGCACCCGTAGCCACAGCCGCACCCGCAGCCACAGCCGCTGCCGCTGCTGCGAACCGTTCTTCCCCAAGTCCTCCATAGGCTCCATTCCTTCTCTTCCCCAGGTTAAGTATTTTATAGGTATGTACGGAAAAAGGAGCCCTCCGTTCCATCACGAAAGACTCCCCACCATCTAACTCACATCTATCCAAAACTATTGCTTCAAGGCCGTCCCCTGAACGAGGCTGTTCACAAAATTCCTTCCGAACGCCCGGCACAATTCTTTGTCCGAGTCGGACGGGGTCAGCTCGACTTTCAAGCCGTCCTGCACGATCTCGCTCCCCAACTCCCGCAGCCGATCAATCAGAATATCGACCGCTTTGCCCACCTGGGCATAGCATGAATCGCATGAACCGAACACGGCCGCTTTGGTGCCGCGCAGATCAAGGTCTTCCATATCATCGTAAAAATCGAGAAATTCGTACGGCAGCTCTCCATCTCCCCAAGTGTAGGCGCCAAGCAGGATTCCGTCATATCCGGCCAAGTCGGCCGCATTGGCATCCGTAACCTCCATTACAGTGAGATCCTCTCCGGCTTCGCGAACCCCTGCCGCAATCGCATCGGCCATCTCCTCCGTATTTCCGCTCATACTGGCATATATCAACATGATCTTTGCCATTCTCTCATCCCATCCTTTCCTTATCTCGACCCATAATCACCCCGGCATCGCCAACGGCGCTATGGGAAATCGTATCGTCAAAGCGAGCAAATCCCCTTTTCCTGCAAAAAACTGGCTTAGTGATACAGGCCGCTGCCCGCCGGCCCCTCATTCATGACCCCGAGCATCAAGCGCACAAAATCAAGCGAAGAATGATAATGCTCCTCCTTCGGGCGGAAGGCATACGCCGAGCCATTCATCAAGGCATAGATTTCGATTCGGTCCGGCAGCCGGCCAAAAGCCTTGTATGCGAAGACGAGCGCAAATTGAACGTAGGCTCTAAACACTTGCGGCTCATCGGCAACCACATACTTCCGTATGACGAGAGACGAATCCGAGCACTCGGCAACTTGGAGCGTCATCGACAGATCCGCGCCCAAGTCCACAGCTTGGACGTTCAGCTTCTCCCCGAGCAGCAGCGCGTGCCCGGGGGTTTCCCCGGTCAAGTATGCATGCAAAAAGTGAAATACCGAACGCTTGATTCGCAAATAATGCTGTTCCGACGGGAAACGCTCCCGCTCCGGCGTCCAATAGCTCTCCATATCGCCCAGGACGGAAGCGGCCGTTCTTGCCTCGGGAGCACGTGAATAATACGCATGTACGATCTGATTGACCGACGCTTGCGCCGCATATACCCAGCTCGATTCATGAGCATTCCGGCACTTGCGATAATAACAATGCCGGCAGCGGACGAACCGTTCGATGTCCTCATCGCTGAGCCGCTCCTTCGGCACCGGTATTCCCGGCAATGACATGGGATTCCTCCTTATCTCACAACTATAGTTGATAATGATTATCATTATTAATCACGACTTTATTTTATTACAACCTAAGCCTCGCTTCAACCCGCAAAATCGCAGCCTAGCTGCAGACAGAAAAAAACACAGGCCGTCCGCAGCCTGTGTCTATCCCTTCTAAGCCCCCAGGTTAACTTCACCAAGGGGGTTTATCGCAGCTTCTTCTCATATAAATTGGCGCTCCAGCCTTCTCCGGCCGCTGTCCGCACAAATGCAAAACCCGCTTCCGCATAATACTGGTTCAGGCCTTTATTTTCGGCCATGCAATCCAGCCGGAAGAACCGTTTCCCTTGGCTTTTCACATATTCCTCGGCCCACTCCAGCAGCCTGTATCCCAGCCTCATTCCGCCATATTTTCGGCTGACGACGAGCCGATGCAGGTAGCCCGCTGCCTCATGATCAAGCTCTCGCCATATCTCCGGATCGCTCCATTGAATGGCAAAGCACCCGATTCCGTCCCCGTCCGCCAAGGCAATGAACACTTCCTTCTCCCGCATGAAGCGCTCTATGTACGCAGCGGTAAACGCGTGTTCATCCCACAGCGTAATGCCGCGGCCGGCTCTCCAGCGGGCAGCTTCCACATACAGTTCTTGCAAGAGGGCAATATGCTCCGAAGCCGCCCGTTGAATCACAAGCGAGCGGGCGGCGTCATTCGCGGCGGCCATCTATCGATTCGCCTCCCTTTCTGATGATAATGGAAGGGCGGATTTGTTGCGGAGAGGAACGGCATAGCCTCATCCTTGGGCCGCGGCCCGGGATTGCTCCAACGTGCGGATGATTTCCTCCAGACTCATATCCGCCAGTGAGGCCAATTGCAGATCGGCATGCTCGAACGAGAAAAGACGCGTCACCCGATTCGGCACGGCGACGCAAGACAGACCGGCCGCCTTTGCCGCCATCGTCCCGACAAGGGAATCCTCGAACGCGATCGTCTCCTCCGGCTTCACCCCGAGCTTCTCCACCGCTTTCCGGTATATCTCCGGATCCGGCTTCACCTTGGCGGCATCGTCCCGCGTCTGCAGCACATCGAAATAGTCCAGGAGCCCGCAGCGCTTGATATGCTCTACGGCCCAGGCGGCCGAAGCGCTGGAGGCGAGGGCCACGCGCAGGCCGGTGCGGCGGGCATCCTCCAGGAGCTGCTTCACGCCCGGCATTACGTCCAATTCCGCGATTAAGGCGGTGTACATTTCCCGGTGGCGGCGGTGCAGCCCCTCCCGATCGACAGGCTTGCCGAGCTGCTCATCCAAGTAATCGCAGGCCAGCTGCCATGTCTGAATGCCGCCGACCCACTCCTTCCATACCTCCAGCGGCATGTCCAGATCGAAGCTCCGAACGAGCTCGCAGAAGGAATCGTAGCTGGCCGTCTCCGTATCCACAATAAGTCCGTCAAAATCCAACGCAATCGCCTTGATCGCCACATTCCCGCCTCCTTCTCAATCCACTTCGTTGTTTTCCCTTATCAAGAACATACTTCCCTGCCTCGCCGCTTATTTCCTTCCGCGGCTATATGCAAAGCTTCATAAAAACATCCGCCTGTCTGGACCGGCGGGTTCACGAGAATCTGCAAATACCCTGGTGCAGCTGACGATTATCAGGCCGCAAGGTAGTCCCGCTTGGGCTCCGGCTTCCACAGCGATCCGGCCATCCCGGCAAAAATAAGCACGATGCCGGCAACCTGCAGCGGAGTCGGGCGAAATCCGGTAAAGACCGTATCAAGCAAAATGGCGACCGCCGGATCGACAAAGATGAGTGCGGAGATAATCCGTGCCGACAAATTGCGGAGGCTGTCAAAAAACAAATAGTAGACAAAACCGGTATGGATCAGCCCGGTCGCCGCAATATATGCCCAATTAGATGGCGTCAGACTGTGGAACGCGCCGAAGTCCACAAAGGGCAGCAGCAGAAAAACGCCCAACAGCGTCTGCAGCACCGTCATCAGGTAGGCGCTCATAACGTGGATGCCTTTGCCCAGCAGCGTCGTCCCGGCGTAGAACAGCGCGGCCAGCAGCGCCCACCCCGCGCCCGTAGACCACACCTCATCCCACGACAAGCCCTGATCGAGGCCGATGACGAACAGCGTTCCGACGAAGCAGACGAGGATGGAGAGCGCCGCCAGCGGCGTCATTTTCTCACGGAACAGGAAGCTCCCCAAGATGAGGACGAAGACAGGCGCGAGATGATAGATTGAAATCGAGATGGTGACCGACATCGTCTCGAAGGATCGGAACAGAAAGACCCAGTTCAAGACGAGGAACACGCCGCACGCCAGAACCTGAATCACTTCTCTTCCGATGTACCGCTCCCGCTTGGCCTGCCCGGTCAGCACCCAGCACAGGCTGAGGAACAAGGTCGCGCAGATGCAGCGGACGAACACCAATTCCAGCGCGGGCAAGCCCGTCTGCTGCGAGAAAAAGCCGACGGAACCGAAGATAGCCATCGACAGCGTCAACTTCAATTTGGGGAATGAATTCATAAGTAATCTCAACTCCGGTAAAATGACTGATGCATTCCCCATCATACCTTTTCTCCGGCGAGACGGCAATTCTTGAGGCGTTATCGGGGCGGTTTTCCGCAATCGTCAGATTTCCGGCTTCACCTGCTTCACGAGCCGCTTCGGAGCCGCGCGCAAATAAGCCTCCTCGATTAACTCGCCCAGCTCAGCCCAATCCAAAGGCTCATCCGTCTTGACCGATACCCAGCCGTAATGGCCGATATAAGGCGTCTTCTCAAAGCCGCCTTGCTGGAGCAAAATGTCCTGCGTCTCCCGGTCCGACTTGAAGGACAGGCCGGGCACTTTGCCTTTTTCCCCCATAATGACGAAGGATTTGCCCTTCACCTTGAAGGTGTTGTGGCCGAATCCGTCAATGAGCTCTTCCACTTCCGGCAGCGTGCCGCAGATGCGGCGCACCCGCTCCAGCATCTCCCGCCCTTCCGGCGATGTCATGCCTTCTCTTGGTTCCATACCGTCATGCCCCTTCCACATTCCTGCAGTCGTTCAATGTTGTCCCGATTATAGCACAGCGGCGAGAAGATCCGAAAAGAGGACAGTTAAAGCTCAAATGCATTGACCAGATGGTCAACACAACTGTATAATAGCACTACATCAATTGACCATGTGGTCAAACCACAGAATTGGGAGGCATGTTGGAATGGACAAACGGGATGTGCTGCTTCAAGCGGCCTTGTCGGAGTTTTCCATGAAAGGCTATGAAGCCGCTTCGACGAATCGGATAATCCAATCTGCTGGCGTATCCAAGGGCATCTTGTTTCATTATTACGGGGATAAGCAGTCGCTATATATGGCCGTGGTCCGGTATTGCAACGATTTCGTCATGGAAGCGATGCAGCGCGAGATGGAACATATGTCAGACGATGTCTTCGAGGCGCTGGTTCAGCTCTCTGCCGCCAAGCGCAAGCTGTTCCTGGAGCATGCTCCGATATTCGGCGTGCTTCGCTCCGCCTTTGCCAGCCCTCCGAAGGCATTGCGCCAAGAACTGAAGCAGATGCAGCAGCAGATGGAGAATCAATACGTCCCGCTGCTGAAGGAGCGAGTGAATCACGCGCATTTCCGCGAAGGGATCGATCCCGATCAGGCCCTCCGATTTATCCTGCTCTCCCTGGAAGCGCTCGTTGCGCATCAGATGGCACAGAACGGCCCCCCTTCGATCGACGATGCCACGATAGAAGGGGGCGCGGATCTGACGCCTTTTCTTGATATGTTAAAGTACGGAGTCTACAGAAAAGGAGAAGACGGTTATGAAGATTAATCTTCTCACATTGGGCACACGGGGAGATGTACAGCCCTTCGTAGCTCTGGGGATGAAGCTTCGGAAAGCGGGACATGCTGTCACGGTAATAACAGCCGAGAACTTCAAGCCGTTCGTCGAGCGGCATGGGCTCTTCTGCAGCCCGATCCGGGCCCGCTTTCTGGATCTGGCCCAATCCGAGGAAGGCAAGCAAATGCTAGGCGGGAACCCGCTCGCGATCATGCGAAATATGAAGAAGCTCATGTATCCGATGATGGAGCAAATGCTTGCCGATCTATGGGCAGCCTCCCAGGAAGCCGAAGCGCTTATCTTCCATCCGAAGGCATTGGGCGGCGCCGATATCGCCGAGAAATTGGATATTCCGGTCTTCGCGGCTCATCCCGTGCCCTTGCTTATGCCGACCTCGCGCTTCGCGAATCCGGCCCTCCCGTTCGATACGGGCATGGGCTGGTTGAATCGGATGAGCTATTCCATGAATCGTCTGATCTCCGCTCCTTTCCTGAATCTGTTGAACCGGTGGAGACGGGAGACGCTCGGCTTGCCGGCTCGGAGGCTGTTCACCCCTGATCTGAGAATCAACGGACGAGATATTCCTGTCCTGTACGGATGCAGTCCTGCCGTTGTTCCCTATGACCCGCGTTGGGAGGATCGTGTCTGTATGGCCGGGTTCTGGTATTTGCCGGAGACAGATCCATGGCAGGCTCCGCAGCAATTAGCCGCTTTCCTGAGTCAAGGCCCTGCCCCGCTGGCAATCAGCTTCAGCAGCATGCCGTTGAAGCAGCCGGAACGCATTCTCGCGATGATGACGGCAGCGTTGCAGCGGTCAGGGCAAAGAGGCATTATCCTAACCGGGGGAAGCGGCATGCAGGCGGAGAAACCGTTGGATGACGTCAGCCTCTTCCTTATCGAATCGGCCCCTCATGACTGGCTGTTTCCGCGGACGACGGGTATCATTCACCATGGAGGAGCAGGTACGACCGCTTCTGCATTGCGGGCCGGCAAACCGATGCTCGTCTGCCCGTTCGTTGGCGATCAACCGTTCTGGGCGAGGCGAATGCGGCAATTGGGCGCAGCGGCGGCCCCTCTCCGCGAGAAGGAAATGACGGTCGACACGCTTACCGCCCGCTTGCAGGAGCTTGCCCGGAACGAGAGCCTGTCCCGGAACGCGCACACGCTTGCCCAATCGATACGGCAAGAGGACGGCCTGGAACACGCCCTGCAATTCATCCATCGCAAGCTTGAGCAGTTCAGACGGCGCTGACTCTCGTGCATGCGGCCAATAACCAAGCCCCTCGCTCGCCGTTCCGGCCAAGCAAGGGGCTGCAAGGAGTTCCACCGTTCGATGCTGCTGTCGTTACCTCTTTACGGACACCGGGTCCGAGTTGTTCCGCGTGCCGACCGCTTTAATAATGAACTCATAGGAGCGGCTCGAGTCGAGATTGTTCACGGAATGCGTATACTGGGTCTGTCCTGCGGCCGCCGGAATATAGGCGCTCCAGTTGGTGCCGGCCTGGCCGTTCTTCTCATAGATGCGGAAGCCTCTGACCGGCTCGGAGCTGGAAGAAGGCATCTTCCACGAGAGGTCGGCCCGCTTGCCGCTGAAGGTGAGCTTCGCCTGCTCGACCTTGTCCGGCTTGCCGTCCGTGCGCTTAATCGCGTACTCGTCATAGACGGCCGGCTTCGCCTTATCCGCCGTATAAGCCGTCAGCTTGAGAACATCATCCGCAATCGAGACATCGACGAACATTTTCTTGAACGGCTGCTCGTTAATGGCCGCAAAATAATCATTATAGCCCGGATACTTCGTGTAAAATTTCTCGCCGAGGGAATTCGGCATCAGATAAATGCTGCCCGGCGGGTTCAGCACGCGCCCCTGCTCATCCTTCGGCACGTTCTTCACCGGCGCGTCGTTCAGCATCGGGTACGAACGCATATACATGTGGTCGTGCGCCTCGAACACGATATCGATGCCCATCTCATCGAACACCGGAACGAGATATTTTTTATAAAATTGAATCCGGCCGTCCTCCCATTGACCTGCGTTGTCGCCTGCCGAATAAGGGCCTTTGTGAAGCGACACGAACTTCCACTTCTTATCCGTCTTGGCGACCTGAAGCCGCATCCAATCCAGTTGGGCCCAGAACTCGTCATCCGCCCAATCGACATCCTTGCCGTTGGACTTCAGCTCGCCCTCGAACTGCGAATTGATGACGAGGAAGAGCGCATCGCCATATTCGAACGAGTAGATCGAGCCTTCATGCGCCCCGTTCACCCCGGCGCTGAGCGGGAGGTTGAAATGATTGTAAAAATTCCGGTTCGGCGTCGTCTCGTCGCCGTCATAATCCTGCACTTCATGCCCTCCGAGCACCGGAACAAAAGGAACCTGAGCCAATTCTTCCTGAGCGACGCCCAGCATCCACTGCCACTGCTCCTCCAAATCGCCGTTGTCGACCAGGTCGCCGACGCTGATCAGGAACTTCGGATCGCCGATCTGGTCAATCGCCTTGCGGAACGTGTCCTGCCACTTCTCGAAGGCGGACAGCTTCGAAGCTTGGGAATCCGACCCGACGATGAAATGGTACGGCTGATTGCCCGCGGCATCGGTCGTGAAGCTTCCAATCCGGCTCCACCCGGCGTCATCTCCGTTGCCGACCCGGTACTTGTAAGCGGTGCCCGGCTTCAAGTTGCCGGCGGAAGCCCGGTGGCTGATGAAGGTCGTATACTTTTTCTTCTCGCGATCCTTGGCGCTCATGAACGTCTTGATCGCTTCCGCGCTGCCGTTGAAGACCAACGCCTCTCGCTCCGGGAATTCGCTTCCCTGCATCTTGGACGCTTCCACGACCTGCAGCACCGTGCCCGTCATCTGATCCGTATACCAGGCGAGCGCAATGCCCGTCTTCGGATCGCCGTTGAACGTCATACTGACGAGCCGCGGCGTATACGGGGAATCCTTCACCGTGAAGCTCCAGACGACATCCCGCACGAGCGGCCCGTTATCTGTCCCCTTCACCAATTCCTTCGGCACCGTGACCGTGTATGTCTTGCCCGGCGACAGCGCCGGATGCTGAATCGTCAGCATATCGTTGCTCGCCGAGACGGAAATATTGGCGACCGCCTGCTTGTCGCTGTCCACGATGCTGGCGTTGTATCCTGAATTCACCGTAATCGCCTTGTTGAATTTCACCTGTACAGAGACATTGCCGGCCGCATCGCCGGTGCCGTTCATCGGATAGCGGAATTTATCGATGGTGGGAACGACCAGCTCCGAACCATCAATGCGCTCGCCCGCGATGCGCACGTCTTTGATGCGGCTGGAGCCGGCGCTGCCGACGCCGCCCGACTCGCCGGATGTTCTTGCATCCGAATTGACAACCCACCGAATATAGAGCAGCGGCTGGTTGTTGGCCTCCTTCGGAAGCGGCTTGCTGACCAGCTTGCATGCGTTGTTTTTACAGTTAAAATTATGGGTCTCCATTTTAAGAACGCCGCCCTGGATGTCTGTCCATGTCCGGTTATCGAGACTGAATTGCGCCTTGAAATCCCGCGGCCCCGTACCTGAAGAGGTCTGGGCCGATGAGACCGTAATATTTTTGAAGCCGGCGGTCGGCACCGTCGCGAGCCAATATTTCGTCCCTACCCCGCGATCCCAGCCTTGGTACGTAATCGCGTTATCGCCGTAGTATTCATAAGTCCCGCCCACATTCTCGAACAACGCGGCATTCTTGTAAGCGCCGGAGGCCGCGGGAAAAATACCGTTGTCTCCCGCATCCTTGAATACCCATTGCGCAATCGCTTCCTGCTGCGCAAGCAGCTGTTGCTGATCCCCTTCCGCCGCAGCGGGTCCCGGGACATGGATGACAGCCAGCATGAATGCCATCAGCAGGCATAGCATGCGATTTCCTGTTCGTCTCAATTCCTTCACCTCTCTCGCTCATGTGCACAACTTCTGACTTCGCTCGATGTTAAGGATGACACAGCAGTTCTGCTACAGGAAATAATCCGCAGCTCCCTCCCCTCCAATGTTCCGATTCGTCGCTTTTAGCCTACACCATAATATTCATTGATTTCCAGAACCTATCTTATCTTTTTTGAAAAATTTCAACATATCTTCTTGTCATTTTCGACGTACGCAGCCATATCAAGGGGCTGCTCCCTGCTTTATTACATAATGACGGGAGACAAGACGGGATAACAATGAAGGCGGGAAGCGCGGAAGACGGCGGGGGTAATGCCGCGGAAAACGATGAGGCAGCGCAATCCTGCGTAAACCAGGCTGTTGAGAAACCACTGTTTTTTACGAAGGGGTGGAGATGGTCCATTTTCCTCATCCAGACATTGGCTCTCAGCGCGTCTTAAATCGTTTTTTACCGGGAGAAGAGATCCATCGCAGGTAAAGAGTCCCATAAACTGCTCAATGCCCTGATTTTACGGGAACCAAGCGACCGCGTCGGATGCTGGGGGCATCATCGCCTTCAGGAAGCATTATCAGCCTACTGGAAGCATTATCGGCCTGCTGGAAGCACTATCGGCCTGCTGGAAGCATCGTTGCCTCCTGGGGCTTGGACGTGCGGAGGAAATTGCTGCTATTTTACAGGAATTTCGGCTTCATGAGTCCCCATCCCGGGGAATTGCTGCAAATCTACATCATTCTAGGCCCTTTTGCTTCAAACCGAAGCGAAACGGGGGAAAGTCCTGTCATTTTGCAGGATTCCCTTTCTGGAAAAGTCGTCCCTATCGAATTGCTGTATTTATGCAGGATTCGCTTACCGAATCGGCGTGTCTCAGGAAATGGCGCCGTTTTCAGGCCGGTGGAATTATCCATTTTCCTACTCATTACTTCTTTTCTCAACAACCTGGTAAACGCAGCAATTTTCGCGAGTTGAGTTGCGATTTGATGAGATTCCTGCAAAAGCGCATCATTTTCGCCGATTTTTGCTTTGAATCCATTGATAGTGCTCAGATTAATGTTGTTTTGCAGGAATTGGTCCAACGGAATAAACGCTATAAGGGAAACCTGCATTTTGGCAGTTTTTTCGGGAAGTCGAGCCGTGGAAGGAAGGCGGGGCCGAAGGCACCACCGAAGGCACCAGACAAGTAGAACGAACAAATTGAACCAACCGTCACATCAAAGAATTCGAATGAGGAATACTTGGACATCCGGCAAAACGGGCGGCTCTTTTACACAAGCTGGGGCCGGCTCACCGCGGCGAAGAACTGCATGCGAGACAGCCCCTCGCCTGGCTTATCTCTTAAGCCTGCTGCGCAGCGATTGCCGCAGCAGCCATTCGTACAACTCCTCATTGTTATACGTCTCGGTCCACGAATCATGGGCGGCCTCGGGGTACACGGTCAGCTTCACATTGCCGCCCGCTTCCCGCAGCGCTTCAACCATCGCTTCCGATTGGCTCAGCGGGACGACCGTATCCTTCGCCCCGTGGAATACCCAGACCGGAACCTGCTTCAAGAGCGGGGCCTGCTGCGGATTAGTGCCCCCGCAGATCGGCACCAGCGCCGCGAACCGATCCGGGTAAGCTATTCCGAGGCTCCAGGTACCGAATCCGCCCATGCTTAATCCCGTCACATAGATCCGATCCGTATCCGCCCGGTAAGCGGCTGTCACCTCATCCAGCAGCGCGATCACCGCGTCCATCTCCAACTGCCAGTGCGAATGCTCCGGGCATTGCGGCGCGACGATGATGAACGGGAGATCCGCATGCTCCGCCAGCTTGGGAGGACCGTGAACCTTCACCTTGTCCAGATCGTCGCCCCGCTCGCCTGCCCCATGCAAGAAAAGAAGGACCGGCCATTTTGGGTCGGAAGAGGCATCATACTCCGACGGCAAATGGAGCAAGTATTGAATATGTACCGTTTTGCGAATCTGTGTATCCAGGGTATGCGCGGCCAGAGCCATCCTTCGTCACCTCATGTGTTCGAATTCCGCTGCAGCGGCATTGCTCCCTTCATTGTACCATGAATGCGTTCACAATGGCTGTAGAAGGTACGGCCCGCATTCTCGTTCCCGGCTATTTCGTCCCTTCGCTCTGGCCTGCGACGCTCCAGCGGTGCGCGTATTCCCGCAGCCGCGGATGCGTCTCCTCCGGCTCGGACGCCAACAAGAGCCGGAGCTTCCCGATCCATGCCGCGAAGGAGGAGAAGGATGCGAGCTGATTGGCTGTCTCCGGCGTGACATATAAGAAATAAGGAGAAGGATATTTCTCTGTCAGATGGCGAAGCGCGGCATCGATCGGCGTATACTTCTTGCGCTTCCCTTCCCAATCTTCGATGGTCACCTTCGCACCGCCTCCACCGCCACGCTCCCGGGCCCATTGCTCCAGCCGGTTCACCCGCTTATAATAGGCGGCCGCGCTTCCCTTCGCCATTCGCTTCAGCGTCTCCTCGTGAATCGGATACAGCACCAGCATCTTGAAGGCATACATCGCGGCATATTCCGCGGCCCGCTCGAGCTCTTCCTCCGTGGCCCGTTCAAAAGAATCGTAGTAAATGAGCGTTCCTTTCTCCTTCTCGACCGGCGGCTCATAGCCATACGGTACGGTTATGTTGCTGCGTCCCATGGCTGCTCCCTTCTAGGGCGGAGATTCATGATTCGTCCGCCTCTGCATAATGATCGCTGCAGAACAAGTTCACCGCCGCTATCTCATCGTCTTCCAGATCGAGCTCCAGATAACGGTCGGTCGTCCGTTCATAGATCTCGTGCTTCACGATATAGGACCGCTCCGCCTCGACGGCATAGATCACTCTGACGTATACGCCGTGTTCCGAATACAGTTCGTCGTCCTCGGGCACTTCGATATCGAGTCTGAATTCATAGCGCCGTCCGGCCAAAATGCGGAACGGATCCTTTACGGATTCTACGCTATAGTCTGTTATGGTCAACATTCATCTCATCCCTTCGCTGCATGGCCTGCCAGGCCGCTTCCTGCCGCGCTTCTGTTCCTGGCGGCATAACCCGGAGGCTCTCGAAAATTATTCTGCCGGTTCCACATGAGTCCGGGGAACCCAGCCCCATTCTTCTTCCCCTTCCCGGCGGCACCATACCCACTGGTTCAGTTCCCGGCGCACGTTCACGATATCGCCGGGATCGACATTCAATTCATGGGCCGAATACGCTTCCCGAATGATGCCTTCCTGATCCCGCTTCTCGATAATCTGCTCGGGCACCCAGCCCTCCAGCTTCCGGTCGAGCGTATAACAGTAGCGCCAGTCGGGCCAGCCTTCCGGGCCGTCATCCAATCTCCCCAGAATTACCCGCTGCCCGGCTGACAACCGGATCGGCTGCGGGTAATTGGAACGATGGGGCTTGAGCACTCGATAGGATCGGCTCATCCCGCTCCCCTCCTTCCTCCTCAGAACATACATTCTTATTCCTTATCATAGCAGAAATCTTCCCTTATTAAAAAATCCCGACGGACCACGCGGACCATCGGGAACAATGCTTTATTCCGAGAAACGGATCGGCTGCGCCGTCTCATATTTCGCTTGCGTGCCGTTCCCCAGCTGTCCATAATCATTATTCGTTCCGTATGCCCACACATCTGCCCGTTCGAGTTGACGGACACATTGCTGCCGGCCGCCGCGACGCAATCGGCCTTCTGATACAGATTGCCAGTCCGGAACGGATAAATAACCGAAGAAGAGCATCTCCTTATTTTTCGTCAGCAGGATGGCCCCGTTGGAGCCCGCCGTGACGGAAGCATAGGTTGGTTTATCCCAGTCTCCGTTCCGCCTTCCGGCCGCGATGGCCGCCATCTTCGGAAATCCCGGCAGCTGTGCCGCCGCATATTTCTTCTTCTGCACGATATTTTTCCATGACCAGACCGTACCGTCCTTCAGCACCGCATAGCTTCGCAAATTCCCCGCCGCGATCGCCTTCGCTTGGCCTATGTCCAGCTTCCAAATCAAATCCTCGGGCTCAACCTCCTTCGTGCAGCTCAGCAGCTTCGCCCTTTCCTCCGCAGACATCAGGCCATTCGCCAGCTCGAAGCTGCCTTCGCGCTTAATGTCCGTCCAGTAAGTATGATCGCCCCATTCGACGGACACGTACCGGGCTCCCTCCACCTCCCCCATGGACGTCCTGACAAAGCCCTTCTCGTCGAACTCGCGAAATGTCACCTGGTTCGCCTATCCATCGCGCTGGAGCTAGGCGCCGATGACGACATACTGTCCATCCGGCATGGGCTTGCCGGCATACTCCGGCGCCAATACTTTCACATACAGCGTCCGATCCGGGGCCAAGAAGGCATTGAGCGAGACCGAGCCTCCATCCGCCGCCTTTGCCGCTTCCGCATGCAGCGCTGCCGCCACCGTCCACAGCAGCGCGATTAGCAACCTCAGCGCTAGGGTCCCGCTTCTTTTTCTCTTGCATGCCATTCCGCTATCCCCCGGTATCTAGGTATATAGCCACAATTCTTTGTCGGGAAAATATAACTAACTTATGAGGCGTTAAGCCCCTTCCAAACACATCATTCAGCAGATGGGACTTCCCGAAGTCATCTTGCGATAATATTTCGAGGATGAGACAGGATGCGTTCCCCTTCCCGCTCGACAATCTGGATGAAGATATCGGCGATGCCGGGATCGAATTGCGTCCCTTTATGCTTGCGAATCTCCTCCAGGGCGCAGCGGATATCGGCCTCGGGCCGGTAGATCCGCCTTGACGTCATCGCGTCGAAGGAATCGGCCACGGCCATAATGCGCGCCGCCAGCGGAATCTCGCTCCCCCGCAATCCATGCGGATATCCGGTCCCGTCATAGCGTTCGTGATGGAACAGAATCATGTCGAGAACGCCGTTTTTTTGAAAGCAAGAAATATGCTTCACCATCTCATAGCCGATGACGGGATGCCGCTTAATGACCTCATACTCTTCCATCGTCAGCTTGGACGGCTTGTTCAGAATCGATTCGGGCACGCCTATTTTTCCGATATCGTGCAGGAGGCCGCCGATATAAATATGGCCGCACAGCTTGCGCTTCAGCCCCATCTCTGTCGCGATGCATACGGCATAATAAGCCACATTCTCCGAATGGAAGGCCGTATACGGATCTCTCGAATCCAGCGACTTGGCTAAGGTCAGCGTCAGGTTGAGCGTATTCTCTTTTTCGCGGATGTAATATTTAATGGCAAAAGATATCGATAAAATCGCTAATAAATGAATAAGAGCTTGGGATATAAACACATTGGCACGCGGGAACGGAAAAGGAGCCAACGCGTAATGGAGCCATGTAATCACTGCCGCCGCGAGAAGCTGCAGCAGCGGAATGCGCCAGAACCCGAATCCGGCAAGCACGATATCGACGAGATACCAGACGAACATATCCTGATCCGGGTAGAGGAATCCGTCAATCCATATCGTAAGCGATAAACAGAATACGTACAGTACAATAAACAGGATGGGCCGCTCCCACCACATTTTCAGTAATCTTCTTTGCGCAAAATGAACCATATTCCACCTTATCTCGGGATCCAAGGTTGAGCGGACACGTTCCCGCTCTCCTTCATTGCCTGGCCTTCTTCTCCGTTCGCACGCTGCGTTCCTGATCTCACACCAGGCGATTCCCGAATTGTACTACCTGCTTGTTGATGCCTTCATATACAAAAGCCGCTTGACTTCGCGGGCTTGCACGCGGCCTCCCGGGCCGGAAGCTCATCGAAGAATCGATAACCGCAGCCCATTGCTTCTCCTTCAGCGGCATGGTGATGACTTACCCGATATGCCGCCTCGCGAACTGCTCCTCCGATTCCACTTCGATTCCGTGCCTTCTCAAGAGCGCAGCGGTTACGCCGAGCCCTGCCTTCGCCTTGCCAGCGAATTCTCCATTATAAATCATCGAGCTTCCGCAAGAAGGACTGTATTCCTTGAGCACGACGAGCGTGGCCTTCATCGCTTGGGCCTGTCTCAGTGTCTCCCGGGCTCCTTCGACGTACATGGCGGTCACGTCTCTGCCTGTTCGCTCGATGACGCGGGCCTTCCCGTCCAGGACATCCTCCCCGTCTCCGCCGATAATCTCGGCCGGTTCCCGGGGAGTCGCGAAGCCTCCCAGCAGCTCCGGGCAGGCGGTAACGGCCTTCCCTTGCTCCAGCAGCCTCGCGATGCGATGATCGAGTCGGTGCGTTCCATCATATCTTACTTCCAATCCGGCCAGACAAGCACTGACGATAATCACGTTTCTTCCTCTTTTCTATTCGATTCGAATCTGCAGCTAGCAAGCGCCTATCTATTTTACCGCGACAACTTGCAGGAATAAACAAAAAACCGAGAAAAAAACAGGAGAAAATTCCTGAATTCCGCACGGTCAATCTCTTTTTCTAGTCATGGACGCAGACATGGGGACAAAAAAGAAGCCGAGGGGCCTCTGGCTCAACGCCTGAGACCGTCTCGACTTCCGCCGGCTATGGCTGCTTCGTCACCGTGACGCAAGCAGATGATGCAGAGCCTTCTTATATAAATAGGGGGGCATGCTCTCGTCGCCAATATAACTGAATATGGCCAGGCCATTTTCCAGAGCCAGAATCGTCCATGCAATGTCATCCGCCGATAACGCCGTTCCGCCCTTCTCCCTCGAGATCAGTTGCCCAATGGACCCTGAAATTTGCGCGACGGATTCCGTGAGCATGCGCGACCATTTGTGGCGCACCGCTTCTTCGCGCATCGCGTACAGCAAAAACTCGATATACAGCATATTCCAGGTCCGGTTTCGCTTCTTCACCGTTCCGAAGCAAGCATCCATCGCGTCAATGAACTGGGAGATGGAATGCTGCCGCTCGATGACTTGCCGAATATTATCAACTTGCAACAGCATCTGCTGCTCCAATATGGCGAGAAAAAGCTCTTCTTTCGACTTGAAATGAGCATACACGGCCCCTTTGCTAAAGCCCGCATGCTCTGCGATTTTATCTACAGAAGCGCCGTGGAAGCCGAACTGGGCAAAGATCTCGATCGCCGACTCGATAAGCAATTGCCGCGTTTCCTGTTTACGTTGTTCCTGGGTTAATCTCCGTCTGCCCATGGTTCTTCCTCCCTCACTTGACAATGATACCACACCCCATTAACATACCACATAGTATATATATTCTAATTCGTATATAAAATAAAATTCATCACAAGGGAGAGGTTCATTATGCGAAGGGCGCTTGACGTTCCACAGCAAGAGCGGACTCGGACGGCCATCTTGGCCCAGACGGTCAAGAGCGGAATTATCATATCCAACCTGATTCCGATGTTCGCCGGGTTGACGTTGGCCTTATATACCTATCATCTGAGCTTGGCGGAGAAGCTGCCGGAGATGATACTGGCCTTGATGGGATCGGTGTTCGTCATGGGCGCGGCCGGAGCCTTCAATAACCTGTATGACCGGGATATCGACTCCATCATGAAGAGAACCAAAAACAGGCCGACGGTGACCGGGGAAATCCAGCCGGCGTCCGTGCTCTGGCTTGGCATCGCCGCTTCTATTCTTGGTCTGGCGGCCTTATATTTGGCCACGCCGCTGGCCGCATTGCTCGGTTTTCTCGGTTTGTTCTTTTACACGGTTCCCTATACGATGTGGAGCAAAAGAAAGACGGTCTACAATACGGAGATAGGCAGCATTGCCGGAGCGATGCCCCCGCTTATCGGATGGGCCGCGATCTATCCGGACCTGGCCCATCCTGCGATTATCGGACTTTTTGTACACGCTGTCATCTGGCAGATGCCCCACTTCTATGCGATCGCGATCCGCAAGCATGAAGAGTACAGGGCGGCGAACATCCCGATGCTTCCCGTCGTCAAAGGCATCCACAGAACCTATATCCAGACGAATCTGTATTTGACGGCTCTCATTTTGGCAAGCTGTCTGTTCTGGCCGCTAAGCCTCGGCCTGATGCTGGTCGCTTTGCTGTCGAGTGTCTCTTGGCTGTTGCTCAGCCTGGTCGGGTATCGAAAAATGGACTCCGAGAGATGGGCCAGATCCATGTTTTTATTCTCGCTTTTTCATATGACTGTTTTGTTCTCCACCGTAATTATCTATTCTTTGATCGGCATATTGCTGTGAGCCCCGATGCATAGGAAAAACTCTGATGCCGCAGATCTTCATAGCCGGCGCGTGACCTTGTCAGCCGTGATTCTGATGGTATCCGCGCTGGCGCGGCAGCGCCATCTTCACCTGGCCGCGTCCCGCTTGAACCATTGGGCTGCGGCCGGCATGCGGCTGCCCTTGAAGCTCGTCTACACGCACGCATCGATAACCCTGCAGACGCAGCTTGGCAAGAACCTCCCGCAGACTCTTCAGCATTTGCCGCGGAGCATCCTCGTCCGCCCCGGCCGTGTCGCCGCTGTCATGCAGCAGCACGATGGAGCCGGGCTTGATGTTCCGCAGCAGCCTTCGCGTCAACCGCCCCGCATCCGTGCCGCGCATCCAATCCCACCCCATCACGGACCAGAGAACGATCCGGTACGTTTTGCGCAGCAAGAACCAGTCTCCTCCATTCATCATCCCCCATGGCGGCCGATAACAAACGGGGCGTTCTCCGACGAGGCGCTCGACAATATCGGCCGTTCGCTCCACATGCCGCTCCCTCACCTGCCAGGGCGACATCAACCAATTGGGCAGATGCGAATAGTTGTGTATCCCGAGCTGATGGCCTTCGAGATAGATGCGCCTCGTCAAATCCGGATACTGCTCCGCCTTGCTGCCCAGCACGAAAAAGGTGGCCTTCGCCCCATGCTCCTGGAGCAAATCAAGCAGTTGGGGAGTGTACCGCGGATCAGGCCCGTCATCAAAGGTAAGGGCGATCCGCGCCGCAGGCTTTCCTTTTCTTAAGACACCAATCCCGCATATTCTCGTTATGACAAATGGGAGCCCCATGTAAAAGACGATCAGCACCAGAATCAACAGCGCTCCGCCAAGCATCAGCTTTGGCATGGAATCACATCTTGGCGGTACCGCTCCAGTAAAGACCGCTTCGTCATCATCAATACCATCGGATTGAGCTTCCCGCTGTTCTGCTTCACTCTTCGCGTGCCGCTTGGATGCATTACCGCCAGCAAGAGGCGAAGATAGTGCGTCGTCGTCCAGCGGAGCCATTTGGACTTCATCGGGTGGAGCTCAAAGCCCAATCCATAAATTATGCCGCGATGGAGCAAGGTGATGCCCGTTAGCGCGGTGACCTTCCCAAGCTCGGGCGTGCCGTCGATGGCCCTGCTGATCTGATGGAGCGCCTCGCGCAGCTGCCGCGCCGTCATCAAGGCGGCCCGATTCGGCCCGTGAGAACGGGACAGCTCCAGCACCTGCCTGTTATCCAGATGGAGCTCCCCTACCCAATCGCCGGGATGCACCCATTGTCCGTCATTGCATTGCATGCTGCGCCCATGATAGCGTCTTACGACAAGCTTGCATATCCCATATTGGGATACGGATACGCTTCTTGCCTTCGTAATCAGATCAAACGCCCGCTCCCACATCATCCATAGACCTTGCACGCATGCTTTTGAAGTTGATGCCAACACACTCAATCCCGTCACCTGTTTCCTTCGTAAAATAAGTTCATTTCCCTAGGAGGCCGCCCCCAGCCATTACCGGCTTCAGGCACAGCCCCGTACCCGTTACTCATTTGACGTACCTCTTCCCGGTTACCCCTTTTCCTCGTAACCAGCAATCCGATTCCGCTGAAGCTTGATGCGCCATCTCTCCCCCCCTCCCTGGTTGGTTATCTTACACATCGATATGCTCGATGCGGCGTATCGACAAGTCCCTCGTTTCGTTACAACTTCATTATAGGAATCGATGTTTGCTTATTTCTTACTCGATTCTTACAAATTTCTTATGATGCGCCTTGAGAGGCGCGGCAAAAAAAATAAAAAAATGCGATCTATTTCACAGACATGCCGGCCGTCAAGCCGTAAACTAAAAATCAAGCAAGTACTTACTTGACTAATAGAAAGGAGAGCTCTTCTGTGAAACAGACGGTTAGAGAAAAAATGCTGTCGGCCGCCTTGGAAAATATGGCGGTGCATGGATTCAAGGGTACGACAACCAAATGTATCGCCCGGCAGGCAGCCATTAATGAAGCAACGATATTCAAGCATTTCAAAGGCAAAGATGATCTCATTCATGAAGCGCTGGAACAACAAATGACCAGGATCAAAACAAAAATCGACACCTTTTTCCACGCCGACCATGAAAACATTCGCGAACTTCTGCTGGCGAAGATTGATTTTATCCATGAGATATACGAAGAGCATAAAGCGTTCTTCTTGGTCACCATTAGAGAAATGGGCAGCAAAGAGCTGGAATTTATGTATCCTTCGATCTTCGAATATATCACGGAGGAACTTGAAAAAGAGATTGCCAAGATGGCGGACGACTCCATCACCGAGGATGAAATCAGCGGCATCGCGCTCATCGCGAACAGTGTGCTGCTCACCCTTATTCTTGAGAAAGTGAAGGCAGAATCTTTTGGCCACCCCGTTCGACTGGATATGAAAAAGGAAATGCTCGTTGAATTTTTGCTTCGCCTCTGGGGCGGATAGATTTCATAAAGAGAGGTGCATTGAATGAAATGGATGGAGAGAACACGGGAGGATATCTTTAAGACGCTTCGGACAAACAAAGAGAACGGACTAAGCAGCAAGCAGGCAGCGGAGATGCTGGCGCAAAAGGGCTACAATGAGTTCGAAGAAGAGAAGAAAGAGAACATCTGGGCGAAGCTCCTGCATCAATTGTCAGAGGTTACCACGTTAATCCTGATTGTCGCCGCCATCATTTCCACTTATCTGGCGGTAACGGAGGGGCATGACTATGCGGAGCCGATCGTCATCCTCGCCATCGTCATCCTGAATGCGGTGCTCGGCATCCGTCAGGAGGTTAGCGCCGAAAAGGCGCTGGATGCTCTCAAAAATATGAATGCTCCTCTGGCCAAGGTGGTGCGCGATGGCATGCTGCAGCCCATCAATGCGAAAGAGCTCGTACCCGGCGATATTATCGTGGTCGAAGCCGGAGATATGGTTCCGGCGGATGCCCGTATTATCGAGAGCTCCAACCTGCTAGTCGAGGAATCTGCCTTAACGGGCGAGAGTGTCCCATCGGAGAAAAACGCGAATGCAAAAGTGAAAGCATCCGCCCCGCTCGGTGACCGGGTGAATATGCTCTTCTCCGGCTGCCTGGTCACCAATGGCCGCGGCAGAGCCGTGGTCGTAGCCACCGGGATGGAGACCGAGATGGGCAAGATCGCTTCCCTTCTCAACAATACGAAAAAGAGCAAGACTCCGCTTCAAAATCGCCTCATGGAGCTCGGGAAGAAGCTAAGCGTCGTGGCTGTCGCATCTGGCGCGCTTGTCTTCTTCATTGGCCTCATGCATGGCGAGACAATGATGGAAATGCTGATGACCGCCGTATCCCTGGCCGTAGCGGCCGTGCCGGAGACGCTGCCTGTCATCGTCACCATCACCCTGGCCTTCGGCATTCAGAACATGGTGAAGAAAAACGCCATCATTCGCCGCATTCCGGCGGTGGAGGCGCTCGGCAGCGCATCGGTCATCTGCTCCGACAAGACGGGAACGCTGACACAAAATCAGATGACGATTCAGCGGATCTGGGCGGCCTCTCATGAGCCGAAGGAGGCCGGAGCTGTATTTAATGACGCCGAGAACGATCTTCTCGTCATGTTCAGCCTGGCAAGCAACGCATCCATCGAAGTACAGGATGGAGAAGAGACGGTGATCGGCGATCCGACCGAGTCCGCGATTATTCGCCTCATGCTGAATAAAGGGATGACCAAGGCAGAGCTTGAAGCGAAATATCCGCGTGTGCATGAGCTGCCCTTTGATTCTTCACGGAAGCTGATGACGGCGGTGCACCGCACCGCGGATGGTTATATCTCCATCACCAAGGGCGCGTTCGATCGGATTCCGCTGGATCCGAATGCGGCCTGCACGATGCAGCATCAAGCGCAGGCGAACCAGGTTCACGATCGATTCGCCGAGCAAGCCCTTCGCGTCCTTGCGCTGGGGTACAAGCACTATGATGAGCTCCCTGAGAGGCTGGACGCGGAAGAACTGGAGCAGGGTCTGCGCTTCGCCGGTCTCGTAGGCATGATTGATCCGCCGCGCCCGGAGAGCAAGGCTGCGGTGCAAGCCGCCAAGGATGCAGGAATTAAGACGGTCATGATCACGGGAGATCATATGGCCACGGCCTCGGCCATTGCCCGCGAGATTGGCATACTCGAAGACGGAGACCTCGCGATATCCGGCGAAGAGCTGGCGCGCATGTCCGACGAGGAGCTCGCGCGCAAGGTCAAAGATATTGCCGTATATGGCCGCGTGTCCCCGGAGGACAAGATTCGTATCGTCAAAGCTTGGCAGGCCAATGATGCTGTCGTCGCGATGACCGGCGACGGGGTGAATGACGCCCCTGCGTTGAAGGCTGCGGATGTCGGCACGGCTATGGGCATCACCGGAACAGATGTGGCGAAGAGCGCTTCGGACATGGTATTGACCGACGATAACTTCGCAACGATTGTCGATGCCGTGGGGGAAGGAAGACGCGTCTACGAAAATATACGCAAGACGATCTACTTCCTGCTCAGCTGCAACTTCTCTGAGATCATGATCATGATTATTGCGATTCTGCTCGGTTGGGGAGCGCCGGTCATCGCGATTCAATTGCTCTTAATCAACGTCGTCGCTGACGGGATTCCAGGCTTCTGCTTGAGCCGCGAGAAGATGGAGCCAGATGCGATGCGGCAGAAGCCAGTCGCGAAGAATGCCGGCATCTTCTCGAATGGCTTGGGCAAGAAGATTGCCTTTCAAGCAACGGTTTACACGATTCTGACGTTAATTGGCTTCTATGTAGGGAACTTTGTACAAATCTCTGATCAAATCGGGCCGTCCTACGAAGTGGGACAGACGATGGCCTTTGTCATCCTCGGCTGGTCCTCTGTCGTTCATATTTTCAATGTGCGCAGCAACACCTTGTCGATTTTCACGATCGGGTTCATGTCCAACCGGCCATTGTTCTGGTGCGCGATGCTCTCACTGGCGATTGTATTCGGGGTAGCCGCGATCCCGGCGCTGATGGACATCTTCCACCTCGTCCCGCTGAGCTTGGCCCACTGGGCTCTGGTTGCGGTGCTGTCCGTCATCCCGCTCGTCGTGGTCGAGCTGATCAAGCTACAGAAGCGTGCGCGGCGAAGAGCAGCGCAAGCCTAGATTGGAAATGCAGGGCGGCCCGGGGCCGCCCTGATTCGTTCCCTCTCCTCTAACGGAAAGAGCGAGAGCAAAATGCAAAAAACACAGAGACCCTCATCTCATATGAGGGTTGTCAGCGTTTTTTTAGCGAATTCGCGTACTCATTCATGGACGTGGCCTCCTCGTGTTTCAAGGATCTTCGCCACACATATCCATCTGCCTGTTAAGTCTTGATTTTCTTTTGAAACAAAAAAAGAGCGGACTATCTTTTCGATAACCTGCTCTTGTGCTTGATTATGGTTTCCGCGCCTTATCTTAATGACATTGACCCTCATCTCTGTGTTTTTCCGTTCTCTGCGTTTTCCCGCTTCCCTAGGCGTTATGTTTTCACCTTTTCCAGATAGAAATACACCAACCCCATAAAGACGCTTCCCCCGATGATATTGCCTAAGGTAACGGGGATTATATTATGCACCGAGGGAGATGCCGGGCCGCTGCTCCATGATCAAACAGCTTCGGCCCGTCCCCCTTGAGACTCATGGGGATAAAAAACGCCATGCAGACCAGCCAATTGCACAGGATGGAACGAAGCAGATACTGGAACTTGCCGGAGTCCCACGCCGCCTTCTTTTTTAATGCCAGGGCCTCAACCTGATCTAATGCATGCCGCTGTTCCATAACCTGCTCCCTTAACCTCATTCTTTCCCTGTAGCATGCCTCTAACTGATATATCCCATACGTGCATATCCATTCATGCAAGCCGGATCTAACCCGGGCTTCGCTCTGCGGGAATGCCGCCTGCCCAGCCGCATTTAATGTACTGTTATCGTCCCATGCCGCAGTCGGAGGGAACTCGGATGCTGCACGGCAGCTCCGAAAGCGGTACTTCTTCTCTAGGCTGACACATCGTCGCCTCGATCATGATCGGGATGACGAATTTGACAATAAGCTCAAGGCACCAATCGATCTGCACCTCGATAGATGAGCTGTCCGTTACTCTTGCGGCACAATGGATGTCGAACATCCGGGAAGCGATGTTGGATTCGTCCAGCGGATTCGGCAGACAGAGCGCCACCTTTTTGTTGTTCCGCGCGGTGAGCGGGAACGCGCATTGCTCCCCTGTTCCCGGTTCCGTTAATGTAAGGAGCACCTGGACAGTACAAGCGGTCAGAACGATGCCGGCCTGCGGACCGATATCCGGCAGCGGCAATCGCTTGACGATCGCGAGGCTGCATGCTTCCGTCGACGGAACAACGGAACAATTCACGAGAACATCGCGGCCGCTCGCCTTGACTGCCTCTATGAATGCCCTGCAGTCCTCCGGAATGGTCTCTTCCACGATAACCCCGGTACGGGTCACCACCCAATCGAACAGCTTGCTGGCCGCAATGCACTCCAACAGTCGAACCACGCGGGTCGTAAGCGCCGTTGTCACGGGAGCCGCATTATCCGCCTGTGCCGTGGCCGTGTTCGTGATGGTCCCTTCCATCAATGGAATCACCGTAATTATGATCGTCCGCTCCTGCTGCGCTTCCAGCGTTCCCAAGAAACAAGTGACGGTCTGCCCTAATGCGGAACACGTCCCGCCTTCGGACTCCACGCTGATGAACTGCACCATGGGAGGAAGAACATCCTGCACGATGACATTGTCCAGATCGATCTCGCCAAGATTAGCGACACTGATTGTATACTCCAGTCTATCGCCTACAATCGCCGGATCTCTGGATGCTTGCTTCGAGATGGCCAACGGCTGAATGACCGTGACATCCGCGGTCGTCACTTCGGGATTGATAATGTTATCGGCCGTAACAATCGCCGAATTCGTTAACGTGCCGACGGCAAGCACTCTGGCCTCCATCGTCACATTCGCGCAGCCGCCGGGAGGAAGCGAACCGAATCCCACGGTTACGGTTCCGTCTCCCTGCACGAACGAACCTTCCGAGACCTGGACGGACAGCAGCTCTACTCCTTCCGGCAAGGTGTCGGTGGCGACCACATTTACCGCCGTTGTCTCCCCCCTATTGCATACCGTAATATGGAATACGACTTCGTCGCCGAGATGGACAAGATCGGGCTCGGCAAGCTTCTCTATCGTAAGGGAAGCGGGAGCAAGCGGATTGACGGTCGTGTCGATCGAGGTCATGACGGCGGCGGTTTCATTGGAGGTGGCGGTAGCTGTGTTCGTGATTACACCGGCGGCGGTCGGGATAACCGATATGGTGATGATCTCGGATTGGCCGGGGGCAAGGTTGCCGATCGTCGCGGTCACCGTGCCGAGCACCTCCACGACCGTCCCCTGCGTCGTCTCGGCGGATACAAAGGTGACGCCCGCCGGCAGAACATCCTCTACCACCACTCCGGTCAGCACTTCCGCCGTTTCGTTCGACACGACCAGCGTGTAAATAAGCTCCTCATTCACCGTAGCCGGGTCCGGCCCTGCAGCTTTCGATATCACTAATTCCAGTATCGGCTCTTCGATGACGACCGTTTCCGTCGTGGCAGATTCAGGAGCCGTCTGGTCCGAAAACGTTGTGGCGGTGTTCAGGAGGAGTCCGGTCACCACAGGCCTTACGACGATGATGATCTGCACCGTATCTCCCGGAGCCAATGAACCGATGTCATTCGTGATCACGGTTCCGTCGAATACGATCGTTCCTTGATCCGATTCGGCGGATACGAATACGGTTCCCGGAGGAAGGGCATCGGTCATAACGACATTCGTGGCCGTGCTCCCCCCAATATTCGACACAAACACAATATATACGAGCTCCGAATTGACGGCGACGGTAGAAGGAAAAGCCAATTTCTCGATTTCCAGAACAGGAGGCGGCAGAGGCACAATCGTAGTGACTGCGGTTGAAGAGATGAGCCCCGTTTGGCTTGCTTGCGCCGAGGCCGTATTCGATATGAGTCCAACCGACGCAGCCAGCACGGTAATATTTACAGTGACGCTCTGTCCGACCGGAATCGTCCCGATATCGACGGTTACCGTACCGGCCGCGAACGATGCCGTCCCTTGAGTTGTTTGCACCGATTGGAAGATGACCCCGGCCGGCAGCGGATCGGTGAGCACCGTATTCTCAAGCGGGGAATCGCCGTCGTTGCTGACCACGATGGTATATACGATTTCCTCCCCTACGGTTACCGTGTCGGGGAATGCGGATTTTTCGAGCAATAAGGAAGGGGGAATGTTATCGATCTGAATGGCCAATAAGTTGATCGTGTATCCGTCCCCGTTCGTTCCGAATTGGAGCGCGGCCGATGTTTGGCCATTGACGAGTCTGGAAAGTATGCTGACGTTGGCGATATCCCATCCTTGCCGATTGCCGTCGCTTATGTTCGAGCCTGGCTGACCGGGTATCGGGTTGCGATCCCCGAATGTGGCAGTCATATTGATATTGCCGTTATCATCATAGATGAGAGATTGGAAAAAGTTGTTTGTAAAGCCATCCGGCTGCGGAATCGTCACCAGATTGTTCGGATCGGGGCCGAATCTTACAAAGTCGCCGGTAATCGATGCATCCCCTTCTTGCGCGCTAACGAGAAGCCGTCCGTTAATGGGACCGACTGACGGGGTTTGGAAGTTCCCGATCATTTCCGTGACCGGAGGAGATACGGCCTGGATGGGGACGTTCCCCAAATAGAGATTCATGCTGCGGAAAGGCAAAGCGGGATTCACATAGACAACGCCAAGCGTCCAACCGGCGAAGCTCGTCGTATTCGGGTCGGGGACGAGCGTGCCCACAATTCGGCCTGCACCGTAAGTGCCTGCACCGCCTCCGGCGACCAGGGCCGTAACGTTCGCGGATCGGATATAACCGAGATCCCCTTGAACATTCACGGCATAATTAAAAAAGGTCTCTGGGTTCACATTGAACATGCCCGCCGGCGTGTTGAAGCGTACGGGATCATCTAATCTTGCCGATAAATCTTCGCCGCCTGGCGCGTTAATAAGATACGTCCCGCCCCATACCAATTCGGCATACACCACCGTGCTGCCTGGAGGGAGAACTAACTCATTTGTGGAAAAGTTCATAGCGTACATATTCGTCGTTCCCCCGCCGGTAGCCGGACTGGAAGGAACCGAACCGCATACCGAGTCGGGGTTGTTGATGATAAAGGAGCCGATCGCGTCAGCCGTACCCGGTGTGCACGCTGGAGAAAATCGGGAGGCGCGGCTAATTCCGAGCGAGTTGCCCGTGAATGTAATCGCACCTCTCGTAATCGTACTGAAGCGTAAAATGAACGGCATTGGCCTACACATCCTTACAGGACTTAAATGATGTGCATTATCTTATTCTGGACATTTGCCGATGGTTCATTGTCACCTGCTGATCATCGGCTGGGCATGATGTCTCCTGTTGTCCCGGATATGTTCAGGCTACTCTACCGTTATGCGCAGGGATGCTTTTTTGCCGCCATAGGTAAAGGTAATGACGGCCTTGCCTTTGCTCGCTTTATAAGTCATATTGGAACCAGCTCATCGTACGGGTGAGACATAGGTCTCGATCAGGTTCGCCACAGTAAACAAGACGGCCATTAAGCCAAGCAGCGCCGCGATTGTACGCCATTCCTTCTTCCAATCAACCGGTTGCTTGGTGCGTACGTATCGAAGAACCCAGCTAAAGGGCTTCAAGCCTATGGTACAGGCCAATAGGATGGCCGGAAGCTCAAAGATGCCATGGGGAGCCAACGCCGCGATAATTGCTGCCGCAGAATAATGGGAGGCAGACAGCATAACGAGATAACCGAGCATAAACCCGTTGAAGAGAGTCAGCAGCACGGCAGGAACGGATAATAGAATCCCGCTGGCTGCAATGAGAAGACCTGCACCGATATTGTTCGCCGCAATCTGGTACCATTCGTAATCGAATCCGGTGATCAGATTGGCATTATCGACATGAATCTGCGATGCGGTTGAAAGTTTACCGGTTCAAAGACTTTATGTTTTCACCTTTTCCAGATAGAAATAGACTGCCCCCATAAAGAAGCTTCCCCCGATAATATTGCCGAAAGTGACGGGAATCAGATTATGCAGGGCTCCGTATACGGAGATGCCGGGCCGGTGTTCCATGATCAAGGCGATCGCAAATGAGGTCATATTGGCAATGCTGTGCTCGAATCCGGAAATAAAAAAGCAATACACAAACAGAATCATCGCAAACAGCTTCGGCCCATCCCCCTTGAGGCTCATCGGGATGAAGAACGCCATGCAGACCAGCCAATTGCACAGAATGGCCCGAAAAAATAGCTGAAGAGCGGGAGCATCCATCTTATGCGCAACGACATCATAGAAAAAAACGTTGCTGTGCGGTTCGCGGAATAACCCGGTGCCCCATAGGAGCGCGGCGAAGAGGAGCGCGCCAATCAAGTTTCCCCCATAACTGGCGCCCCACATCTTCAGTACGTCTCCCCAGGTCGTCGATCCGCGCAGCGCAGAAAAGGTAAAGTAAAACGTATTCCCCGTGAACAAATCGCCGCCCGCGTAACCGATCAAAATAATAGCGGCGCCAAATGTCACAGCAGCCGCTGTATAGGCAAACGGCGAGGCCCCTTCGTCGAACAGATTGCCTGTCTTGAACGCAACGACAATGCCGAACCCGATAAACATGCTTGCCAGGATGGAACGGAGCAGATACGGGAACTTGCCGGAGTCCCACGCCGCCTTCTTTTTTAATGCCAAGGCCTCCACCTGATCTAATGCATGCCGCTGTTCCATAGCCTACTCCTTAATCCCTTTAGTTCCCTGTAGCATGCCTCTAAGTAATATCTCCCATACGCGCATATCCATTCATGCAAGCCGGATCTAACCCGAGCTTCGTTCTACGGGCATGCGGCCCCCAAAACCGTATCTACTTTACGGTTATCGTCCCATATTCACTGATGAGCTCCAATTTATGTGCGGCTTCCCCAATGGTGCCTTCTTTTGCTGTTTCCGAGCTCCCGTTCTCTTTGAAGCCATCTAAATCAACGCTTATATCCGACGAACCGCTGTGCGCGGCAAGCCTTAATGACACGGGAGCCGCTCGATAAGAAACCGCGATATCTCCTGATTTGGTTTCTATACGTAATGACTTCCCTTCTTGCATCTCTTGGAGTGAGACTTCACCATCTGTTGAAGTAATGGTCATCTCAGGACTAGTCACACCGGTAATATAGCTGCCACCGCTAAGGGAGGTTATTGTTAATTGGTTGAGCAAGCTGTCTTTCAAGTTCAATTCCCCGTCTCTGGATGTAAATTCACCCTTATCTGCGGATAGTCCTTCCATCATTTCCGTGCCGGAATCATTGGAAATAACGAGGTTTGCGGCCGTTACATCCTTCATCTTGATGTCACCCGCGCCATTATGCAATGTAATCGAATCTACCCCACGATCGGGGATGGATATATAGATAGTGCCTTTCTTGCCAAAACTGAAGCCCCCCATTCCCCCTTGATCTTGCTGGGTAATTACAATTTTCTTCCCGTCATGGAGAAGGGTCACAGGGTCGCTATTCTTGTCTTGCCGCTTTCCTTCACAAGCGATGGTGATTTGTCGGGATTCCGTATTTTTGAACTCAATATCCCAAGAATCATTGTTCATTTCGATTGCCTCAATGCCGTTTGCCTCGAAGGAAATTTTATTTTTAAAGTCCTGCATCCCCACTCCCTGGCAGCCAACCGCTAACCCGCCAACGGCAACTAAGGCAAGCGAAGCAAAAATCATTTTTTTCAACGCGAATCCCTCTATTCATTTGAAATGGATTTATATTGCCACATCGTTTTTGTCCACTTTATAAAAAGAAAGATAGCCGATGAGAAGGCCGAGCAGACATAGCGCAATCGGGATTCCTATGAATTGGAACAAACTGATCGGGCTCCCCCCGTCAGACACCGTGGCGTTAATCACGAAGCCGATGACGACAGCCGAGGTAATGGTGGAAGGGGCCGATTTTTTTCTCATGCCAAAAGATAAAGGAACCAGGCTGATTCCAGCCATCATAAATGCGTGCATCAACGTTGCCGGAACGGCCACCGCCATGTCATCGATACGAACAGGCGCTTCAAATAAACCTATCATCGGATTTAAGAAAAAAGTGAGTATATTGATGATGACCGTAGTCAGGATGATGCTAAAAAAACAGAACCCAAACACAATGGCTAACTTGGCTTGAATGATTTTTTTCCGTGGCCGCGGATACGTAAACAGCACTTGAATCATGCTGCTCTTGTATTCCTCAATCACTAGACGTGACAAGATAACGCTTGAGAAAATGAGATATACGATTCGAATCAAAATATTCGTTAAAGACATGAAGGCGGCATAATCCGGAAACATGGGCTCGCCTTCACCGTGAGAGCCCCGTGCCATCAGCGCAACGGCAACGAAAATGGCCACAATACAAATGGCTAAGCCTTTCAAATAACTGGATACGTTACTTTTTTCCCATTCTAGTCTTATCAGTTTAAGCATATCGAGTGCCTCCATGAATCAGATGGATGAAATATTCTTCTAACGAGCCGGGATGTTGTCTGCGGATGGTCTCCATCTTTACTTCTTTTAATAATTTGCCATGATGAATGACGCCAATCGTATCGGCGAGAGATTCAATTTCGGACACGATATGACTCGAAATGAAAATGGTAGTTCCGTATTTCTCTTTTAAAAGCAAGAGAAGCTCGCGAATCTCCTTCATTCCGATAGGATCCAGTCCATTAGTAGGCTCGTCAAGAAGGAGAATCTCCGGTTTCGTCACAAGCGCCCGCGCAATCCCTAACCGCTGCTTCATTCCTAAAGAAAATTCATGTATTTTTTTATTCTCCACTCCGTGAAGACCTGCGATCTCCAGCGCTTCCCTGATCGCGGTCTTATCGCGATACCCCGCGTATTCACAATGAAATTCCAAATTTGCCTTTGCCGTTAGCCGGTCATAAAACACGGGATATTCAATGATGCTGCCTATCCTTTGTAAGTATTGATAAGACGTTGGCAGAACCGGCTGATTGAATACTTTGATTTCACCGGAAGATGGCTTTACTAGATTTAATATCATTTTCATGATGGTTGTTTTTCCCGCTCCATTCGGGCCTAAAAATCCATAAATTTCTCCCTTGTTGACGTTCATATTGACATTCGAAATCGTCTCCGTGCCCCTGAAGGTCTTGCTTACTTGATGGATTTGAATGACGGCTTCCACTCCGAGTTCCTCCCGATTTCTTATTGATGTGCTACACTAAGTGTAAGGAATGAAAGTAAAATCAAAGTAAACGCTGCGGAAAATGCCCGTAACTTTTTTGGATAGGATGTAAGATAGAAAATGAATTGGCAGGATAAGATTGAAGCGAGGGAAGAGCACAATGGAATCTGCACACATCTTGGCGGTCGATGATGAAATCGGAATTTTGAAGTTATTGGAGATCACGCTCAGGAAAGAGAACTTTACTCATATCGACACCGTATCCACGGGCAAAGGCGCGTTGGAGCGCATCAAAGAAAAAGCATATGATATGATTTTGCTCGATATTATGCTTTCGGATATAAGCGGTTTTGAATTATGCACCGAGATGCGGAAGCATACAAATGCACCGATTATTTTTATTAGTGCGCGTTCTACCGATTTCGACAAACTAACGGGGCTGGGCATCGGCGGAGATGATTATATTACCAAGCCTTTCAATCCGTTGGAGGTTGTTGCTCGCATCAAAGCTATCCTTCGCCGTCAAAGGCTGGTTGAGCATTCACATCAACAGAACACGGTATACGATTATGGGTATTTCGCTTTTCATCCGGACTCGGCAACGTTAACCGTGAAGCATCAACCTGTAGATTGCACGGCCAAGGAGCTGGAGCTGCTTCATTTTTTTTGCAGACATCCCAATCATATCTTCACGACGGCTCAGCTTTACGAGCGGGTGTGGGGAAATGAGGTGTTCGGGGAAGAAAAAACGGTCACGATCCATATCTCCAAGCTGCGAAAAAAACTCGGGGACGATACCCGCAAACCAAAAATCATTGTGAATTTGCGAGGAATCGGTTATAAATTCATCCCCCCGAATGAGGCGCTCCTATGCGAATAAAAACTAGATTCACTGTTCATCTCGCCTTAGGACTTATTCTGTGGATGCTTGGGACGGGCTTCGTCATTATCGCGTTGCGTGAAGGCCTTCTGCCGCTGCTCGATATCCATGTCAGTCCAGATGATGAAGGATTTCTCGTTGGATGGATTTTTGGGATCAGCACGCTGCTTTGCATTGGCCTGTTCGGGTGGTATTTTGGCGGTCCGCTCGGATTCGTCATGGCCTGGATTCATCAGCTCTCGCAAGACAACTACCGGCAGCCAGCCGGATTGCCTCGCATTTATACCCGCAAAGGGAAGCTTCGCATGCGATACCGTCTCTATCAGGAGGTACTCCAGCACCTCCAATCCTTGGGTGTCACCTTGCAAGCGAATGAAGTCGAGAGAACCAGAATCGAACAAGCCAAACAGGATTGGATTGCGGGGATTTCCCATGATCTGAAAACGCCATTAACCTATATCAAGGGCTACTCCACCCTGTTATTAAATGATCAGTATGAGTGGTCGAAGGAAGAGGCGATTTCTTTTATTCGGGAGATTGATGACAAAGGAAAGCATATGGAAGACTTAATTCAAGATCTAAGCCTTGTCATCCAGCTCAATCGCGCTGACGGCACGCTGCCCTTACAGAAGACGAACCAGGATATGGTTGAATTTACGAAAAGGGTGGTCGCCGATATCAGCAATAATCCGCAAGCAAGCAGCTATCATCTTCATTTTGAAACGGACACGCCTGTCATTTATGTTCAGTTTGATCCGAAATACATGCAGCGCATCCTGCAAAATCTATTAATGAACTCCATTATCCATAATCCTGAACCTGCGGATATCTATGTCCAGCTTGCGGACAAAGGGGACCATGCCGCTATCCGGATCATGGATAACGGCGTTGGCATGCCGGCTTCTACGGTAGAACATCTGTTTCAGCAATATTACCGCGGCACCACCACGGATTCCTCCTCCGATGGGACCGGATTGGGGATGGCCATTGTCTACAAGCTGATTCAAGCCCAGGACGGCACTATTACGGTCGAGAGCAAGCCTTCGCAAGGAACCTCGTTCGAGATTAGGCTGCCGAAAAAAGGACGATTATAAAAAAGGAAGGGGGGTACCGGACTTTTATTCCGATATCCCCCCAGATCATTGGACACCTCTTCTTATAGACCAAACATGTTCCTTCGTTTCCCTGCCTGTGTTTAACACGATATACCCTTTAGGCCAGTGATGGGGGGATCGAAAAAGCGCTAATTCAAACGAAATATCCGTAGCACTTTACAAAAGTCACTTCAAGCCGCCAAAAAGTAACCGCTCTAAAAGGGGAGCTTGTAATATTTTTATTTTAGATCTTGCTGAACTTACTATGTGACCGGGAAATTAAATTTGAAATCCCAGTTTGATTGTTGTCCTCTTTGAATTTTTGCAGTAATATTAATCCCTACGGCATAACCTAACCCGTATTTCAGAATCGGAGTCCATCCATAATTTCTAACCAATTCAGTCCCCGAATCCTCAATGTTTATTGTCTTATCCTGTTTAGTAATATTCTTCATATCAGGATAACCAACACCATTTTGTGCTATTTGCATTTGTTTAAACGAAACTTTATAAGAAGAGTCATTAATTTCAAATCTATGGCTAACTTTGTCGATTCCCACAAAGTTAAATCCGTCCTTGTTTGTTGTAGTAATATAGATCGTTAACTTTTTCAGTTAAAGCACTCTTCACTTGTACATTTAGGAGTTCTCCAGTTGCCTCATTGGGAAGTATCCCATCTCCATTCAAGAAATTGATAAGACTGTGCTCACTAGGGACAATTCGTTCATTTTTGTTGTAAGTCTTTATAATCTGAAAATTTTCAAAGCCTTTTGCCTTTTACAGAAATGATTTCAGTTGCGTTTTGGTTTTCACTTGCGTTTGCGATTGTTCCAATGCCCAATGATGTGACCATAATAAGTAAGCTTAGAACAGAAACGAGAAATTTTCTTTTTTTCACAAAGAAACCTCTATCTGTTTATTTATGGTAAAAATGTATTATATAATAAATTACAAGCACAACACACACCTTCCTCTGTTGACCATTCAAGAAATCATCTAGCTTTGATGTACAGCACAAACTAAGTTTCCTCACACTTGATTCGATATTTTAGAGAGGTGAGTGAAATATTTTTTAGAACTAACTGATCCTAAAAAGGCTTAGTCGTTATGGGTGTGGCTGGGTGCTCTAAATCACCGACCCTTCTCAAGTTGTTTATGGTATGTCTTATGATATAACTAGTGAAGGGATTGGTCCTCAGCTAAGTGGATCGTCAACTTCTTCGGATAAAAGTGGTAAGACATCAGCTTTAACAAACAATACAATTTCAACGTCAATTAGTATGTATAGATTGCCAGAAGAAGGTAAGAAAATTACAGTCACGATTAAATGGAATAGTGATAATCAGGAAAAGATAATACTTATCCCTCAGTAAACTTCAAATAACAGGTTAACCTGTTCGGAAAAGAAAATGAACAAATACCAGATTTCACTATTTTACAAAGAACACTAGCCAACGTAGTTCATCGTGACGGGTGAGACATAGGTCTCGATCAAGCTCGCCACAGTAAACAAGACGGCCATTAAGCCAAGCAGCGCCGCGATTGTACGCCATTCCTTCTTCCAATCAACCGGTTGCTTGGTGCGTACGTAGCGAAGGACCCAGCTAAAGGGCTTCAAGCCTATGGTACAGGCCAGTAGGATCGCCGGAACCTCAAAGATGCCATGGGGCGCCAACGCCGCGATAATTGCAGCCGCAGAATAATGGGAGGCAGACAGCATAACAAGATAACCGAGCATAAACCCGTTGAAGAGAGTCAGCAGCACGGCAGGAACGGATAAAAGAATCCCGCTGGCTGCAATGAGAAGACCTGCACCGATATTGTTCGCCGCAATCTGGTACCATTCGTAATCGAACCCGGTGATCAGATTGGAATTATCCACATGAATTTGCTTTCCAATGAATAGACTGAGCGCAATGCCTGCGAAGAACCAAATTGCCGCGGCCCGGATCAGTTTCTTTTCATCATGCCAAATCTTCTTCCAAAAGGTTCGCAACATAACCCGCTCCCTTCTTCTGCCATAGATTGTAATCAAGTACATCATATGTCGAAAAACGTGCATGCGTGCTAGATTTAAGTACGTCGAAGTTATCAACTCTAGCAGCAGACCGATGCGGTTGAAAGACAAACTTCCGCGAAATACTGCAATCGCGGGAGTTCTTTGTCTTGTTTATCCATATTTACATTACGAAAGAAATTGGGAGAGGTGCGACTGGTCTTCCAGAGCCAGGTCGCCATTTTTTTGAGGTTCATGGCAGCAAAAACTCGCTCTATTGTTTCTTTCCTCTGCGCATAACTCCATTTGTTTTCATCTGTATGGCGAAGGTGATCGCCTCGTCCTCACCGTATACTCTCATCTCATCGTCGAAGATGCTGTGAACTCGCAAATAGCGGAAGGGGCACACCCTCTCCCCATGCCGCAGCTGATCCTGAACATCGGCATGCAAGCCTCCTTGGCTTTGCCTATCGTGATCAACGGCTTCCACGTATGCCGGATCGGTTTGCCGGGGACGGAGAGGTCCACTTCTCAGGCGTACTTCTCCTGCCCCGAGAATATCATCATCCGCTGCACCAAGCGATTGGCTGCGCTGCAAATACGGATTGATTATCCTCAGCGCGCTGGATGAATTGAACGCCAAATCGGTGGCCGATGGCTTTTTCATCTACTCCACCAAAGCTGCAGTATCTCCCGCCACTCTAGTCATCTGCTCCACCAATGCTGCAAAAATGCAGGAATTTTTATTGACACGAGGTTGCGAAAATAAGATTGCTGCAAAAATACAGCAATTCCCCTACGGCAAGGCATATATAGCGTTCAAAATGGCGAAATAATGTAATTTTGCATGATTTTCTTGGAATTTAGCCTCTTGAGGTTAAAAATGCTGCGCCTGTCAGGCTGTTGAGAAAGAAGTTTTGAGCAGGAAAATGGATATTTCCACCATCCTGAAAACTGCACCATTTCCCTAGACACGCCCATCCGGCAGGCGAAATCCGCAAACTCCACGATTTTTCCAGGCACGCCGATTCGGTAAGCGAAATCCTGCAGAAATACAGCAATTCGATCTGGACGACTATTCCAGAAAGGGAATCCTGCAAAATTACAGGAATTTCCCCCGTTTCGCTTCGGTTTGAAGCAAAAGGGCCTAAAATGATGTAGATTTGCAGCAATTCCTCGGGATGTGGACTCATTAAGCCGAAATTCCTGTAAAATAGCAGCAATTTCCTCCGCACGTCCAAGCCCCGGGAGGCAACGATGCTTCCAGCCGGCCGATAGTGCTTCCAGCAGGCTGATAATGCTTCCTGAAGGCGATGATGCCCCCAGCATCCGACGCGGTCGGTTGGATCCCGTAAGATCAGGCCATTGAGTAGTCTATGGGACTTTTCACCTGTGATGTGGATCTCTTCTCCCGGTAGAAAAAAATCGATTTAAAACGCTCTAAGAGCCAAAGTTTGGATGAGGAAAATGGACCTTCTCCACCCCTTCACAAAAAACAGGGGTTTTCCAACAGCCTGGCCTGTGCAGCATTTTCAAGCGGGGACTAGCTTGCTTCTCGCAGGGACCAGCTTGCTTCAAGCGCGGACCAGCTTGCCATAACCTAACCTGCTCTGCCTCCCCCGGCCCCGCCCTTCCTAAGAAAAAAAGACTGTCGACAGGACTTTGTCGACAGTCTGGCGCACCCGATAACGGGTGCGCATCGTACCGCAAGACTCGTGAATGCCTTACAGTACAACGGCAAGGTTGCTCAAGCCTGCGTCTACAAGGAATAAAATTAAATCTTTGACAGGCTCAAGCGCGGGAGGAACGACGCCGTTAAGGATTCCTTCCAGAACCTGCTGTGCCTCAGCGAGGTTAATTCCCAAGATAGAAGCGATTTTGAATAACGCCATGTTATCACCTCCTCTTGCCTTGCTGAGATTACTATATTCGGGAGTTGTCTCTTCGGACCCTGAAACTATGAAAATCAAACGAAATTACATATTTTCATGGATTGCCGTACTTGAAAAATGGAGGGACAAAATGACAAATGCTGCAAGTGACTCTTTGAGATAGGGCTGCTTTTGACCGATCAGCGCATGTCATCACGGGGAATGATGCATCGCAAAAAGGACTGCTCATAAGTAGATGAACTACGATGAGACAGCCCCTCGATTTCACATCATATTCAAAATGGTAAAGAAACGAATCCCTTCTCCTCATCCTGGCATGATATCTTCATGCTACTCTACCGGAATGCGCAGGGATACTTTTTTGCCGCCATAGGTAAAGGTAATGACGGCCTTGCCTTTGCTCACTGCGGTAATCGTGCCCTGACTGGCGGTCGCTTTGCCATTCGACTTGGACTGGGCGAGCGACGTTACATCGCTGCTGTTTCCGCTGGTATACACGGCCTGTACCCGATAAGTGGTCGTTTGATAAGGAGCCAGCTTCGGGTTCGATGCCGTGACCGTCAGCTTCTGCAGCTTAGGCGTGACCTGAACGGGGATTTCAAATGTGCGATCGCCGTAAACGCCGACGATTTTCGTCGTCCCTTCCTTCAACCCCTTTATGCTGGCGCCTGCCGCTTTGGCGATTTGCGCGTTGTCGGATGTCCAGGCCACCTTGCTTGCAAGCGACACCTTTTTCCCGTTGGAATAGGTGCCGATTACTTTGATCGGCTTAGAAGCTCCGGCCCCGACGACGAGAGACGCAGGCTGCACCTCGATGCTCGCCAGGCTCTCCTGCAAGGTGACTGGAAGGGATACTCCTTTTCCTCCATAATACAGTTTCACGCTGGCACGCCCCGGCTGGCCTGCCGCGGTAACTGTGCCGTTGCTCGCTTGAATGCCTTTGCCGGCCACTTTCGCCGTCACCTGCGAGGTCACATCCACCGTTCGCCCGCCTTCATAGACCGCCTGAACGGAATAAGCGGCCGCTTTACCGGGAGTCAGCACCAGTTTCGCAGGCGTTACGGTTAGTTTTTTAATCTTGGGCGTAATCTGCACGGGAATGTTGAACGGCTGCTGGCCTAACACGCCCGTAACGGTCGTACTGCCTTCCGCCACTCCCTTTATCGTTCCGCCGCTAACCCGCGCAACCTGATCATTTCCGGATTTCCATTGGATTTTCGTTCCGATGGATACTTTTTTTCCATTGGAGTAATAACCCGTTACTTTAATCGGCTGAGAGGAGCCCGCGCTTATGGTGACGGAAGACGGCTCCACTTCATACTTCACGAAATCCTCTTCTATACGAACGGGAACGGTAACCTTCTGATTGCCGTACGTGCCTGTCAGCTTCGCCGAAGCGCCATATCTGCCGCTCACCTTGCCTCCGCTGATCGTCAACACATCCGAACTGGGCTGCCACGTGACGGATCCGGTCACATCCTCGATCCTGCCGTCCTTATAGAGGGCGTTCACCTTGGGAAGATCGGCTTCCTTGCCAATGACGAGATATAATGACTTGGATGCGGCCTTCAATTTAAATGACGCCGCCGCGGCATTGCTCTTGGCTTGGATGCTAGCCGGCCACGATACGGCAAGGATAAGTATCGCACACACAACGAGCAAGCCAGAACCGAAGCGGCCTTTTCCTGATTCAAATACGGACTTCATAAGTTACTCCTTTCAACTGCCTGACTGTATCTTTTCGATGCCTTATTCCGATACTTAAGGATTAAACTATGTTTCTTCCGAATAGTTCATATGATCGAGATAGGCTCTACTTCTTATAACGGCTATTGATGGGAAAAAGTGTTGCTTTTTTTGAAAATATCGACCCGCAACGGCCTCAAGACTATCGTCAAACTCGTCACTTCACAGTATGCTTTACTTACGTTGTGAAAATTTGAACAATTTGGACTATTGATTTGTGAAAAAAATCACAGTAGACTGTATGTGTGAAATAAATCACAACAAAATTCAACAATTTTGGTTACTTAGACTTGACTCCCAAGGAGGAATTGCGATGAAGATTGCAGTGATTGGATGTACCCATGCCGGAACCGCAGCGGTGGTCAATGCGGCCAAGCTGTACCCCGATGCGCGGATTACCGTTTACGAACGCAACGACAACATATCGTTTTTATCTTGCGGTATCGCTTTGTATGTGGGCGGCGTCGTAGAGAATCCGGAAGGGCTCTTTTACTCCTCCCCGCAGCATCTGGCCGATTTGGGCGTCGTCACCCGCATGCGTCATGAGGTCCTCTCGGTCGATACGGATGCGAAAACCATTCAAGTGCGCAACCTGCTCACCGGAGAGGAATTCAAAGATGGTTTCGACAAGCTGATTGTTACGACGGGATCCTGGCCGGTCATTCCACAGCTTCCAGGCATGGAGCTTGGCAACATTCTGCTGTGCAAAAACTATGAACATGCCAACACCATCATCGCAAAGGCAAAACAGGCGAATCATATCACGGTGGTCGGTGCGGGATATATCGGCGTAGAGCTTGTGGAGGCGTTCCAGCAAAGCGGCAAACAGGTGACGCTGATTGACAGCGCAGACCGGATTTTGAACCGTTATCTGGATACCGAATTCAGCGGCCGGATCGAGGAAGCGTTCCGCGGCAAAGGCATCGATCTTGCGCTTGGGCAGACCGTGAAAAGTTTTGAAGGCAAGGACGGCCTGGTCAACCTCGTCATCACCGACAAGGGCGAAATCGAAACGGATATGGTCATTCTTTGTATCGGATTCCGCCCGAATACGCAACTGCTTCAAGGTCAGGTGGATATGCTGCCGAATGGCGCGATCATCGTGGATGAATATATGCGAACCAGCAAGCAGGACGTGTTCGCCGCCGGCGACAGCTGTGCCGTGCATTACAATCCTACCGGCAAGGCGGCTTACATTCCGCTGGCCACCAATGCGGTGCGTATGGGAATGCTGGCGGCCCGCAATCTGATGGGGCCAACGACAAAATACTTGGGCACGCAGGGCACGTCGGGCCTCAAAATATACGATCTCAACCTTGCTTCGACGGGACTTACCGAAGTCGCATGCGCCGACGAGAAGATGAATGCCGAAGCGGTTACGGTAACTGACGCCTATCGGCCGGAATTTATGCCTACGGCAGAGACGGTAACCTTGAAGGTGGTATATGAACAAGAAAGCCGCCGTCTGCTGGGTGCGCAAATCATGTCCAAAGTCGATCTGACCCAAGCGATGAACACCTTGTCGGTATGCATTCAAAACGGGATGACGATCGACGAGCTGGCTTTCGTCGACTTCTTCTTCCAGCCTCACTTTAACAAGCCTTGGAACTTTTTGAATACGGCCGGCATTGCCGCGCTTCCCCACGTTGGAGACGGGGAGCCGCAGCACGCCTGAATGAATCAACATGAATAAAGGTCATCGGATCATCTTTACAGGCGCCCGATGACTTTTGCTTTACCCGAGAACGATCATGAAGCGTACTTGTACCAGAAACAGGGGGGGGCTGGGATAGCCTTACACTCCTGCTTCAACCAAGCGTAGGTAAGCAAAAGATGAGACATAACGTGATACGAGCGATCTTGAATGAGGAAGAGACTTAGAAGGCGTGCCCAGCAGGACACGCCTCGTTATCATGGATGATTGTAGAATGAAGGAGAGTTGAGACAATCCTCATCTATCATTATTCTGAAACCACGTTTCAAAATCATCTTCGTCGGATTCATTCTTACGTAAACCTCCGGACGAAGCGGCCTGGTTCCCCGTGTTAAGAGTTCCTGCATGAACGGATGAATTCATTTGCAGAATCCACCCTAATGTAAATAGGATAACGGCAAACAGCATATATTGTGCACAGTTTGTCATAAAGAAGTTTACAATTTCATATCTATTTTCGCTGGCCACCAACTGGCTCATGGCTATCATTTCAGAAATATAACCGTAGCTGTTGGCCGCCGACCAAGCGGTATATAGCATTAGCAACCCGGCAAGTGCATATAGACCCATACTTAAAATGGGAATCTTCTTTTTTCTCATGTTTTCCTTCTCTTTTCGCTAGATTTTTTATGTTCAATCCTCACGGCCACGACTTAGTCAGTTTCTCCAACTAAAAACAGTCTTCCCGCATGTATCCCCCATACCTCATCGGCAATAGAGGTCACCTTTTTGGAGTGGGTAACGATAATGACGCATTTGCCTTCCTCATGGGCAAGCGAAGTGAAAATCTTTAAAATTTCGGCTTCCGTATCCTTGTCCAAATTTCCGGTCGGCTCATCGGCGATGATGATGCCTGGATGATGCGACAGCGCCCGTGCGATACCAACCCGCTGCTGTTCGCCGCCCGATAATTTCAGTACCGGCCTGTCGGCTGTTTCACGATCAATTCCAACTTTTTCAAGAATTTGATAGGCAAATTCCTTCTTATCCTTTTCAGGGCTCTTGCTGATGTTCATGGAAAGAACAATATTTTGAACCGCCGTAGCGCTTGTAAGCAGGTTATAAGCCTGAAAGATAACGCCGATGCTCTTTGCCCTGTAATCGTCGCGGTCAATTTTTTTCAGATCATCGCCCCGATAATAAATCGCACCTTCCTTACAAGTGTCAAGACCTGCCATCAGCGACAGCAGGGTGGACTTGCCAGAACCCGACTTGCCAATAATCGTATACACTTTTCCTGCCTCGAACGCGGTGCTTACCTCTTTCAGAACGCTTTTTTTGGCGCCATCATATTTGTAGGAGACGTTTTGTAACGACAATACACTCATATTTATCACTTAATTCCTTTCCATAAGAATTTTAATCGGTTCGTATTTGGTAATTCGGGTGATCGATAGTAGACTCGCTAAAGATACGAGCAGCAACGCGATTCCTATAATTTGAAGAGCCGAGTTCATATTTAAGGAAAGATCGATGCTGCTGAGCGGCTCCACGTCTGCGCTTGGAAAGGAGCTCTGCGGAGCCATCATCATCATATTGCCTCCGCTTGGCTGTTGATTCGCTGCCTCTTCTGCCATTTCAATCTGGTTGGCAAGCAAGGCATTGGTGACTGGCTGCGCTGACAGACTGCCCGCCCCAAGTCCAACCGCCAAGCATGCACAGGTTATGATTAAGATTTCAGACCACAATCCAAAAGCGACCTTCCTTTTTTTCATCCCCATCGCCCGCAGGACGCCGATTTCATATTTGCGCTCCCGGATAGAGATGGAGGAAAGAAGCGTGATAATGATGCCCCCGAGAATTAAAACGACCGCCATGAACGTCACAGCCACGCCTTTGAGTCCTTCCACGGGACCAATGATTTTATTGTAAGAAGCCTCATCCGTAGTAACTTCAAAGGTTTTCTCCAACCCTTTATCGTATACTTCCTCAGCGAACGCATCCAACATGTCGGGTTGCTTCAGAAAATAGGTCGCTTCAACCTTGATCCCCGACATATCTGGTTGGATTTCCTGCACGACCGTCTCATAGGTCGTAAGTATTTCATTGCGGCGGTTAGTAAAAGCGTTTTTCATTGAGCCTTCCGAGTATTCGTCCGTCGCGTCATAGTAGGTTCCCACCACGGTCAATTCATATGATATATCCGCACGTTTCCCTTCCATCATATTGTTCAATTCACCATATAACGATAGCTTATCCCCGATTTGAATCCCGTTTTTCTCCGCTAAATCCGTACTAATGATACCCTCGTTACGTTCTTCCGGCATTCTTCCTTCCGCAAGCTCCCGCATTCCATCCTCAAATTCAGTAAATTTATTTCCGAAAAGACTCAGCATGAACTGCATGGGTTCACCCTCGGACATACCTGGACCGCCACCCATCCGCATCAGGCCGCTTCCCGCGCCAAGCTCCGCGTCAATTGCGGTTATGTTTTCGCTGTTTACACCGGTTCTGGCCGTATATAGGCTGCTCTGCAGATATTCCGATTCGCCAAAAGCAATATAGTGGTCAGCAGGGATCGTCGGAATGGTTATCATGACCCGCCCATCTTTGCTGTTAGCCATGGCCTCCTCTCGTATTTTCTGCATGTTAGGTTCAAGACGCACTTCCGATCCAAAACGGCCCTTATAGTCGTCTATGATGCCATTTGCGGTGTTACGGATCATAATCGTGATCACGGTGGTAACGATAACGACCAAAATGATTGCGCCGATCAGAATGTTCCTCCCTCTATTTTGCAGCACATTGTGAAGCGCATTTTTTAAAATGTACATGTTCTCTCCTCCATGAAAATCGTTTTGCGACGAGCCCCGGATTCTCATCGGAGAATAGAATACCGTCCCAATCTAACTTTAATCTAACTTCGGATTCCAACATAAAAAATAACCGGCAGGTTTATCTGCCGGTTAATCGGTTAGACATCATTTTATTTAATATGGTAAGTCCATTCGAAATAAAACGCCATTCTCCGCGTTCTCAAGCGCAAACGGGATTCCCATGAAATCGAGAGCTTTTTTTACAATCGTAAGACCCAGGCCGCTGCGCCCCTGATCCCGGCTTCTGGCTTTATCCTCGCGGTAAAAAGGCTCAACAAGCTTATGCAGCATTTTCTCTTCAATCCTCACGCCGTTGTTGTAGACGCAAAGACGAACGCTTGTATTCACTTCCTGCGCATAGATATGGATTTGTCCGCCTTCCGGCGTATTTTGAACGGCGTTCATGACAATGTTGGACAACGCTTTGCGGAACAGGCTTGGATCCAATGTACAGCACAGGTTCTCTGGAATATCCACATCGATGTTTTGCTCTTTTACATCCGCTAACGTTCGGTAGGAAGTAAGAATCCCGGTCATAAATTCGTTAAGATGGATTCGCTCTTTTTCCTGTACGGTCATATCATTGCTCAACGTCACAATTTCTAAGATCTCCGAGACCAGTTGATTTTGTTCATTCATCATTTTCAAACATTCGCGTAAATATTTGGGGTATTCCGCGGGCGCAATCACATGTTCCAGCATCCCCTCCAGCAATGCACTGGTGGCGGCGATGGGCGTCTTTAACTCATGCGAAGCCGCGGAGAAAAAATACCGCTGATTCTCTTCCATTTCTTTTTCCCGCTCAATTTCAATTTCCAATTGTTGAATTGTTACTTGCAATGTTTTATACATTTTATAGACATCTCCGGCAAGCTGTCCAATCTCGTCTTTACGGGAAGCCGGAGCAGGGACTGGCTCCAAATCAGCCATTTTCTTGGTGTCTTTCGCGATTTTTTCAATCGGCTTTGCGATTTGTCTGGCAAATAGGGCTGCGGCAAGCAGACTTGCCAAGAATATCATCCCAAAAGCGAAAACCATTTTTTCTATGACTTCGCTATATACTTTAGTTCCCGATATCGTACCCGTAACATATAAGGTTACGCCCCCCGAAGCTTTCACCAGGAATTGAAACCGCTCGTTGGCATCGCTTGTCAGAAAATGATAATTACGCTCCGTAAATGCATTTCCTTTGATGATAACATGGCTTGGCGGCGGTAATCCGATATCATTTTTCATCATCGTAAAATTTTCGGTTTGATATAAAATTTGTCCATCGGAAGCCTCCAAGCAAAATTCAAAGGACGTGTTTTTTTCGTGAAAATTTTTAGCGATATTCATTATTTCATCCTCGGATTTTCCATGCAGATGATTGAGAAGAGGCTGAAATACCTCTGATATTTGCTGGCGCTGCGTTGACTCAACGACCGATTTGACTTGGTCGAAGAAAAAGATAAACATAAAAAATATAACAAAAAGCAAGATCAGCGCGGTATAGAAAAACACCTTTCCATAAATTCCAAAAAGCCTGCGCTTAATCATCCTCGGCCTCCAAACAGTAACCAATCCCCTTTACAGTCTTGATGATATTTTTAGGCAATTTATCCCTCAGCTTTTTGATGGTTGCGTGAATAATACCCTCGTTTCCATCAAAATCATACCCCCAAATCTTAATCAGCAACGTTTCATGCGATACAATTTTATATCTGTTTTGGGCAAGCAGCAGCAATATCTCAAATTCCTTTGGCGACAGCTGGATCTTTTCGCCGCTATATTCCGCTCCGTACGTTTCGGGGAAGACGGTCAGTTTTCCTGCTGTAATTTCTTTTTTGATGGCCCCGCTCCGCCGTAAAATAGCTTCCACACGTTTGACAAGAATCGGCATAGAGAACGGCTTGGTGACGTAATCATCCGCTTCATTCGTATATGCGGTCAGCTGATTCCGATCATCGCCCAAAGCAGTCATCATCAATACCGGGGTATCGTTTATTTTACGGAGCTCCTTCAACAGTTCCTGTCCGTCCATGCCCGGCAGCATAATATCCAGTATGATGAGGTGGTACGGTTTGTTATAAAATTGATCGAGCGCGTCATCGCCATCCGAACACGTATCGACATGATAACCCGCGTTTTGCAAAAATTTTTGCACCATCGTCCTGATATGCTCATCATCCTCGACAACCAAGATTGTAATCTCCATAATCTCACCCGAAGCCAATATAACATGAAAATCTAACTTTTATCTAACTAGGATGTAACAGCATGGCCTTGAATCATTTTCCAAGGGGGGGCGACTTAATAACAAAGACTTCATGACAAAGGTGTTTTTTACGCTTCTGCTCAACGGAGATTGAACCATATCTTTCACTTTGGTGACGGAATGCGGTCTGGAGGATTGATTGATAGATGCTTTAACAGATATTCGGAACTTTCGCGCCCCTCTTCCGTGTTCTGCCGGAAGATTCCAGAGCGTCGAGAACAATTTCAAAAGCCCCCTTGACACTTGCTATGTGTTGTAACTATAATAGTTACACCGCGAGGGTGTCAGTAATGAAACCAAGCAGCAGATTTTCCAAAGCGGTTCACATTCTTTCATTGCTTGTTCCAGCCAAGGATGCGCACTGCCACATCGGAATGGATTGCTGGCAGCGTCGGAACGAATCCGGTTATCGGAAAATAAAGTGAACCCATTTTTTTTGGAATGGTTGTAATAAAGTTGGTTACAACACCAAATCTCGAAATCCAATGAAAGGAGAGTCGTGGATTACGACGTGCATGACATGCTGGTAGCCAAAATCGTTATCAATATAAGGAAGAGGGAGATTTGACGATGTTTAGTAAGAAATCATCGATGGGAATTATTTTATTGCTTTGTATCGCGTTATTGCTGAGCGCATGCTCCGGCGAGGCGAGTACGACGAATACCGCGAGCGAAGGAACTCAAACGCCGGCGACGGACCTCAAGATCACGCCGTTCAACCCTGGAGAAAGCGGCCTCTTCTCCGTGACCTCAAGCCTGATCGAAGGACCGAACGAGGTACTGCTCGTCGATGCTCAGATCGAAAAGAACTACGCCGAGCAACTGGTCAAGATGATCCGCGACACCGGAAAGAAGCTGACTACGGTTTATATCAGCCACCAGGATCCGGATTTCTACTTCGGCCTGTCGGCGATCCGCGAGGCATTTCCTGACGTAAAGATCGTTGCCACCCCGGCCACTGTGGAAGGGATCAAGGCAACTATCCAGCTCAAAAGCGATTTCTGGAGTCCGATCCTGAAAGAAAACGCCCCAACCGCGCTGATCGTCCCTGATGTCCTTGACGGGGATAAACTGACAGTCGATGGCGAAACCGTGCAGGTGATCGGTCTCGACGGTCCGGATCCGTCGCATACCGTCCTGTGGGTTCCGTCGAAAAAGACCATCCTTGGCGGTGTGCCGATCTACGAGAACCTGCACGTCTGGATGGCAGACAACCAGACCCCGGAGAGCCGTGACCACTGGCGGGAGATTCTGGAGCGGATTCTTGCCCTGAAGCCGGAACGGGTTATCCCGGGCCATTACCTGGGCAAGAGCTCCGAAGATACATCCAGCGTCGTCTTTACCCGTGACTACCTTGCAGAATTTGAAGCTGCGGCAAAGCAGGCCAAAAATTCCGCAGAGCTGATTGCAGCGATGCAGAAGGCCCATCCGGACTTAAAGAACACAAGTGATCTGGAATTGGGCGCCCAGGTGATCAAGGGTGAGCGTTCCTGGCCATGATATAACGCTGACGGCCGGTAGCTGACGGCCTTGAACTGTGGCCCTTAACGTGGACAGTATAAAAAATCACTACGTTGCCAGAAGATGATTCCTATTCGTTAGGGGTCATCTTCTTTAATGTCCACTGATAGCGCTCAGTGTCGTAAAAGTGTATGTACTCATTAATGCAAGTACGAAGCTCGTCAGGTGCAGTAACAGAGTGGTTGTTAGAATACCGCGTGAAAAAAATAGTAAAAACGTATTGACATTGGAGTTTACTCCAATGTTATTTTTGATGTATGGAAAAACAATATTCTATAAAAGAGGTTTCACGGATACTTGGTATCCCGAAGGATACGCTTCGGTACTATGACCGTATTGGACTCGTCTCACCGTCTCGGGAACACAATTCTTACCGCAGTTATTCTAAGGAGGACCTCATCGATTTGATGAATATTCAAATCATGAAGTATGCGGACTTTTCTCTAGAAGAAATCAAAGAGAAGTTTCAATTCCACAGAATGCAGAGTGTAGATCCTGCTTATTACCAGGAGGTCGCTGAATTCCTTGATTCCAAAAAAGCAGAAACGCGCAAAAAAATTGCACATCTTGAAAAGGTCAGTCAGTTGCTAGACGTAGCAATTGAATCACTAAGGGACTTTAATCATGAAAGTGACCAGCGGCTGGCAGCGTTCGTTCGGGAGATTTACCGGGATCTGCACAAGAAGGATCCTGGAATAACTAAGGAGGATTGTGATGGACGTGAAAATTAAAAATTATTACTATCTGATTGCTGGCGTTCTTGCAATACTGTTTGCCGTTACACACGCATGGAACGGGCAATCCGCTGTACTGCCGATGCTCTTGGTGAATGATATAGCCATGGATACACGGATAGTATTTAGGTATGTCTGGCATATTATCACTGCGGAGAATCTGATCTTCGGCATTGTATTCATTATCCTCTCATTTCAAAGCGAGCGATCGAAGATCCGGTCTGCTGCATGGATAATCGTGTCACTTCTGCTCGTTCGTCTGATTGTCATTCTTGGTGTAACGGCATATTATGATGTTTCGGCACTTACGGACACATTAATTGATTCGATTGCCATCCTAATCTATGTCGCTTTCATCATACTGGGCATAAGAATGAAGAAAAAAGAGTTGGGAAGTCAATCGGCACAATCCAGTAGGAAAGTTTAAAGAACTAACTGGGGGGCGTATCACTGCCAGTGATCGCAATACGCTAACGGGAAACGTTAGCTCAATAAATTGGCTTTTACCACTTTTGAGCAGATGCTAAAATACATGTGTACCAGTTAACCTCCGAGTCTAATGTGGCCTCCGAAATCGGATACCGATCTGGCGACCATCGGCTCCTCCGCTTATCGGGTCTACCGCTATGAAGTCTACTATCAAGCTCAAGTTGGGGATACATTAGCCCAGATTAAAACGCAGCTCAATGCTGCATAGGCATACTGTCATATTTTTCAACTCCAAAATTATTGAATCGATTATTGGCAAGTATGTTATATAAACAAACCAAAAGAAAAACCACCGGTTCCTCCGCAATGCACAATCACCCGCATCAGGGGAAGAGAACCGATGGTTTATCCCTAATTCAATACATCACTGCCCATGACCGCTGTTACCTCTTGTTTTCCTCGTATTGAAAAGGCGCTTCGAATGAATAAATGTCGTGGAAAAATCCTTTATACGGGATGTCTTCCTCCAAACATTTGATAAGGTACAACAATGCTTCGTCGCACTCCACTTGCTCTCCGTTATGTTGTGCCACCTCAAATGCGTCAATCATATCCTCCAAGATAGTCGTTTGAATAAATAAAGGCAATTGCTCCAGCATAGCATCATCAAGATCAGTTTCGGAGCGATAGCCGTCCAGAACAGTCTCAAAATAGTCTTCCATAAACTTCATCCGTTTGTTTACGTCTTTTTCGAATTGAATCCAGCCAACGCCATGTCCCCACAGACCCGCCAAGTCGTACATATACCAGCAGAAACAGGAGTTGTCGAAGTCAAATACCGTAATCTGTCCGTTATCGTAATCGATGTTATAGTTTCCGTCACTGTAATCAAAATGAACCATGCCATAATGATCGGAATGCCTGTTGAGCCCCTGCAATTGCTCAAGAATACGGAACAATTTCTCCTTGACCGTCGGCGACAAGAAGTCGGGAACTATTTGTTCTATATAGGTTTTATTGTATTTATCGAAGAAATCGTATCTCTGCCGGGTGGGCTGGTAGGCTTTGGACAATTGGTGCAGCTTGCCAAGCGTTTTGCCGCAGTTGTAGAAGTATTCGGTCAGTGGCGCTCCATCCCGATAACGGTAGTGGTTTTCCGCAAGCTGCTTCCCTGGGGCCCGTTCGAACAAACAGATAAAGAAGACTTGACCCTCATGCTGAATTTCTTCCAGAAGCCGACCATTCTTGGAGTGGATGACATTGGATACACTGCCTCCGTGTTCGTGCAAATAACAGATATATTCGAGCTCGCCCACAAAGTCATCTTTGCTGCGGTCGTCCAGAAAAGAGATTCGGATGACCATATCCTGTGCTTCTGCTTTATGGCAGGTGTACACCAGATTTCTACCGCCGTCATGCGGTGGAATTTGGGAAAAGGAGTAGCCCTCTAAACCATATAGTTTCTTAATTGCGGGCAATAACAGACTTTGTGCTGTTGCGGCCGCTGCTTGGTAGGTTATGCTCATCTATGTTTTCCTCCTCTTTTTTGCTGTCTCTCTATTACTTTTGAAGCCACGATCTGGGCCGTTTTGTTGCGCAAATAGGCAGCTTTGTCCTCTACGAATGCGGCTTCCCTTCTGAGAGCGAGATAGCTGTCCCAACGCTCCTTCGGCAACTCACCGTTTTGTATGGCGGCTCTGACGGCACAACCCGGCTCACCTGCGTGCCCGCAGTCGGAGAATTTGCAATGACCCAGGTAACGCTCCACATCGGAGAATCCTTCACGGATGCCTTCGGACGCCTCCCACATGCCAAGCTCGCGCATCCCCGGCGTATCAATGACCATAACGCCGCTGCTCAGGAGAATTAATTGGCGATGAGAAGTGGTATGCTTGCCTTTGCTGTCATCCTCGCGGATATCGCTAACCCTCATCATTTCCTTTCCTGCAAGCTTATTGACAAGGCTTGATTTTCCTACACCGGAAGAGCCGAGAAACACAATAGTGTTCCCTTTTGTGAGGTAGTCGGAAAGTCCGTCTATGCCCTCACCGGTTTTTGCACTAATGACATAAACTGCAACCCCGATTGCTATTTGATTCACCGCCGCAAGATATTCCGAGGTATCGGTTATCAAATCCGCTTTGGTCAGGATGACAACGGGAATGGCGCCCGATTGCCATGATAAAGCCAGATAACGTTCAATCCGACGCGGATTGAAGTCATGGTTTAGCGATTGCATGATGAATACGTAGTCGAAATTGGCGGCCACCGTCTGCTCTTTTACGGTCTTTGCAAAGTTAGCCGCATGACCGGATAAGTCATTTCGAGCAAATTTCGATTTGCGTGGCAGCGTTCTGATAATCAGGCTTTCGCCGTCAGGATTATATTGAATTTGCACGAAATCCCCGGTGGTAGGGAATTCTTCGGTACAGTTGTTGAAGTAGATACCCGCCTTCAGTCGCGCAAGGCATTCCCCCTGCTCGGTTATGAGGCTGTAATGTTGTTTATGCACAGCGGTAACCCTTGCGTAGGTTCCATCTGTGTGTAGGGGATCATGTTGCGGCGTGAAGCCGTAGTCACGTAGTGTAAAAGTGTTCATGGATGCCTCCCTGCTGTTTTTGTAAAGAAAAATCACGTCCGAGAAACCGCATTACAGGCCATACTTTGTTACCGTCCAGGGCGCAATGCAAAAAAACCGCAGCAAGCAGCCGTTCATGGCTGTCTGCTGCGGTCCAATGATGAAGGAAAAATGAGCATAAAAATAACACACCCAGAAGTGTGCTACCGTTGCTTTTGACCAAAGCTTCAATATTCACGAAAGGTTACTTTTTTGGCATACTAAATAAAGGGATACAATCCCCGTAAAAATTCAGTCATGCGCCCTTATTCGGTTTTAAGTATGGGATACCTCAAATGTTTTTGCGTTTTTCATTACGAAACAGCCCCTTTACACATTTATAAACCACGGTACAACATAAGTAATATACCATATTTCCTGCTGTATGTATATATTTGGATAAAAGGCTTTAGACGATTCCATTAGAAACAAAGTCTACAGGCAGTGCTGCGTCAGCTCATCTTCAGTTAATGCTTGTCCATTCCGAATGATATAGGTTCTGGCATAATCCCCGCAGTAGCTGTTCATTACAGGACTCAAATCGATCGTAACGATATCATTATTTCGAACGGTCTGAAGGGAGCCCGAATCATTCCCCCGGGCTCCCTTCTAGACGTTCAATCATCTTGCATGTCGGTTCACAACATTTACTACTGGTTCCACACTTTTTGACCACCAGACTGTGCTGTAAATGGGATTTATGCAGGAAATGCAGGATATAAAGAGAGTCTTAAAAATCTCAATTCAGTTTATTCGACCCCTTTTACAAAATAAAAAACTACCAAGCAGATTTGGGTGGTAGTTTTATCCAGAAGTTATTTCAATGCCTTAGATATTCTCACTAGCGTTGCATAAAACATTGACAGACAATTCAGATAATTATCATCTAACATGAGAACCAAAAGGTCGAGCAGCCACTAAAGGTAGCCCTGTCCATTTGAAAATTTATGTATATTTACTTGGCTTTTGCGTCAGACAACGCCCTTCGGGCCGGCTCGGTTACGTGGGTTCTAACCGCTTTCGTCCTGCCGACTTGCGGCTCGGTTTTCGCTTCATACGCCCGATCCGCTGTGCATAGGGCTTCCAAATCAGAGCCTTCAGCCACCGCTGTCCACGTAACCGCGGTCAACACATAGGTGATTCCGGCATCTTCGATAAGGTCATCCATCTGTGTCCGGTCATTTTTCTTGGCTGTCGTAATGGTTGCCTTCTCTGGCAGGACCTCATGAGCATCTGCAAAAGCAAGGCGGAGGTGAAGCTTTATACCTGCCTTGGTCTTGCGAAAGTCGGCCCACTTGTACCTCCGCAAGCAAAGAGCAACGGTGGTAGAGTCGATAATCCGGAGTGCTTTGCGGTCTGCTATCGAACAACCATGTCTAGACAAAATCTGCATAGCCAGCCGCTCGAAAACCTGCTGGAGCAGGTTCGGATCCACCTGATTATGCTTGCGGCATAATTTTGCCGGTGAGATCGATTCCAAGCCTAGCATTCCTGTTGAAATTCCTTATCAGAACGTCGTCGGCTATCTCTCTCAGCCCTTCCTGCGGCCTATTTCGGCCGTTGTATTTCGGAACTTTTCCCCTATGAGGTAGTAGTAATGAGTAGCCGCGGCGCACGTTTTAGATATCTGTATTTCTTCCTGTAGTCTTCGTGTGCCGTTTGTTGTTCTTCTGGTGTCATAGTCAAAAGATTAAACTCGTCTGCAACGATCGGCAATTACTTCTTTTCGTTTTTCGGGTATTCGGAATATCTCTGTTTAAATGGTTTGATTCTTAGTATACCAAAGGTAAACTAAGATTTCTGTTGTGTTTTGTTGCTTTTCCAATAAATTGAAATCGTTGCTCAGCGGCACTTGACGTCAGATTCCTGTGGTGGATTTTTCCCTTTCATTTGAAAAAAACACCCGGCAGGATGCGTACCGAGAGAAATACGGCATACACCCAAGCCGGGTAGGGATTAGAAAATAATATCAATGGCCTCTAGCACATCTTGCTCCTGTTCGGATTGCCCGTTCAGGGAAATATCCTTCAACAGCACCGAAGGCTGTTCGCAAATTTGGGTGATGATCGCGAGCAGGTCCTGAGCGAAATTGTCGATCAGATTGCGTGTGAACAACTTGGTGGCATATTCAAACTGCCCGTTCATTCCCTCATCCAGCAACGAAATGACCAAGGTAAGATCAAATTGGGAAACCGTATGAGTTTCCGGATAAGATTCGATCTTGATATCCCCGAAGCTTGGAACGTTATCTTCGTTCGTTTCCAGAGCAAACACGACATCGAATACAGGATTGCGGCTTTGATCTCGCGGCGCCTGCAGCTTTTTCACAAGCTCCTCGAACGGATAATCCTGATGGTCGTAGGCCCCCAGCATCGTTTCTTTGACTTCGTTCAAGTAAGCGAGGAACGTCTTCTCCCCGGACGGATAATGGCGAATCGCCAAAGTGTTGACAAACATTCCGATGAGCGGCTCCAGGTCGGCATGTGTGCGGCCCGAAACCGGCGTGCCTACAATGAAGTCTTCTTGTCCCGAGTACTTGCTGAGCAGGATGGAATAGGCCGCCGATAACACCATATAAAGGGTGGCACCGTTCTCATCGGCGATGCGCTGCAAGCTGTCGGTCATCTGCTTGTCGATGCTGAAAGGCAGCACATCTCCCTCAAAGCTGCGAGCGGCAGGTCTGACAAAGTCCGTAGGCAGTTCAAGCGTCGGCAGTTCGCCTTCCAGCACGTCCAGCCAGTAGGCTTCCTGACGTTTCAGCCGCTCTTTTACAGGTTCGGACTGCTGCCAAGCGGCGAATTCCTTGTATTGAATCCGAAGCGGTTCCAGCGTCTCGCCGTTATACAAGCGCAGCAGCTCTGCGACGAAGATGCCCATCGACATGCCATCCGTGACGATATGATGAATGTCCAGCATGAGCAGATGCCGCTCCGCTTCCCATTCGACTAAGCCCACACGCAGCAGCGGCGGCCGCTCCAAATCAAAGACGCGCACAAAGCCGTCTGCGATGCTCTTCGTTTCACTTTCCGTCGCTTTCGTATACTCGACGGCAAACTTCAAGTCCGGATAAATCCGTTGTACCGGTTCGCCGTCGACCATTTCGAAGCCGGTTCGCAAAATTTCGTGACGAGCGATCAATCCTTTGAGCGCCGCCTCGAATTGTTTCCGTTCCAAGCGCCCGACGAGAACCGTCATGCCGGACATGTTGTAGCTAAGCTCGGCTCCTTCCATCTGCTGCTGGATGTACAGCCGTTTTTGCACGGAGGAAAGCGGATAGTAATCCCTCTTATCCAGAACCGGAATGGAGAGGTGTTCCTGCCGCTCCAATTGGCTGATCGCTTCGGCCATCGCTTCGATGGTCGAGTGCCGGAACACATCCCGCAGCGGCAGGTCCACGCTCAGCTCCTTGTGCACCTTGCTGACCAGCGTCGTCGCCCGCAGCGAGTGCCCGCCGAGGTCGAAGAAGTTGTCCGTCACGCCAATCGTGACCGGCCCGAGCACGTCCTGCCAGATGGCGGCCAGTGTCGCCTCCAGTTCGGTGCGCGGCGCCACGTATTCGCGGCCTCCGCCTGCTCCCCCTTCCGGCGCCGGCAGCGCCTTCCGGTCAATCTTTCCGTTCGGCGTCAGAGGCAGGCGCTCCAGCTCCACGAAGTACGACGGAATCATGTAACCCGGCAGCTCGCTGGAAATCGCCCGTTTCAGGTCTGCCGCCGTCAGGCCTTCTTCCGCTGTATAATAAGCGCACAAAGCTTTCTGACCTTCTTGATCTTCCCTGACGACAACGACCGCTTCCTTCACGCCACCTGCACTCAGCATCTTCGCTTCGACTTCGCCCATCTCAATCCGGTACCCCCGGATTTTCGCCTGATTGTCGATCCGGCCGATGAAGTCCACGTTGCCGTCCTCCATCCACCGCGCCAAGTCTCCCGTGCGGTACAGCCGCTCGCCCGCGGCGAACGGGCTGTCTACGAACTTCTCTTCTGTCAGCTCCGGACGGTTTAAGTACCCGCGCGCCACGCCGGCTCCGCCGATAACCAGCTCGCCCAGCACCCCGACCGGCACCGGGTTCAGGTGCGCGTCCACAATGTAGAATTTCGCATTCAGCCACGCTTTGCCGATCGGCACGCTGCCCGTCTTCGGCAGCTTCTCCAGCGGCTCGTCATAGAAGCTGGAGTCGATCGCCGCTTCCGTCACGCCGTAGGCGTTGATGATCCGGAACAATGAGCCGAAGCGTTCCTGCAAGGTCCGGTAATCCGCCACGCTGCAGCTGTCCGAGCTCGTGATCAACAGCTCCATCCCGCTCATATCCAGCCGCTGCTCGTGCACGTATTCCAGGAACGGCCCGATCAGCGCCGGCGTCGATTCGACGATGGTGACCCGCTCCCGCTCCATCCAGTGGTGCAGACGAGACGGATCGATCCGGTCGTCCTTCGGCACAATCACCATCGTGCCTCCGTTATACAGCGTCCGCGCGATATCTCCCACGAACACGTCGAACGAGAAGCTTGCGAGCTGCAGCAGGCGCACCGGGAACTGATCCAACCGGTATTCCCGCCGGTAGCCCGCTGCCGTGTTCACCAGGCTGCGGTGCTCGATCATCACGCCCTTCGGCCTGCCCGTCGTTCCCGACGTATAGATCACGTACGCCAGATCCTCCGGACGGGCTTCATGGAAGCTGTCGGTGCCGACATGCTGATGGCTCTCATCGCCGTCGTCCACAGCATCCGTCAGCTTGCCGGAGACCATGCCGGAGCCAATCGGCGCATTCGCCCGCTCCTCGCTGTACGACGCTTCGTCGTCCAGGTACAGCACCGCCGCCAGCGCCAGCTCCTCTTCGCCGAGCCAGGCTTCGGCGCGTTCCCGCAGCGGCATTTGCGTCAGCAGCACCTTCGCTCCGCTGTCTTCGAGCATGAACCGCACGCGGTCTGCCGGATAATCCGGATCGAGCGGCACATACGCCCCGCCCGCTTTCCAGACGGCCAGCACGGCCACCAGCAAGTCCACCGAACGCTCGGCGAGAATGCCGACGATCGACTCCCGGCCGATGCCGCTTGCGCGCAGCGTGGCCGCCAAGCGGTTCGCCCGCTCGTTCAGCTCCGCATACGTCAGCCGTTCGTTCTCGTACACGACGGCCTCCGCTTCCGGCGTGCGCTCCGCCTGTTCCTCGAACAGCCGGTGGAACGCGGCCGCAGGAGCCGCTTCCGGCTGCGTCGGGTTGAACGCGCCGAGAATTTGCTCTTTTTCCGCCGGTGTCAAAATGCCCAGCTCGGCAATAGTCGCCGACGGGTTGCGGAGAATGGATTCAAGCAGCTGCAAGTAGTGAGCGGCCAATTTCTCCACCGTTTCGGTTTTATAAAGAGCAGTGGCGTATTCAAACAGATATTCCAAGCCTTCCTCGATCTCCGTGACGTCCAGGCTGAGATCGAATTTAGAAACAATTTCTTCGCTGGCATACGTTGACAAATGGAGTCCGGGAAGCTGGATTTCCAAATTCTCTGTATTCTGCAAAGCAAACATCGTATCGAACAGCGGATTGCGGCTTAAATCGCGAGCTACGTTCACCTTATCCACCAGTTCCTCAAACGGATAATTCTGATGTTCAAAAGCGCCCAGCGTCGTCTGCTTAATTTCCTTCAAGTAGTCAAGGAACGTCTTACCGGCAGCCGGATAACTGCGGATGGCCAGAGTATTGACGAACATTCCGATCAGCGGCTGAACGTCGCTGTGATTTCTTCCCGCAATCGGCGTACCGACCACCACGTCTTCTTGCCCTGTATATTTTTGCAATAATATTGTATAACCAGCAAGCAGAACCATGTAAAGCGTTGCGCCGTTCTCGGCTGCAAGTCGTTTCAGACCCTCGCTTTTCTCCTTATGCATAAACAATTGCAGCGTGCGGCCCTCGTAGCTCTGCATAGCCGGGCGCGGATAGTCCGTCGGCAATTCCAAAACCGGCAGCTCTCCGCGGAACATGTCGAGCCAGTAGGCTTCCTGCTTGGCAAGCTGAGCCTTCTGCTCGTCCGATTGCTGCCATACCGCATAATCTTTGTATTGAATGCGGAGCGGCTCCAACTGCTCCCCGCTGTACAAGCGGACGAACTCTTCGATCAGTACGTCAATCGAAACACCGTCAGATACGATATGATGCGTATCGAACATCAGAATGTGCCGGTCCGGCGCCAGTTCGGCAAGGCCTACCCGCAGAAGCGGCGGCTTCGCCAGATCAAACGGACGAACGAATTGACGCACCGTTTCTTCCGCCTGCTCCCCGCTGATCCGCACATATTCCACCTGGAAGGCGGCTTCTTCGTAAATCCGCTGAACCGCTTCGCCTTTTACCATCTCAAAGCCGGTACGCAGCGTTTCATGACGAGCTACGAGCCCGCGGAACGCTTCTTCAAACCGCTGCCGGTCGAGCTCCCCTTCGAGCAGCATAGCTCCCGGTATGTTGTAGCTCAGCTCGGCTCCTTCCAGCTGGTTCAAGATATAGAGACGTTTCTGAGCGGAAGAGAGCGGATAATACTCGCTAGGTTCCGCAGCCGGAATAGCCGTGAACGAGCCGATCTCCAGCCGCTCCATAGCCGCGGCCATTTCCTCAACCGTCGAGTAGCGGAATACGTCGCGAAGCGGGAATTCAACGCCTAGCTCCTTATGCATTTTGCTGACAAGCGTCGTCGCCCGCAGGGAGTGTCCGCCGAGGTCGAAGAAGTTGTCCGTTACGCCTACCGCCTTCTCCCGAACAAGCACCTCCTGCCAAATGACGGCCAGCTTCGCCTCCAGTTCGGTGCGCGGCGCCACGTATTCGCGGCCTCCGCCTGCTCCCCCTTCCGGCGCCGGCAGCGCCTTCCGGTCGATCTTTCCGTTCGGCGTCAGAGGCAGGCGCTCCAGCTCCACGAAGTACGACGGGATCATGTACCCCGGCAGCTCGCTGGCCATCGCCCGCTTCAGGTCCGCCGCCGTCAAGCCTTCTTCCGCTGTATAATAAGCGCACAAAGCTTTCTGACCTTCTTGATCTTCCCTGACGACAACGACCGCTTCCTTCACGCCACCTGCACTCAGCAGCTTCGCTTCGACTTCGCCCGTCTCAATCCGGTAGCCCCGGATTTTCGCCTGGTTGTCGATCCGGCCGATGAAGTCCACATTGCCGTCCTCCATCCACCGCGCCAAGTCTCCCGTGCGGTACAGCCGCTCGCCCGCGGCGAACGGACTGTCTACGAACTTCTCTTCCGTCAGCTCCGGACGGTTCAAGTACCCGCGCGCCACGCCGGCTCCGCCGATGACCAGCTCGCCCAGCACCCCGACCGGCACCGGGTTCAGATGCGCATCCACAATGTAGAATTTCGCATTCAGCCACGCTTTGCCGATTGGCACATGGCCTGTCCGCGGCAGCTTCGCCAGATCCTCGTCGTAGAAGCTGGAGTCGATCGCCGCTTCCGTCACGCCGTAGGCGTTGATGATCCGGAACAACGAGCCGAAGCGTTCCTGCAAGGTCCGGTAATCCGCCACGCTGCAGCTGTCCGAACTCGTGATCAACAGCTCCATCCCGCTCATATCCAGCCGCTGCTCGTGCACGTACTCCAGGAACGGCACGATCAGCGCCGGCGTCGATTCGAAGACGGTGACCCGCTCCCGCTCCATCCAGTAGTGCAGACGAGACGGATCGATCCGGTCGTCCTTCGGCACGATCACCATCGCGCCTCCGTTATACAGCGTCCGCGCGATATCGCCCACGAACACGTCGAACGAGAAGCTGGCGAGCTGCAGCAGCCGCACCGGGAACTGATCCAACCGGTATTCCCGCCGGTAGCCCGCCGCCGTGTTCACCAGGCTGCGGTGCTCGATCATCACGCCCTTCGGCTTGCCCGTCGTTCCCGACGTATAGATCACGTACGCCAGATCCTCCGGACGGGCTTCATGGAAGCTGTCGGTGCCAACATTCGGATGGGTCTCATCGCCGTCATCCACAGCATCCGTCCGCTTGCCGGAGACCATGCCGGAGCCAATCGGCGCATTCGCCCGCTCCTCGCTGTACGGCGCTTCGTCGTCGAGGTAGAGCACCGCCGCCAGCGCCAGCTCCTCTTCGCCGAGCCAGGCTTCGGCGCGTTCCCGCAGCGGCATTTGCGTCAGCAGCACCTTCGCTCCGCTGTCTTCGAGCATGAACCGCACGCGGTCCGCCGGATAATCCGGGTCGAGCGGCACATACGCCCCGCCCGCTTTCCAGACGGCCAGCACGGCCACCAGCAAGTCCACCGAACGCTCGGCGAGAATGCCGACGATCGACTCCCGGCCGATGCCGCTTGCGCGCAGCGTGGCCGCCAAGCGGTTCGCCCGCTCGTTCAGCTCCGCATACGTCAGCCGGTCGTTCTCGCACACGACGGCCTCCGCTTCCGGCGTGCGCTCCGCCTGTTCCTCGAACAGCCGGTGGAACGCGGCCGCAGGAGCCGCTTCCGGCTGCGCCGGGTTGAACGCGCCGAGAATTTGGTCTTTTTCCGCCGCCGTCAAAAGCTCCAACTCATTCACGCGGATGTTCGGGTTAGCCGCAACCTTCTCCAGTGCCTGGGCAAAATGACCGTGGATCAGCCTGATGTCTTCCTCTCTGAACGTCAGCGCATTGTACGTAAACCGCAGCAAAATATGCTCTTCCGGAATGACGGTAATGTCCAGGTCGTAGTTCGTTTGCTCCGGCGACTGGATATTAGCGATTTTCAGCGCTTCTTTGTCTCCGCCGACGACCTGCTCAATCTGTTCTTCCATCGGATAATTTTCAAAGACCATAATATGGTTGATCAAGTCGCGCTTTTGCTCGCTCACCGACTGAATTTCGAACAGCGGGAACGTTTCGTAAGCTCCCGATGCCAGCGCTTGATCCTGGATTTTTCTCAAAATATCGGCTACCGTCTCCTCGGCTTTGGCTTGAATACGGACCGGGATCGTATTAATAAACAGGCCGATCATGCTTTCGATGCCCGGAATTTCCGCCGGACGCCCGGATACGACGGAGCCGAATACGACATCCTCGCTGTTGTTGTATACCTGCAGAACCAGTCCCCATACGGTCTGCATGAACGTATTGAGCGTCACCTGCTGCTGGCGCGCCACCCGCTTGATTTGCCCGGTCAGTTCCTTGCTGAGTTCCACATCGAATTCAGCCGCTTCAAAAGCGCCCTGCTTCAGCTGCGTTTTCTCCTGGGGCAGCTTGGTCTGCTGATCGTAACCCGCCAAATACTCGGACCAGTAACGCGAAGCTTTCGCGGCATCCTGAGCTTCCAGCCATTCGATATACCGGGAGTACGAGGTAACCGGAGGAAGCTCCGGCGTCCGCTTCTCCTGGAACGCGAAGTAGGTGTCGAACACTTCCTTGATCATGAAGGACATGCACCAGCCGTCCATCAAAATGTGATGATGACTCCAGATCACATGGTAGGACTCGCCGCCTGTGCGCAAAACCGTCACGCGCATAAGAGAGCCTCGGGCCAAATCGAACTTGTTCGCTTTATCCGCGCTGACGAAACCGGCTATCGTCTTCGCCGGGTCTTCATCGCTTGCCGAGCGAATATCCTCGAAGTACACTTCACACTTCCGCTCGCGGAATACCACTTGAATCGGCTCGTCTCTCCAGCCGGTAATAAAGTTGGTCCGCAGCGCCTCATTCCGCTGCACCAGCGTATCCAATCCTTGGGTGAAGGCTTCGACATTCAGGCTTCCATACAGATCGAAGGTCACCTGTTCGAAGTAAGCTTCCGAATCGGCATCCAGCAGGCTGTGGAACAACATTCCTTTTTGCAGCGGAGTCAGGGTGTATACATTCTCCAGTTCGCCGAGCGCCGCCGTATGTTCGGCCAGCCGCTCCAGTTCCTCCACCGTCACATCTTGAAGCAGAACGTCGCTAGGCGTAAGCTCCGGCCGCTCTTTCGATACGCAATGGCTGATGACTTCACGCAAGCTCGATTGAAGCAGGGTGCCCAGGCGCTCTACCGTTTCCCGTTTATACTGGGTTTCCCCATAACGGATCGTGAGTTCCAGCACTCCTTCCGACACCATGCCGTTGATATCGAGGACATACTCCATCACTGCATTCGGGCTTGAATCGGAGCCCGGGCTGAACGGAGACGGCTGCGAGCCGCTGCTTTCGTAATCCTGGTCGAACTGACCCAAATAGTTAAAGCTGATCTCCGGCTCCAAAGCGAAGCGCTCGCCGTCACGCGGCACCGACAAATAACGCAGGATGCCGTAGCCGATTCCTTTGTTCGGAATGCGGCGCAAGCTTTCTTTAACCTGTTTCACCTGATGACCGAGCGCCTGGGCGTGACCCGGCTCCAGAACGACAGGGAATTGGCTTGTAAACCAGCCTACCGTGCGCGTAATGTCCACATCCGGCAAAATATCTTCCCGGCCGTGGCCTTCAAGATTCACCAGCACGCGTTCCCGGCCGCTCCAAGCTTGTACCGCGAGGCCAAGCGCGGCAAGCAGCAAATCGTTCATTTCCGTATGGTAAGCACGGTGTGCCTGCTTCAGCAGCTGTTCGGTTTCCTCCGCCGTCCAGCGGACGGTCACGAGCCCGCTGTCCTTCAGCTTGGATCTGCCTTGTTCAAAATCTTTCGGAAGCGGCTCATAGCTCAATTGCTCAATATGCTGCCAATACTCTCGCTCGCTTTCCATCGCCGGACCGTTCGCATAATCAGCGAGCTGTTTCGCCCACGTTTGGAATGAATCCGTTTTGAGCGGCAGACGGATCGGCTGCCCTTGCAGCGCCTGCTCATAGCCGGCAGCAAAATCTTCAAGCAGAATCCGCCAGGATACGCCGTCTACGACCAAGTGATGGATCGCGATGAGCAGGTGGTCGCCGTCGTGGCAGCGGAACAAGCCGAGCTTCACCAGCGGGCCGTTCTCCAGATCGATGCTCGCTTGAATGGCATTCGCCTTAGCCTCTGCCGCTTCTTTTACGTCGCCGACTCCCTTGCAATCGACCACTTCCAGATCGAACAGCGCTTCGTTCTCCCCGGCGCCGCGGTTCCAGGCCATATAGCCGTTCTCGGTTTGGCGGTAAACCGTACGGAGAGCATCGTGATGCACGACAAGCTGACGCACCGCTTGGCGTAAAGCTTCTTCGTCAAAGCCATGCTTGGAGAACTGCATAAACGCCTGGTTGCTGTGATGCACGTCGGCCGGATTTTGTTCAAAGAACCAGCGCTGAATCGGGGTCAAGATGACCTCTCCCGTCACTTCGGCCTGGCTTGCCGTTCTCTCCGCCGTCTGCAGCTGCAAACTAAGGGCGGAAATCGTCGGGTAATGGAACAAATCTTTCATGACCAGCTTGTACCCCGTTTGCAAAAGACGGGACGATACCTGCAAGGCCTTGATCGAATCGCCGCCGACCGCAAAGAAATTGTCCATCGTGCCGACCTGATCCACGCCCAGCACCGACTGCCAGACCGACGCAAGCGCTTGCTCGGCAGGAGTACGAGGCGCCGTGTATGCAGCCTCGGCACGAATGCTTCCTTCCGGCACAGGCAGCGCTTTACGGTCGATCTTCCCGTTCGGCGTAAGCGGCATTTGATCCAGGCGCATGATGCGCGAAGGCACCATATGGGAAGGCAGCGCGGCGTCCAGATGGGCCACAAGCCCTTCCAGACCGAAGCTGGAATCCGCTACGACATACCCGCACAAATATTTCTGCCCCCGCTCGTCCGTCCGAGCGATGACAAGCGCTTGACGCACGCCGGCAACATTTTGCATAGCTGCTTCAATTTCTCCAAGCTCGATCCGATAGCCGTGAATTTTCACCTGATTGTCGATCCGGCCGATGAAGTCCACGTTGCCGTCCGGCATCCAGCGCGCCAGGTCGCCCGTCCGGTACAGCCGCTCCCCAGCGGCGAACGGGCTGTCTACGAATTTCTCCGCCGTCAAATCCGGGCGGTTCAAGTAACCGCGGGCCACACCCGCTCCGCCGATAATCAGCTCGCCCAACACCCCGACCGGCACCGGCTTCAGATTCGCATCCACGATGTAGAACTTGGCGTTCAGCCACGCTTTCCCGATCGGCACGCTGCCCGTCTTCGGCAGCTTCTCCAGCGGCTCGTCATAGAAGCTGGAGTCAATCGCCGCTTCCGTTACGCCGTAGCTGTTAATAATACGGAACTGCGAGCCGAAGCGCTCCTGCAAGGTGCGATAATCCGCTACGCTGCACGCATCCGAGCTTGTGATCAGCAGCTGCATCGAGCTGAGGTCCAGACCTTCAGCATGTACATGCTCCATGAACGGTACGATCAGCGCCGGAGTCGATTCGAACACCGTCACGGCGTAGTCGCGAATCCAGCCGTAGAGGCGGGTTGGATCGATCCGGTCGTCCTTCGGCACGATCACCATGGTGCCGCCGTTGTACAGCGTCCGCGCAATGTCGCCGACGAACACGTCGAATGAGAAGCTGGCGAGCTGCAGCAGCCGCACCGGGAACTGATCCAACCGGTATTCCCGCCGGTAGCCCGCCGCCGTGTTCACCAGGCTGCGGTGTTCCACCGCCACGCCCTTCGGACGGCCCGTCGTACCGGAGGTGTAGATGACGTAAGCCAAATCGCGCGGCTTGTTCACATTCGCCGGATTCGATGCGAGATCCGCCGCCAGTACGTTCTTCTCGGCTTCTGCCGTGGCCGACGTTTCGGCAGAAGCCGCTTCCGACGCTCCGAGGCTGTACGTCGCGGCGTCGTCAAGCGCAAGCACCGTTTGCAGCGCTAGAGCTCCGTCGCTGCGCCAAGCTTCCGCCTGCTCCAGCAGGCGGGTCTGCGTGAGAAGCACCGACGCCCCGCTGTCCGCGAGCATATACTCGATCCGTTCCGCCGGATAGTCCGGGTCGAGCGGCACATAAGCGCCGCCCGCTTTCCATACGGCGAGCACCCCGATCAACAGCTCCGCCGAACGGCCGGCCAGAACGCCGACCACCTGCTCAGGCTTCACCCCGCGCGCCCGCAGCGCATACGCCAGACGATTCGCTTTGGCGTTCAGCTCCGCATACGTCAGCTTGCTGTCTTCGTAGACAACCGCCAGCGCTCCCGGAGTGCGCTCCGCCTGCTCCTCGAACAGCTCGTGGAACGTTCTCTCTCTCCACGACTCATCCGCTTCCAAGCCTGTACCCTCTGCGGCGGGTTGCTTCGCAAGAACCGAAGACGACACGTCAAACCCGACCAGCAAATCATGCTTTTCGCTGTCCGTCAAAATATCCAAATCCGCAATACGCGCACCCGGCTGAGCCAGAATCGACGCCAAAAGCTGCTCGTAATGAGCCGCCAGTCGTACCATCGTTTCCTGTCTAAACAACGAGGTAGCGTACTCGATCTTGCAAACCAGCTCGTTATCGGCTTCCACGATATCTAAGCTGAGATCGAACTTTGCCGTCTTTTCCTCGATGTCGAACAGCGACCATTGCAAGCCTTCCAGGGTTACATCCAAGCTTTCGTGCTTTTGCAAAGAAAACATAGTGTCAAACAGCGGATTCCGGCTTAAATCCCGTCTCACCTGAAGAGCTTCCACCAGCTCCTCGAACGGATAGTCCTGGTGCTCATAGGCTCCAAGCGTCGTTTCCTTCACTTCCTGCAAGTAATCCAGGAATGTCCGTTCCGCCGCCGGACTCAAGCGTAGGGCCAGTGTGTTGACGAACATGCCGATAATCGGCTGCAGGTCGGCGTGAGAACGGGCGGCAATCGGAGTGCCGACCACGATATCTTCCTGTCCCGCGTATTTATGAAGCAATACGGAGTACGCAGCCAGCAAAAGCATGTACAGCGTCGCCCCCGAATCGCCGGCAAGCCGTTTGAGAGCTTCGCTTTTCTCCGCATCCAGCGTAAACGTGAGCGTCTGACCGTCAAACTGCTGGACGGCCGGGCGGGAGAAGTCGATAGGCAGCTCAAGAACCGGAAGCTCGGAGCTGAATACCCCGCGCCAGTATTCCTCCTGCCGTTTGATGCGCTGGCGCTGCTCCTCGGATTGCTGCCACACGGCGTAATCCTTGTATTGAATCCGCAGCTCCGGCAATTCTTCTCCATTGTAAAGCCGCACGAATTCGCGCAGCAGCACGTCCATGGAAAGGCCGTCCGAACCAATATGATGTATATCCAGCGCGAGCAGGAATTTCTCTTTCTCCAGTTCGATCAGCAGGGCGCGCAGCAAAGGCGGCTGGGCCAAGTCAAAAGGCTGAATGAAGCCTTCAAGAATAGCCGCAACCTGATCTTCGCTTGCTTGAAGCTTCTGGACCTTAAAAGCTGCGAGCGGATGAATTCGCTGAACCGGCTCCCCATTCACGATTTCAAAACCGGTGCGCAGCATATCGTGCCGGTTCACCAAAGTAGTCAGCGCCTTTTCCAATTTGACCTCGTTCAAAGCCCCCTCCAATTGCAAGGCGCTTGGGAGGTTGTAATTCAGCTCCGAGCCATCCAGCTGGTGCAGGACGTACAGCCTTTTTTGCGCGGAGGAAACCGGATAGTACGCTTTCTCTTCCGCTTTCGGAATCGAGCTGTGCCGCGTTTCCTCCAAGCTGGCAATAGCCCCGGCCATCGACTCTACCGTCGTATAGCGGAACACATCGCGCAGCGGAAGTTCGACGTTCATTTCCTTCCGAATCTTGCTGACAAGGTTCGTCGCCCGCAAGGAGTGGCCTCCGAGCTCGAAGAAATTGTCCAGGACTCCAATGCCGGAGTAACCCAGCACTTCCTCCCAGATCTTCACAAGCTGGGACTCCGTCCGGTTACGCGGCGCTACGTATTCGACGCCCGTTTGCAAGCCGCCTTGCGGCTCCGGCAGCGCTTTGCGGTCCACTTTGCCGTTGGACGTCAGCGGCATGCGCTCCAGCTGCACGAAGTACGACGGGATCATGTACCCCGGCATTCCCTGGGCCAGCGAGGTTCTCATTTCACTGACCGTCAGCATCCGGTCCGCCACAAAGTAGGCGACAAGCGCCTTCTCGCCCCCGCCGTCCTGACGGGCGAGCACCACCGCTTCTTCCACGCCCTCGACGTTCAGAAGCTGCGTCTCGATTTCGTCCAGCTCGATCCGGTACCCGCGGATTTTGACCTGGTGGTCGATCCGGCCCAGGTATTCGATGTTGCCGTCCGGCAGCCAAGCCCCCAAGTCGCCCGAGCGGTACAGCTTCTCCCCCTCCGCAAACGGGGAATCGACGAACTTCTCCGCCGTCAGATCCGGACGGTTCAGGTATCCTCTCGCCAGGCCTTCCCCGGCCACGTACATTTCGCCCGCTACGCCGATCGGCACTGGGCGGCGGTTTTCATCCAGGACGTACACCTTCAGCGTCGGGATCGGCTTGCCGATATTGCTCTTCGCCGCCTCCATTTCGACCCGCGTAATTTCCTTATACGTCACGTGAACCGTCGTCTCGGTAATGCCGTACATATTGATCAGCTTCGTCTCCGGGTACTTCGTCTTGAAGCCCTTGAGCAGCAGCGGACTCAGCGCTTCGCCCCCGAAGATGACGTTGCGAATCCGCAGATCGTACGGATGATCCGCCAAGACCTCACGCAGCAGCTGGTAGAAGTACGTTGGCGTCTGGTTCAAAATCGTGACCTGTTCGCGGCCCAGCAGCGCCAGGAAATCGGCCGGATTTTTCGCCGTGAGCGGCGGTACGATGACCAGCTTGCCTCCGTACAGCAGCGCTCCGTACATTTCCCAGACGGAGAAATCGAAGCAGAACGAGTGGAACAGCGTCCACGTGTCGGACGGCCCGAAGTCGAACAGGTTCTTTTCGTTGAACAGGAGGCGCACCACGTTCTTATGCTCGATCAGCGTTCCTTTCGGTCTGCCGGTCGTTCCCGACGTGTAGATGACATAAGCCAGGTTGCCCGGTCCGGAAATCGGTTCCAGGTTCAAAGCGTCCAGCGCACCTTCGGAGTCCGCCCCTCTGTCGCCCCAAACGAAATCATCCAATTCGAGGCGCGTTCCTGCGAAGTCGGTCTTCTCGTGCAGATGCTTTTGAATCAGCAATAACGGCGCGCCCGAATCCTCGATCATGAAGCGGATGCGCTCCTCCGGGTAGTCGGGATCGACAGGCACGTAGGCTCCGCCCGCTTTGAGAATCGCCAGAATGCCGACGACCATATCGAGCGAGCATTCGGCCAGAATCGCTACCAGCTGGTCCGCTTCTACTCCCGTCTCCCGCAGCTTCCGCGCAAGGCGGTTGGATCGCTCGTTCAGCTCGCGGTAGGTCAGCTGCCGCTCGTTCATGACGGCGGCCACGTTGTCCGGGTAAAGCTCTGCCTGCTCTTCGAACAAGCCATGAATCGTCTGCTGCCGCGGGTAGTCCGCCTCCGAATCGTTGAAACCGCGCACCAGCTCGCGGATTTCCTCCTCCGTGAGCATTTCCAGCGAGGCAATATCCCCGTCCGGCGCTGCTGCGATGGTTTCTAACAGCTTGTCATAATGTTTGGCGAACCGCTCCGCGGTCTCCTGTTTATACAAAGCCGTTGCGTACTCCAACCGGCATTCGAGCTGACCATCCAGCTCCGAAATGTCTAGGAGCAGCTCGAACTTGGATGTTCGGTTTTCCAGCGGATAAAACGATTGCTCCAGACCCTCGACGACAATTTGCTCGTTCTCCGTATTTTGCAGGGAGAAGAACGTATCAAAGAGCGGATTCCGACCAGTCGCGCGCGGAATGTGAAGACTTTCCACCAAGTCTTCAAACAAATAATTTTGGTGTTCGAAAGCCCCGAGCGTGATGTCCTTGATTTCTTCCAGGTACGAAAGGTACGGCTTGGAACGCTCCGGACGGCTGCGAATGGCCAGCGTATTGATAAACATTCCTACGATCGGCTGCACTTCTTCCTGCGTTCTTCCGGCAATCGGCGTTCCGACGATCAGATCTTCCTGACCCGAATATTTATGCATAAGGATGGAGTAAGCCGACAGCAGCACCATGTACAGGGTCGTCCCCGTCCGTGCCGCCAGCTCCTTCAGCTTCTCCGTCCGCTCTTTCCCGATATAAAACTTCACGGTCCGGCCATCAAAGCTTTGCACCGCTGGCCGCGGGAAGTCCGTCGGCAGCTCCAAGACCGGCAGCTCGCCTGACAATTGTTCCAGCCAGTACTCCTTCTGCGGCTGGAGCATCTGCCCGTAAGCTTCGGAATGCTGCCAAACGGCATAATCTTTGTATTGAATGCGCAGCGGAGCCAGCTCTTCGCCCCGATACAGGCGGCTGAACTCGTCGAAGAGCAGCGCTGTCGATATGCCGTCCGAGACGATATGGTGCATATCGAACAGCAGAATGTGGCGATCCTCGGCGACTTCGATCAGGCCGATGCGGAGAAGTGGCGGCTTGGTCAGATCAAACGGGCGATAGTAAGCTTCCACCACTTGGTCCACTTCCCGCTCGCTCGCCTGGAAATAATCCACAGCAAACTCCACCTCGTCATAGATGCGCTGCACAAGCTCGCCTTGAACCTGCTCGATCCCGGTACGCAGCGTCTCATGGCGCTGAATCAGCGCCCGGAATGCGTGCTCGGCGCGCATGCGGTCCAGCTTGCCTTCGAGAAGAAGCGCCGCCGACATATTGTAGCTGCGCTCGGCCCCCTCAAGCTGGCGCAGGACGTACAGACGCTTTTGCTCGGATGAAACCGGATAGTACTCGGCCTCAGCCGCCTTTGTAATTTCATACGTCTCCTGCTGCTTTAAACCGCCGATTCTTTGGGCCAGCTGTTTGATCGTGGTGTAGCGGAAAACGTCCCGCAGCGGAACCTCGACTTGCAGCTCTTTCCGAATCTTGGAAACCAGCGTGGAGGCCCGCAAGGAATGACCACCCAGGTCAAAGAAATCGTCTTCGATTCCAACTCGCGCAATACCCAGCACCTGCTGCCAAATGAGAGCAAGTCTTGTTTCCAGCGTTGTGCGAGGAGCCACATACTCACGGCCTGCTTCTACCTCTCCGGTCGGTTCAGGCAGCGCTTTACGGTCAATTTTGCCGTTCGGAGTAAGTGGAAGCTTATCAAGAGACACCAGCCGGGCCGGGATCATATGGGTCGGCAGCTCTTGCTTCAATTGGGACAGCAGATCGCTCAGCTGCAAGGAAGCATCCGCCGCCACGTAGCCGCACAAATACTTTTGCCCCTGTTCATCCGTACGGTCAGTCACCACAGCCTGCTTGACGCCCGGGAAACGCAGCAGGGCCGTTTCAATTTCGCCGAGTTCAATCCGGAACCCGCGAATTTTCACCTGATAGTCGATCCGGCCGATGAAGTCAACGTTGCCGTCTTCCAGCCAGCGGGCCAAATCGCCTGTACGGTACAGACGTTCGCCCGGCACAAACGGGCTGTCCACAAATTTCTCGGCGTTAAGGTCCGGACGGTTCCAGTACCCGCGGGCCACCCCGGCGCCGCCGATGACAAGCTCGCCCGGAACCCCTACAGGAACCGGATTTAAAGCGGAATCGACAATGTAAAACCGGGCGTTCAGCCAAGCTTTGCCGATCGGCACATGGCCCGATGGCGGCAGCTTGTCCAGCGTCTCATCGTAAAAGCTGCTGTCAATGGCCGCTTCGGTAACGCCATAGCTGTTGATGATGCGGAATTGTCCGCCGAATCTTTCCTGCAGCAACCGGTAATCGGTGACACTGCAAGCATCCGAGCTGGTAATCAGCAACTGCATGGAGCTAACGTCCAGCCCTTCTTCATAAATATGCTGCATGAACGGCAGGATGAGCGCAGGCGTCGATTCGAATACCGTAATGTCTTGCTCCCGAATCCAGCCGTATAAGCGGTTCGGATCAATCCGGTCGTCCTTCGGCACAATCACCATCGTGCCTCCGTTATACAGCGTCCGCGCGATGTCTCCGACGAACACGTCAAACGAGAAGCTGGCCAGCTGCAGCAGCCGCACCGGGAACTGATCCAAGCGGTACTCGCGGCGATACGCATCCGCCGTATTCACGAGACTGCCGTGCTCGATCATGACGCCTTTCGGGCGTCCCGTCGTACCCGAGGTGTAAATGACATAAGCCAAGTCTTGCGGGGCGCTGCCGGCAGATTCAAATTCCCTGGCTAAGGCATCCCCCTTATAAATATGTTCATCGTCCATGGCATAGACAGCTTGAAGCTTCAGCCGGTCATCGGCCAACCAACCTTCGGCCCGCTCCAACAGATGACGCTGCGTAAGCAGCACCGATGCTTCGCTATCGCTGAGCATATACTCAATCCGCTCCGCTGGATAATCGGGATCCAGCGGTACATAGGCTCCGCCTGCTTTCCACACGGCGAGCACCCCGACCAGCAGTTCCACCGAACGCTCCGCCCAGATCCCCGTAATCGTCTCCCTTCCTACGCCCTGTTCGCGAAGGAGAGAAGCCAGCCGCTCGGCGCGTTCGTTCAATTCGCCGTAGGTCAGCTGCTTGTCCATGTAGACGACTGCCGGATGATCCGGAATTTCCCGGACAAACTTTTCAACATACCGATGAAAGGCTTCCCACTCGCTCAGCCCTGTCACCGGCGGATTAAAAACGCCCAGAATGCGGTGCCTCTCCTCATCGCTCAGCAGAGAAATCTCGCGTACCGGCAGTTCTGGAGTCTGAAGAAACTGATCCAGAACGGTTACATACTGTTCCATAATCCGATCAATCTCGGCCGTCTCGAACAAGCCGGTACGATAGGAAGCATGGAGAATGACATGGCCTTCAGTCAGCATATGGTCGAAGCGCAGCAGCAGATCATCCATCTCGTGCTTAGCGAAGTGAGCCTCCAGGCGTACCTTGATTTCTTCGTATTCCACGATTTTCAAAGGCAGATATTCCAGAGACGTGCGGAACAGCCCCGAAAGATCATTGCGACCGTGTTGTTCGCGTAAATCCTGGATCAATTGGTTATAAGGGTATTTCTGATGCCGCAGATCCGCCGTATTCTCCTTGGAAACCGCTTGGATCAAGGAAAGCACGTCCCCGTCTGGATTCAGATGAATCCGCGTAGCCACGGTGCTGACGAACATCCCGATCGTTTCTTTTTCCTTTTTGCTGGTGCGATTGGCGAAAACCGTGCCAACCGGAACATCGGTGCTGTCGGTCAGCTTGTACAATAAGGCGTACATGGCAGACAGAAATAACGTATATAAGCTGACCTGATATTGTTCGCTGAAGGCCAAAATGCGTTCATACCGGGAACCGTCCAAAGTGATGGACAGTTTATTGGATTCGCTGCCGATCGCGAATGGCGGATATGATTTAATGCCGGTCGTTTCAGGCAAAGTGCTGTACTTCGTCAGCCAGTATTCCTTGCCTTTTTGATAACGCTGCGATTGCTCATATTCACGCTCCGCGGAAATATAATCCAGATAGGAAGGGGCCTGGTAACTGCTGGAGATGCCTTTGCGCAGTTCCAGGTATTTTTCCATCACCGCATGCAGCAAAGCAGTGACGGACAAGCCGTCGGCGATAATATGATTTATCGTCAAATTGAGCCATACCTGGCCGTTCGCGAAATGGATAATCGTAAATTGGTGGAGGTGTTCGTCAAACACGCTGGCCGGCTTTTCGCTTACTTCTTTCACCCAAGCATAGAATTGTTCGGTTGTGCCTATTTCGAGGCGGCTTATCCTGGCTTGGACATTTTCCGGCTCTTCGAACCACTGCGTTGGATTTTGCAAATCTCCGCTAATGCGGATTCGGAAAGCGTCATAGGTTTTGACGATCTCTGCCGCCGCTTGCTCCAGAAGCTGTGTGTCGATCTCGCCCGTAATTTGGTAGGTTGCGGAAAGCATCGTGATGGACGTTCCCGGATTCATAATTTCCATGAACCATATTCGGCGCTGGGCTTGCGTTAATCCATATTGCTTGTTGGTATTCACTTTCACATCGACACCCTCCCGGTTTAGAGATTGTTTGTAGATAGGCTAACCGTACAGCCGGGCGTAATAACCCCCGAGCGCCAGCAGGTCCTGATGGCGGCCCCGCTCGACGACCGTGCCTTGATTCATGACGGTAATCAAATCCGCCTGTTCCACGGTGCTGAGACGGTGGGCAATCAGAATGGTGGTGCGCCCCTTCATCAATTCGTTCAGGGCCTGCTGTACCCAATGCTGGGATTCGTTATCCAGCGCGGAAGTCGCTTCGTCCAGCAGCAGGATCGGGGCGTTTTTGAGAATCGCCCGGGCGATCGCAATTCGCTGCCTTTGTCCGCCCGACAACGACGCTCCTCTCTCTCCCACCGGCGTTTGATAATGTTCAGGAAGTTCCTGAATGAAATGGTGAGCGTATGCCGCTTTGGCCGCCTCGATCACTTCTTCATCCGTTGCATCCGGGTTGCCGTAGCGGATATTTTCCTCAATCGTGCCGGTAAACAAGAACGGCTCCTGCGGAACGTATGCAATCTGCCTGCGGATTTCCTCCAGCGTATAATGGCCGAACGGTTTGCCTTGGAGCAGGATTTCTCCGCTGTCCACAGGATAAAAGCCGAGCAGCAGCTTGATCAGCGTACTTTTGCCGCTGCCGCTGGCCCCCACGATAGCGGCGACCTGGCCGGGAAACACCTGCATCGACATCTCGACAAGCACCTTTTTATCCGCCTGATAGGAAAATTCCACATCTCGAAACTCCACCGCAGCCTCCGACACGAGCTCGCTGTAAGGAGATCCCAAACGCTCCGGTTCCTCTTCCTCTCTTAGTACCTCTTGAATCCGGTGAGCGCCCGCGAGCGAATTTTGGGTCATCGACAGAACCGTCCCCAATTCCAACAAGGCGTGCGTCAGATTCACTTGCAGAACCGCAAGGGCAGCGACGCTTCCCATGCCCATCAGTCCGTAGGCATAAAGAAGACTGCCGATGACGATGATGCCGCAAAACGTGACGTAGCTGATAAAATGGTTCACCGCAGCCTGCATGCCATTCTTCTGCGCGGTTTGCCGAAGCGTCTGCGTCATTTGTTCGTTCAACGCTTCGTACTGGTTGTAAATCGTACGGATGCGGAACAGCTTCACAATTTGAATGCCGCCCATAAAATCTTTGAATTTTTCGGTCATTTTACCGAGTGTTTGCAAGCCTTGTTCGGACAGGGCGCGAATATCCCGCGCAAATTTCAGGCTGACCACGGAGGACAGCAGCAGAATGACGAAGGATACGCCAGCAAACCGCCAATCGATCAACACCATGGAGACAATGGAGCCGATGCAAAAAACAATTTGAAGCAGCAAAACGAAGTAAACCTGCGAAAATGTAAACTCAACGGTCGTTACGTCGTTGTTCACCCGCGACAGCAAGTCCCCATGGTGCGTCTGTTCCAGAAATCTCGGCCGCACCCGGCACAGCTTGTCGTAAAGACGTTCGCGGATATTCAGCACAGTCAGCTCGACACTGCGCTGGTATAAGTAAATGAACCAAGGTGAAATCACATTTTCCAGGAACAGCGCCGCACCCAAAATAATAAAGGCGTCCACCATCAGGGACGTATCTCGAGACACGGCGAAATCAACCAAGTTATGTACGACCAAACTGAAGGCGATCAGGAACAATGTCTGGGTGAGCGCCGTCACGGCCAGGCCAATGGCGTACTGGGTTTTGCGCTTGCGGTTCATAAAGGTCAGCAAGTAGCCGAGTTCTTTCACTTGCGAAAGCCATCCGCCCTTTTTCATGTGTACGCCACCTCCCTGCGTTCGGCAGAATCGGTAAATTCCTGGTAGTACGACTGGGCGTACAGTCCCTTCCTCTCCAGCAATTGTTCATGAGTGCCCTTTTCAACAATATTCCCCTGTTCCATGACCCAAATTTCGTCGGCGTTTTGAACTGTAGAAAGCCGGTGGGCAATAACCATGGTCGTTCTATTCTTCATCAATACGCCCAGCGCTTCCTGAACCGCGCTTTCCGACTCCGGATCAAGAGCCGACGTTGGCTCGTCCAGCAGCAGAACGGGAGCATCCTTCAGAAAAGCCCGGGCCATTGCTATGCGCTGGCGCTGCCCGCCGGACAAAAATCCTCCGCGCTCTCCGACATACGTCTGGTATCCGCCCGCAAGCTGCATAATGAAGGAATGCGCCTGAGCGGCTTTGGCGGCTTCGATAATCTCGTCCATCGACGCATCTTCACGCCCGTAGCCGATATTTTCGGCGATCGTGCCGCTAAACAAATATGAATCCTGGGTTACCACGGAAAAATGCGACCGAAGCTGCTCCGGATCGGCACCGTGGATCAGGCTGCCGAACACGCGGATCTCACCCTGATCCTCCGGAAGCGGATAAAAGCCGCATACAAGCTTTAACACCGTGCTCTTCCCTCCGCCGCTCGCTCCGACAAGCGCGATCGTCTTCCCTTCCGGCACCGAAAAGCTAACATTCCGCAGGATCGGGGAGCTCTCCTCATACCCGAAGGTTACGTTCTGAAACTCGATGGGAGCGGCGCTCGCTTTCGGCAGCGAACGGCCATTTTCCGTTTCGGTCGGCTGCTCGACGATTTCGGAGACCCTTCTCAGGGCACCGGCCATTTCGAACGTCCGCGTGATGAGCTCGGGTATATGCTCCAGCGGCTCCAGACACAGATTCAGCAAGTACAGGAAGGCGATCAGCTCTCCCGCGCCTAGCTGCCCGTTGTAGATCAAATAGCTTCCGTAACTGACGGCAAAAATGATCGGGCTGATCATCAGCGTGGAAAGCAGCGGGTTGACCCAGGCTTCCCGCTTTTTCACAGCCAGCTTTTTTTGAGCTGTCAATTGCAGCAGCACTTGGTAGGAGCGAGATAACATGCCGGATAGCAGGTAGCTTTTTACAATAGGCATACCCCCGAGCGTATCCTGGAGGTTGACGTTCATTCGGCCCATGTTCGCCTGGGCTTCCTCCGTCAACCGTTCCAACTGCTTGCCGATCCATTGGGAAACCAGCAGCGCTAAGGGAAATAACAGCAGGCTGTAAAGCATCAGCTCCCATTGGAGGTAGATCAAATAAGCGAAACAGCCAATGAACAATAGCGGATGATAAAACCACTGGGCAAGGTCCCGAATCATAAACTGCTGGATGAGCTGCAGGTCGTTGTTGATCCGCGACAACACGTCGCCGGAATGCTGCTTTTCCAAATAGGAGACCGGGAGTTTGCCGATATGACGCATGACATGGTTGCGGATATCCTGCACCGCAGAGGCGCTGCTTCGCTCCACCCCGAAGCTCATGAAATACTTCGCCGGCACACCGATCAAGATGACCACAAAGACCGTGTACACGATTTGCAGAACGATTGGCCCCGCCCCCTTCTCGGCCTGGGTGGTCAGCTGCTCGATCAAACTTCCCGTCCATATCTCAATAACGGCGGCGGCAATTGCAGACAAGGTACCGACGATCATCCAGCCTTTGTGACGGCTTACATAGGACATCAGCCAGCGGAACGCTTTCCAGGTGGCGTAAGCGGATTGGCGCTTGGAAGGCGCCGCTGTGCCGTGCTCTCGAACAGACGGCTGCCGGTCAGCTTCCATGCAGTACCCCGGCCTCCGCTTCGATCTGCCGCTTGACTTGCTCTAAGATGTCCCGGATGACAACGGCCGTTTCGTCCACGCGCGCGAGTTCCAGCAATTCCTCGTGCGCGCCCTCCAGCCGGTAATCGGCGTAAGCTTGCGTCGTTGCCCCCCGCCAGGACGGCAATTGGTGCTCCAGGCGGAACGCTTCGCTGTCCTTCGCAATCAGCTCGTAAATCCGGGCCGGAACCGTGCCGGAGTTAATAAGCTGCGCTTCGTACGCCAAAGTCGCTTTGACCTTCTGATGAACCCGCTCCCGCACGAGCGGGTTGCTCATTAATTCCTTCTCTTCTTCGTCGAAATCGGCAAGCATTTCTTCAAGCTCTTTCTCCGACGTTTCGGGAGGCGTCAGCGTGTCCTTAATCCACGAATCCACCATGAGCACGTCCGTTACGGAATACCCTCTTTTCTCCATCGTTTTGGCTACCTCGAACGTGAGATTGCCTCCAAAGCAGTAGCCGAGCAGCACGTAAGGTCCTTCGGGCTGGATGCGGACGATCTCGTCTACATAACGGTTCAGCATGACCTCGTAATCGGCGGCATCGTCGATAAAATCAATGCCGTAGAGCAAAAACTGGCCGTCGAGTCTGCTTGCGAGCTCCCGGTAACCGATGCCGAAGCCGCTGCCCGGAGGGAAGCAGAACACGTTCAGATCTCCTGCTTTATTCAGCTTAATGAAGGAGTCTCCCCCTTTATCCAGGCCCAGATCCCCCTCTCCGAAAGCCATGGCTTCAACCGTTACATGATGGAATTGGCGGTTCAGCGGTATCTCGATGCCCGTTTCATCGTAAACGGCTTGAACGAGCCTCATCAGACTTAATGAATTGCCACCCAACTCAAAAAAGTTATCCTTTACGCCGACCTGCGGAACGCCAAGCGTATCCTGCCAGACGCGGGCGATCTTCATTTCGAGCAGCGTTCTCGGCGCTACATATTCTGCTCCTCTGACCGCGGCTTCCTCCGGGGCGGGCAGCGCTTTGCGGTCGATTTTCCCGTTGGGGGTCAGCGGCATCCGCGAAAGCTGCACGAGGTGCGAAGGAAGCATATACCCTGGAAGCTGCTTGGCGAGCTCCTCCTTGAGTTCATGCGCCGCCAGCCTCGTTTCCGCGACGTAGTAAGCGACAAGCTGCTTATGGCCGTTCGCGTCGTCACGGGCAAGCACCACCGCTTCTTCCACGCCCTCGACGTTCAGAAGCTGTGTCTCGATTTCATCCAGCTCGATCCGGTACCCGCGGATTTTCACCTGATGGTCGATCCGGCCCAGGTATTCGATGTTGCCGTCCGGCAGCCAAGCCCCCAAGTCGCCCGAGCGGTACAGCTTCTCCCCCTCCGCAAACGGGGAATCGACGAACTTCTCCGCCGTCAGATCCGGACGGTTCAGGTATCCTCTCGCCAGGCCTTCCCCGGCCACGTACATTTCGCCCGCTACGCCGATCGGCACTGGGCGGCGGTTTTCATCCAGGACGTACACCTTCAGCGTCGGGATCGGCTTGCCGATATTGCTCTTCGCCGCCTCCATTTCGACCCGCGTAATTTCCTTATACGTCACGTGAACCGTCGTCTCGGTAATGCCGTACATATTGATCAGCTTCGTCTCCGGGTACTTCGTCTTGAAGCCCTTGAGCAGCAGCGGACTCAGCGCTTCGCCCCCGAAGATGACGTTGCGAATCCGCAGATCGTACGGATGATCCGCCAAGACCTCACGCAGCAGCTGGTAGAAGTACGTTGGCGTCTGGTTCAAAATCGTGACCTGTTCGCGGCCCAGCAGCGCCAGGAAATCGGCCGGATTTTTCGCCGTGAGCGGCGGTACGATGACCAGCTTGCCTCCGTACAGCAGCGCTCCGTACATTTCCCAGACGGAGAAATCGAAGCAGAACGAGTGGAACAGCGTCCACGTGTCGGACGGCCCGAAGTCGAACAGGTTCTTTTCGTTGAACAGGAGGCGCACCACGTTCTTATGCTCGATCAGCGTTCCTTTCGGTCTGCCGGTCGTTCCCGACGTGTAGATGACATAAGCCAGGTTGCCCGGTCCGGAAATCGGTTCCAGGTTCAAAGCGTCCAGCGCACCTTCGGAGTCCGCCCCTCTGTCGCCCCAAACGAAATCATCCAATTCGAGGCGCGTTCCTGCGAAGTCGGTCTTCTCGTGCAGATGCTTTTGAATCAGCAATAACGGCGCGCCCGAATCCTCGATCATGAAGCGGATGCGCTCCTCCGGGTAGTCGGGATCGACAGGCACGTAGGCTCCGCCCGCTTTGAGAATCGCCAGAATGCCGACGACCATATCGAGCGAGCGTTCGGCCAGAATCGCTACCAGCTGGTCCGCTTCTACTCCCGTCTCCCGCAGCTTCCTTGCAAGGCGGTTGGATCGCTCGTTCAGCTCGCGGTAGGTCAGCTGCCGCTCGTTCATGACGGCGGCCACGTGGTCCGGGTAAAGCTCCGCCTGCTCTTCGAACAAGCCGTGAATCGTTTTCCCCCGCTCGAACCCGGTTTCGGTGTCATTAAATCGCTTCAGCAGCGTCTCCCTCTCGTCTGGGGACAGCACATCGGCTTGTCCAAGCTCCAGATCCGGCTGAAATAAAAGCAAGGACAGCAGCCGAACAAGATGGTCGGCCGCCTGTTCCACAAATGCCCGCTCGTACCGCTGCCCGTCAAAGCTTATTTCCAGCTCGATAGAGTGGTTTTGGCGGTCAAATTGAAAAACCGTATCGGCCGCCACCCGGTTACCCAGCGGTACCGGATGAATCGGGGCGAAAGATGCGACGGTGTTGACGACCGGGAGGCCGTCCCCCGTATAGTCCAGATGGAGCGGCTCCACCATTTTTGGAAAAGGCAGATGCTGATGCTCCAGCGCCTCGCCGATGGAAGCTTTGATGCCCCCGAGCAGCGTTTTCAGCGTAGTCTGATGGCTTACGGCCGTCTTGATCACCAAGATGTCATGCGGCGGCGGAGTCCCGTCGGGGTCTGCGCTATAAGAAGGCATGCCGACCAGCACTTGGTCCTGCCCGGTATATTTGAACAGCAGGCTTTTTACTCCTGCCAAAACAATCATGTACAAAGCCAAATCCGAACCGTTGGCGAGGCGAATGATTCTCTCCGAGAGTTCGCTCGGCAGAGTACGGTGAAGCAAGCCCGGCTCGGCCGCAGCTTCCCCGTCGGCGGATAATTTGGAGGATTGACTGTAGGGAAGGAAGCTCAGGCAGTCATCGGCGTCAAACTTGCCGCTCCAATACCGTTCTTCCTTTTCAAATAAAGATTTCATTCGTACCTCCCCTAAAAATGAAGTAACCCCTTGCCCCGGCGCAGGTCCGAAAAAGCTTGTTTTCGGCCTGCGCGTTTACGGGCTTGGACGTTGTTCGCCGTCTTCCTTGGGATGCGCGCCGCTTTCGCTTGACGGCGGAGGCGCACTTATAGGATTAAAACGCGAATTCGATCGTATCGACGGCACTCTTTGCGCCTGCCGACGGTTTGTGACATTCAATCCGGCTTAGCTCGAGTTGCGGATTTTCCGCAATTTGAGACAGTATCCGCAGGTAATCCTCGGTCAAGGTGCGGATCATCGCTTCTTTGAACAGCTTGGTGGCGTAGAAGAAGCCCCCGCTTAGCGCCCCGTTGTTTTCATACATAAACAGCGTCAGATCGAACTTCGCTTCTTCCAATTGGTCAAGCTCGTAATTCTTCAGGCTGACCCCTTCCAGCTCGGCGTCTCGTTCTTCGATATTTTGCAAATCGAAAACGGCATCGAACAACGGGAAGCGGCCAGGCTCCCGCTTCACATTCAAACGCTCCACGAGTTCTTCGAATGGATAATCCTGGTTCTCGAAAGCGCCCAAAGCCGTTTCCTTTACTTCTTCCAGGTAAGACAAGAACGTTTTGTCGCCCGACGGACGATTTCGGATCGCCAGCGTATTGACAAACATGCCGATGACCGGTTCCAAATCGGCATTCGTTCTTCCCGCCACCGGGGTGCCCACGATTAAGTCCTCCTGACCGCTATACTTGGACAGCAGCACGGTATAAGCCGCAAGCAGCACCATGAACAGCGTGCTTTCACGCTCGGCCGCCAATTCGCGCAGCCGCAGAGAGAGAGAAGCTTCGACGTTGAACTCCAGATGCGCGCCTTCGTAGTTGCGAACCGCAGACCGTTCATAGTCCATCGGCAGGTCCGCCGTTGGCAGCTCGCCTTCAAAGGTTTGCAGCCAGTACGCTTCCTGCCGTCCGATCCGCTCTCGGTGAGCTTTCGACTGCTGCCAAACGGCATAATCCTTGTATTGAATGCGCAGTGGCGGCAGTTCCTGCCCGGCGTAGAAACTCGAGAACTCATCCATCACAATCGCCATTGATACCCCGTCGGACACGATATGGTGCATGTCGAAAAGGAGAATATACAGATTTGGCTCCAGTTCAATGACCCCGGCACGCAGCAGCGGCGGCTTGCCGAGATCAAACGGACGAACAAAGCTTCGAACGATCTGCTCAATTTGAGCCGCATCCTCTTTATCTGCTTGATGATGCTCGACAGCAAAATCGACCTGCGGGTAAATTCGCTGAACCGCTTCACCCTTCACGATTTCAAAACCGGTGCGCAGCGATTCGTGCCGTGTTATCAATTTCCGCAAAGCGGCTTCCAACCGGTCTAAATCAAACTGACCTTCCACCTGCACCAGCTCCGGCATGTTGTAAAGCTGATCGGCCCCATCCAGCGTGTGCTGAATGAACAGCCGTTTCTGCGCGGAGGACAGAGGATAGTACTCTCTTTCCTCCGCTTGAGGAATGAGCTCATGCTCCTGCCGTTCCATCCGGGCGATCGCCTCGGCCATCGCCGCAATCGTCGAGTGACGGAATACGTCGCGCAGCGGCACATTGACGTTTAATTCCTTAAATACCTTGCCCGCCAGCGTCGTCGCCCGCAGGGAGTGGCCGCCAATGTCGAAGAAGTTGTCGTGAACGCCAATCTCCTTCGCAAGCCCCAGCACCTCCTGCCAAATCGCCGCCAGCTTCGTTTCCAGCTCATTGCGCGGTGCGACGTACTCCGTTCCGCTTCCCGCTTCCCCTTCCGGCGCTGGCAGCGCCTTCCGGTCAATCTTTCCGTTCGGCGTCAGAGGCAGACCCTCCAGCTCCACGAAGTACGACGGGATCATGTAGCCCGGCAGCTCCTGTGCCAGCGAGCCGCGCAGATCGTTCACTGCCAGCTCCGCTCCGGTATCCAGCGTGTAATACGCGCATAGCGCCTTCTGCCCGTTCGCGTCACTTCGAACCAGCACCACCGCTTCGCGTACGCCTTCCACCCGCAGCAGCTGCGACTCGATCTCGCCCGTTTCAATCCGGTACCCCCGGATTTTCGCCTGGTTGTCGATCCGGCCGATGAAGTCCACGTTCCCGTCCTCCATCCACCGCGCCAAGTCTCCCGTGCGGTACAGCCGCTCGCCCGCGGCGAACGGACTGTCTACGAACTTCTCTTCCGTCAGCTCCGGACGGTTCAAGTACCCGCGCGCCACGCCGGCTCCGCCGATAACCAGCTCGCCCAGCACCCCAACCGGCACCGGATTCAAATGCGCGTCCACGATGTAGAATTTCGCATTCAGCCACGCTTTGCCGATCGGCACATGGCCTGTCTGCGGCAGCTTCGTCAGCGGCTCGTCGTAGAAGCTGGAGTCGATCGCCGCTTCCGTCACGCCGTAGGCGTTGATGATCCGGAATAACGAGCCGAAGCGCTCCTGCAAGGTCCGGTAATCCGCCACGCTGCAGCTGTCCGAGCTCGTGATCAACAGCTCCATCCCGCTCATATCCAGCCCTTGCTCGTGCACGTACTCCAGGAACGGCACGATCAGCGCCGGCGTCGATTCGAAGATGGTGACCCGCTCCCGCTCCATCCAGTAGTGCAGACGAGACGGATCGATCCGGTCGTCCTTCGGCACAATCACCATCGTGCCTCCGTTGTACAGCGTCCGCGCGATATCTCCCACGAACACGTCGAACGAGAAGCTGGCGAGCTGCAGCAGCCGCACCGGGAACTGATCCAACCGGTATTCCCGCCGGTAGCCCGCCGCCGTGTTCACCAGGCTGCGATGCTCGATCATCACGCCCTTCGGCTTGCCCGTCGTTCCCGATGTGTAGATCACGTACGCCAAATCCTTCGGACGGGCTTCATGGAAGCTGCCCATGCCAACATGCGGATGGCTCTCATCGCTGGCATCCACAGCAGCCGTCAGCTTGCCGGAGACCATGCCGGAGCCAATCGGCGCATTCGCCCGCTCCTCGCTGTACGACGCTTCGTCGTCGAGGTACAGCACCGCCGCCAGCGCCAGCTCCTCTTCGCCGAGCCAGGCTTCGGCACGCTCTCGCAGCGGCGTTTGCGTCAGCAGCACCTTCGCTCCGCTGTCTTCAAGCATGAACCGCACGCGGTCTGCCGGATAATCGGGGTCGAGCGGCACATACGCCCCGCCCGCTTTCCAGACGGCCAGCACGGCCACCAGCAAGTCCACCGAACGCTCGGCGAGAATGCCGACGATCGTCTCCCGGCCGATGCCGCTTGCGCGCAGTATGGCCGCCAAGCGGTTCGCCCGCTCGTTCAGCTCCGCATACGTCAGCCGGTCGTTCTCGTACACGACGGCCTCCGCTTCCGGCGTGCGCTCCGCCTGTTCCTCGAACAGCCGATGGAACGCGGCCGCAGGAGCCGCTTCCGGCTGCGCAGGGTTGAGCTCGACGAGAATTTGTTCTTTTTCCTCTGCCGTCAACAAGTTCAGCTCGGCAATCTTCGCATCCGGACGGCTTACGATCGCTACGAGCAGCTGCTCGTAATGCTTCGCCACCCGTTCGATCGTCTCCCTTTTGTATAGAGCCGTCGCATATTCGAAGCTGTAATCCAAGCCGCCGTTCTCCTCGCCCACATCCAAGCTGATATCAAACTTCGCGGTATCCAGTGCGCTCGGATAAGGAACCAGGCGAAGCCCTTCCAGCTCAAATTCCTCGTTCTCTGTATTCTGCATCGTAAACAGCGTGTCGAAGAGCGGATTGCGGCTTAAATCACGGGGGACTTGCACCTTATCCACCAATTCTTCAAACGGATAGTTTTGATGCTCGAAGGCGTGGAGAGTCGTTTCTTTGACTTCGTTCAGGTATGACAGGAATGTCTTCTCCGAAGCCGGATAACTGCGGATAGCCAGCGTGTTTAGAAAAATCCCGATCAACGGCTGCACATCTCCATGATTCCTTCCGGCAATCGGCGTACCGACAATTACGTCTTCCTGACCTGAATATTTATGCAGAAGCACTTTATACGCCGCAAGCAGCACCATAAACAGCGTTGTGCCCGTTTCCGAGGCAAGCTGCTTCAGGCCGTCGGTTTTCGAAGCGTCGAAGAAAAACTCCAGCGTTTGTCCTTCGTAACTCTGCACGGCCGGACGCGGATAGTCGGTCGGCATTTCCAGCACCGGAAGCTCGCCTTGGAACATGTCCAGCCAGTACGCCTCCTGATGTTGAAGCCGTTCCTTCTGCTCCTGCGAATGCTGCCAAACGGTGTAGTCTTTGTACTGAATGCGCAGAGGCTCCAATTGCTCGCCGCCGTACAAGCGGACGAATTCTTCAACAAAGATTTCCATCGAGACACCGTCGGAAATAATATGATGCATATCATACATTAGAATATGGCGTTCCGGAGCCAGCTCGACAAGGCCTACTCTCAGCAGCGGAGGCTTCGCCAGGTCAAATGGACGGACGAAACGGCGAACCGTCTCTTCGGCCTCTTGCTCATCCGCTCGATAGAACTCCACCGTAAAATTCAAGTCCTGGTAAATCCGCTGCGATGCTTCGCCATCCACCATTTCGAACCCGGTGCGCAGCATTTCATGCCGCGCCATGAGCTTACGGAACGCTTCTTCGAACCTTGTCCGGTCCAAAGCCCCCTCCAGCAGCATCGCCTCCGGCATGTTGTAGCTAAGCTCCGCGTCTTCCAGTTGATTCAGGATAAAGAGACGTTTTTGAGCAAAAGATTGCGGGTACACCTCCCGGTCATCCGCCACCGGAATGGCAACGAATGTCTGCTCATCCAGCCGGGAAATGGCGGCCGCCATGCTCTCGATCGTGGAATGGCGGAACACGTCGCGCAGCGGCAGATCCACGCTCAGTTCCTTGTGCACCTTGCTGACCAGCGTCGTCGCCCGCAGGGAGTGGCCGCCGATGTCGAAGAAGTTGTCGTGAACGCCAATCTCCTTCGCAAGCCCCAGCACCTCCTGCCATATCGCCGCCAGCCTCGTTTCCAGCTCATTGCGCGGTGCGACGTACTCCGTTCCGCTTCCCGCTTCTCCTTCCGGCGCCGGCAGCGCCTTCCGGTCAATCTTTCCGTTCGGCGTCAGAGGCAGGCCCTCCAGCTCCACGAAGTACGACGGGATCATGTAGCCCGGCAGCTCCTGCGCCAGCGTGCTGCGTAAATCGTTCACTGCCAGTTCCGCTCCGGTATCCAGCGTGTAATACGCGCATAACGTCTTCTGCCCGTTCGCGTCACTTCGAACCAGCACCACCGCTTCGCGCACGCCTTCCACCCGCAGCAGCTGCGACTCGATCTCGCCCGTCTCGATCCGGTAGCCCCGGATTTTCGCCTGGTTGTCGATCCGGCCGATGAAGTCCACGTTCCCCTCCTCCATCCACCGCGCCAAGTCTCCCGTGCGGTACAGCCGCTCGCCCGCGGCGAACGGACTGTCTACGAACTTCTCTTCCGTCAGCTCCGGACGGTTCAAGTACCCGCGCGCCACGCCGGCTCCGCCGATGACCAGCTCGCCCAGCACCCCGACCGGCACCGGGTTCAGATGCGCATCCACAATGTAGAATTTCGCATTCAGCCACGCTTTGCCGATTGGCACATGGCCTGTCTGTGGCAGCTTCGTCAGCTCCTCGTCGTAGAAGCTGGAGTCGATCGCCGCTTCCGTCACGCCATAAGCATTGATGATCCGGAACAACGAGCCGAAGCGTTCCTGCAAGGACCGGTAATCCGCCACGCTGCAGCTGTCCGAGCTCGTGATCAACAGCTCCATCCCGCTCATATCCAGCCGCTGCTCGTGCACGTACTCCAGGAACGGCACGATCAGCGCCGGCGTCGATTCGAAGATCGTCACTTGCTGCTGGCTGATCCAGTAGTGCAGACGAGACGGATCGATCCGGTCATCCTTCGGCACAATCACCATCGTGCCTCCGTTATACAGCGTCCGCGCGATATCTCCCACGAACACGTCGAACGAGAAGCTTGCGAGCTGCAGCAGCCGTACCGGGAACTGATCCAACCGGTATTCCCGCCGGTAGCCCGCTGCCGTGTTCACCAGGCTGCGGTGCTCGATCATCACGCCTTTCGGCTTGCCCGTCGTTCCCGACGTGTAGATCACGTACGCCAGATCCTCCGGACGGGCTTCATGGAAGCTGTCGGTGCCGACATGCTGATGGCTCTCATCGCCGTCATCCACAGCAGCCGTCAGCTTGCCGGAGACCATGCCGGAGCCAATCGGCGTATTCGCCCGCTCCTCGCTGTACGAGGCTTCGTCGTCGAGGTAGAGCACCGCCGCCAGCGCCAGTTCCTCTTCGCCGAGCCAGGCTTCGGCGCGTTCCCGCAGCGGCATTTGCGTCAGCAGCACCTTCGCTCCGCTGTCTTCAAGCATGAACCGCACGCGGTCCGCCGGATAATCCGGATCGAGCGGCACATACGCCCCGCCCGCTTTCCAGACGGCCAGCACGGCCACCAGCAAGTCCACCGAACGCTCGGCGAGAATGCCGACGATCGTCTCCCGGCCGATGCCGCTTGCGCGCAGCGTGGCCGCCAAGCGGTTCGCCCGTTCGTTCAGCTCCGCATACGTCAGCCGATCGTTCTCGTACACGACGGCCTCCGCTTCCGGCGTGCGTTCCGCCTGTTCCTCGAACAGCCGGTGGAACGCCGCCGCAGGAGCCGCTTCCGGCTGCGCCGGGTTGAACGCGCCGAGAATTTGTTCTTTTTCCGCTGGTGTCAAAATGCCCAACTCGGCAATCTTCGCATCCGGACGGCTTACGATCGCCGCAAGTAAATGTCCAAAATGAGTCGACAGCCGCCGGATCGTGCTTTCTTTATAAAGAGCCGTTGCGAATTCAAAGCTGCACTCCAGGCCGCCGTTTTCTTCCGTAACATCCACACTCAGATCGAACTTGGCCGTGCCGTATTCACTAGGGTACGGGGACAATTTCAGCCCTTCCAGCTTAAACTCTTTATCCTCCAAGTTTTGCAGGGAGAACATCGTATCAAACAGCGGGTTGCGGCTCAAATCCCGGCTGACCTGCACTTTATCGACGAGCTCTTCAAACGGATAATTCTGATGCTCGTAAGCGCCTAAGGTCGTTTCTTTCACTTCTTCCAGATACGACAGGAAGCTCTTCTCCGAAGCCGGATAATTGCGGAGCGCCAGCGTATTGACGAACATTCCGATCAGAGGCTGCGTGTCTCCGTGCGTTCTGCCCGCAATCGTCGTTCCGACGATCAAATCGTCCTGACCTGTGTATTTATGCAAAAGCACGGTATATGCCGCAAGCAGCACCATATACAGCGTCGTTCCTCTTTGAGCGGCCAGCTGCTTCAAGCCTTCGTTCGTTGCCTCGTCCACGAAGGACGTCAGCGTTTGTCCCTCAAAGCTCTGCACGGCAGGACGCGGATAGTCCGTCGGCATTTCCAGAACCGGCAGCTCGCCCCGGTAACGGTCCAGCCAGTAAGCTTCCTGGCGTTTCAACTGCACTTTTTGCTCGTCCGACTGCTGCCATACCGAATAGTCCTTGTATTGAATGCGCAAAGGCTCTAACGACTCGCCGCCGTACAGACGAACGAGTTCCTCGACTAACACGTCCATCGAAACCCCGTCGGAGACGATATGGTGCATGTCGAAAATCAGCAAATAACGTTCGGCTGCCAGCTCTACGAGCTCCGCCCGCAGCAGCGGAGGCTTCGCCAAGTCGAAAGGCCGGATGAAGGCCTGCACGACTTCAGGCGCTTCTTCCTCGCTCGCATGACGGTACTCGACGGCAAAGTCGACGCTCTCGTAAATGCGATGTAATGCTTCGCCTTGTACGATCTCAAAGCCGGTTCGCAGCGTTTCGTGCCGTGCGATCAGTCCGCGGAAAGCCTTCTCCAGCAGGCTCCGGTCAATCGATCCTTCCAGCAGCAGCACGCCCGGCATGTTGTAGCTCTGATCGGCCCCTTCCAGCTGATTCAGGATAAACAGCCGCTTCTGAGCTGAGGAAAGTGGATAATATGCTCTTGCGCCTGCCAGCGGAATCGACGAGAACGACTGCTCTCCGATCCGGGAGATGGCGAGAGCCATCTCTTCGATCGTCGAGTAGCGGAATACGTCGCGCAGCGGAAGTTCGACGTTCATTTCCTTCTGAATCTTGCTGACAAGGTTCGTCGCCCGCAAGGAGTGGCCTCCGAGCTCGAAGAAATTGTCCAGGACTCCAATGCCGGAGTAACCCAGCACTTCCTCCCAGATCTTCACAAGCTGGGACTCCGTCCGGTTACGCGGCGCTACGTATTCGACGCCCGTTTGCAAGCCGCCTTGCGGCTCCGGCAGCGCTTTGCGGTCCACTTTGCCGTTGGACGTCAGCGGCATGCGCTCCAGCTGCACGAAGTACGACGGGATCATGTACCCCGGCATTCCCTGGGCCAGCGAGGTTCTCATTTCACTGACCGTCAGCATCCGGTCCGCCACAAAGTAGGCGACAAGCGCCTTCTCGCCCCCGCCGTCCTGACGGGCGAGCACCACCGCTTCTTCCACGCCCTCGACGTTCAGAAGCTGCGTCTCGATTTCGTCCAGCTCGATCCGGTACCCGCGGATTTTGACCTGGTGGTCGATCCGGCCCAGGTATTCGATGTTGCCGTCCGGCAGCCAAGCCCCCAAGTCGCCCGAGCGGTACAGCTTCTCCCCCTCCGCAAACGGGGAATCGACGAACTTCTCCGCCGTCAGATCCGGACGGTTCAGGTATCCTCTCGCCAGGCCTTCCCCGGCCACGTACATTTCGCCCGCTACGCCGATCGGCACTGGGCGGCGGTTTTCATCCAGGACGTACACCTTCAGCGTCGGGATCGGCTTGCCGATATTGCTCTTCGCCGCCTCCATTTCGACCCGCGTAATTTCCTTATACGTCACGTGAACCGTCGTCTCGGTAATGCCGTACATATTGATCAGCTTCGTCTCCGGGTACTTCGTCTTGAAGCCCTTGAGCAGCAGCGGACTCAGCGCTTCGCCCCCGAAGATGACGTTGCGAATCCGCAGATCGTACGGATGATCCGCCAAGACCTCACGCAGCAGCTGGTAGAAGTACGTTGGCGTCTGGTTCAAAATCGTGACCTGTTCGCGGCCCAGCAGCGCCAGGAAATCGGCCGGATTTTTCGCCGTGAGCGGCGGTACGATGACCAGCTTGCCTCCGTACAGCAGCGCTCCGTACATTTCCCAGACGGAGAAATCGAAGCAGAACGAGTGGAACAGCGTCCACGTGTCGGACGGCCCGAAGTCGAACAGGTTCTTTTCGTTGAACAGGAGGCGCACCACGTTCTTATGCTCGATCAGCGTTCCTTTCGGTCTGCCGGTCGTTCCCGACGTGTAGATGACATAAGCCAGGTTGCCCGGTCCGGAAATCGGTTCCAGGTTCAAAGCGTCCAGCGCACCTTCGGAGTCCGCCCCTCTGTCGCCCCAAACGAAATCATCCAATTCGAGGCGCGTTCCTGCGAAGTCGGTCTTCTCGTGCAGATGCTTTTGAATCAGCAATAACGGCGCGCCCGAATCCTCGATCATGAAGCGGATGCGCTCCTCCGGGTAGTCGGGATCGACAGGCACGTAGGCTCCGCCCGCTTTGAGAATCGCCAGAATGCCGACGACCATATCGAGCGAGCATTCGGCCAGAATCGCTACCAGCTGGTCCGCTTCTACTCCCGTCTCCCGCAGCTTCCGCGCAAGGCGGTTGGATCGCTCGTTCAGCTCGCGGTAGGTCAGCTGCCGCTCGTTCATGACGGCGGCCACGTGGTCCGGGTAAAGCTCCGCCTGCTCTTCGAACAAGCCGTGAATCGTCTGCTGCCGCGGAAATTCCGTAGTGGTGTCATTAAAACGTCCGAGAAGGTCGGCCTTTTCCGCCTCCGTCACAAGTTCCAGCTCACCCACGGTAATTTCCGGGTTATCCGTCACCTGCTCCAGCAGATGGACGAGATGCCCCTTGAGCCGTTCGATGCTGTCTTTATCGAACACCTCGGCGTTAAAGTCGAACCGAATTTCGATCTCGGCTCCCGGCACCACGGTCACGTTGAAGTTATAGTTCGTCTGCTCCTCCATCTGAACGTCAGTGATCGTCAGGTCGCCGTGCTGCTGGTCGCCCGCCTGCTCCATCTGCTCGTCCACCGGATAGTTCTCGAAAGCGATGATATGGTTGATCAGGTTTTGCTTTTGCACGCTCCGGGCTTGAATTTCATACAGCGGATAGTAAGCATAACGCCCGGACTCCAGCGCCCGCTCTTGGAGCTTCGCCATCAGGTCGGCGAACACGGTGTCCCCTTCGCTCGTGATGCGGACCGGCACCGTATTGATGAACAGCCCGATCATGGACTCAATGCCCGGGATTTCCGCCGGTCTTCCGGCCACGACGCTGCCGAATACGGCATCGTTTGTTCCGTTATATTTTTGCAGCATCACGCCCCAAGCGGCTTGCAGCAGCGTATTGACCGTAACCAGACGCTCTTTCGCCACCCGGTCCATCCGCTCGCTCAAGTCCTTGCCCAGTTCGGCGGTGACGTGATCAGCCGTAAATCTGCCGTTCGGCTGCGCTTTCTTTTGCCCCGGGAGTACGGTTTGCCCTTCGTAACCTGCCAGGAACGCCGTCCAATAGCCGGATGCCGCCTGATCGTCCTGTTTCTCCAACCATTCGATATAAGCGCCATAATCCGATCCCTTATCTCCGACTGGCTGCTTGCCGGATGCCAAGGCCGAGTATGTCTCGAACAGCTCCTGCGTCAGTTGCGGCAGGCACCAGCCGTCCATCAAAATATGCTGGAAACTCCACAGCACATGATAGCTCTGCTCTTCGGTGCGCAGGATCGTAACCCGAACGAGCGCGTCATGTTCCATGTCGAAGCCGCGAAGCTTGTCATCCTCGGCCTTTTTATCCAAATACGCTTGTTTCTCGTCCGGCTGCAAGTGAAGCAGCTCTTCATATTCAAAACCGACCGGCTTGTCGCGGTATATGATTTGCAGCGGCTCGCCCGCTGGTCCTTTCACAAAATTCGCCCGCAGCACCAGATGACGTTTCGCAAGCTCCATCCAGCTCCTCTCGAAAAGCTGGACGTCAAGCGCTCCCCGCATCGTAAACCGCGTCTGCTCGAAGTAAGCGGCCGTTTGCCGGTCAAGCGCGCTGTGGAACCACATGCCCTTCTGCATCGGCGTAAGCGAGTAAATATTTTCGATTTCCCCGACATGGCCCGAGCGCTGGCCAATTTGCTCCAATTCCGCGATGGTCAAGCCTTTAAATTGCACATCGCTCGGCGTCAATTCGGTGTGTTCTTTGCCTGCGCAGTGGGTAATGAGCTCTCGGAGACTTTGCTCAAGCCGCTGAGCGAAGGCTTCCATCGTTTCCTTGCGATACTGCTTCCGGCTGTAGCTGAGATCGAGCGATAGAGCGCCGTCCAGCACCATGCCGTTGATATCCAGCACAAAGCTGCGGGCCTGCCGGTCGCTGGCCGGGCTGCCGCTGGAATAAGAAGATATAGATATGCCGATCTCGTCCTGATTGACATCATCGTCGAACTGGCCGAGGTAGTTAAAATTAATTTCCGGCTCTGCGTCCCAAACAAAGCCATCCTCCGATTTGGAGAGATAGCGGCATACACCGTACCCAAGCCCCTTGTTCGGGATGCGGCGCAAGCTTTCCTTGACCTGTTTAATCTGATAGGCCAAAACCCGGTCGGTTTCCGGCTCCAGGACGACCGGAAACTTGGTCGTAAACCAGCCGACTGTGCGCGTGATGTCGATATCCGTTCCGATCGATTCGCGTCCGTGTCCTTCGAGATTGATCCGCACCCGTTCGTGTCCCGTCCACTTGCGAACGGCTATGCCGAGCGCCGTTACCAAAATATCGTTCATTTCGGTGTTGTAGGCCCGGTGAACCCGCTTCAGCAGCAGCTCCGTTTCTTCGGGAGTCAAACGGACGAACAGCGATTCGCTGTCCTGATGCGTCGTAACGTCCGCCTCCAGATCCTTCGGCAAGGCCGGAACCGCAATTTGTTCCACGGCCTGCCAATAAGCCCGTTCCTTTGCCATCTCCGGGCTTTGCGCGTAAGCGGCCAGCTGCTCGGACCAAGTGCGGTACGCATCCGTTTTCGCCGGGAAACGAATTTCCTCGCTTTTGCCGGCCTGCTCGTAACCCAGAGCGAAATCCTCCATCAAAATGCGCCAAGACACGCCGTCCACCACGGCATGATGAACCGCGAGCAGCAAATGATCGCCGTCCGCGCACCGGAACAGTCCCGCCTTCACGAGGGGCCCGTTCTCCAGATCGATGCCCGCTTGAATGTCCGTTGCCTTCGCTTCCACAGCCTGCGCGGTATTCTCCGCACCCTTGAAGTCGAACACGTCCAGCGTGAACAGCCCGCCTTCCTGAATCGCGCGGTTCCGCTGGCTACATCCTTGTTCCGTTTTGCGGAACACCATCCGCAAGGCGTCATGATGCTCGGCCAGCTTTTGCAGCACCTGACGCACCGTCTCTTCGTCGAAGCGTTCCTTCCGGTACAGCATCACCGACTGGTTGAAATGATGCGGGTCGGCAAAGGAGCTCTCGAAAAACCAATGCTGAATCGGCGTCAGCGCCGTTTCACCCGTTATTTCGCCTTGATCGATGGTACGTCCGATCGGTTTCACATGCAGGCTGAGCTGTGAAATCGTCGGATATTTGAACAAATCCCGGATTTCCAGCTTGTACCCGGCTTGATGAAGCCGCGAAGATACTTGAATGGACTTGATCGAGTCTCCGCCCAGCTCGAAGAAATGATCCGTTACCCCAACGCGATCGGCGTTCAATACCGCCTGCCACACATCGGCAAGCGTCCGCTCGGCTTCATTGCGGGGAGCTACGTACGCGCCGCCGGTCAGCGCGTTTCCTTCTGGGGCGGGCAAAGCCTTGCGGTCGATTTTGTCGTTCGGCGTGAGCGGCATCCGCGGAAGCTGAACAAAATGCGCCGGAATCATGTAATTCGGCAATTTTTGCGCCAGCGCGCTTCTCAGCTCGCCGAGCGTAAGCGGGCGGCCCGCGACCAGGTAAGCGCACAATTCTTGCCCGCTTTTGCCTTCCCGCGCGATTACCATCGTCTCCTGCACGGAGTCGATCTTCAGAAGCTGCTCTTCAATCTCGCCGATCTCGATCCGAAATCCACGGATTTTCACCTGATGGTCGATCCGGCCCAAGTACTCAATATTTCCGTCCGGTAGCCAGCGGGCGAGATCTCCCGTCCGGTAAAGGCGTTCTCCCGGCGCAAACGGATGTTCCACGAACTTCTCTGCCGTCAGCTCCGGATGGTTCAGGTAACCTCTCGCAAGCCCCACGCCTGCCACGCACAGCTCGCCGTCCACTCCCGGAGGCACAAGCTGCAGGTGGGCATCCAAAATAAAAATCCGGTGATTGGCCAGCGGGCGCCCGATCGGAATGACTCTGCGCTCCGGCTGCTCCTCATCCGCATCCCAAAGCGTCGTAACAATCGAAGCTTCGGTAGGGCCGTAAGCATTGAAATAGCGGACCTTCGGTTTCCACTGCTGCACGAATTCGGCCGATACCGCCGAGCCTCCCGTGACGAGCTTCGTTAAGCTGGGAAGGCGGTCCGGGTTCAAATAAGCGCTGTACGTCGGAGGCAAAATCGCCGCCGTAATCGCATGCTCGTTCATATAACTCTCGAACAGGCGGTTGTCGAGAATCGTCTCGGCCGTCGGGATGTACAAAGCCGCGCCAAAATAGAGCGCTTTGAACACTTCCCAGCAGGACGCGTCGAACGACAGGCTGGCGAATTGAACGATCCGGTCATGCTCCGTGATGCCCAGCCTGTCCGCGAACATCAGCTTCAAGCTGACCAAACCGCGATGCTCCAGCATGACCCCTTTGGGTTTGCCCGTCGTACCTGACGTATAGATGACATAAGCCAGATCATTCGGACCGCTGGCCGGCTCCAGGTTCGTTCCATCGTCGCTGTAGGCCTGCTCGTCATCCAGCGCCAACACGGTCCCTTCGAACGGCACCTGCCGCTTCAGCTCCCTTTGCGTCAGCAGCAGCTGCGCGTTCGAGTTCTCCAGAATGTAGCGGATGCGTTCTTCCGGGTATTCCGGGTCGATCGGCACGTAGGCGCCGCCAGCTTTCAGAACCGCCAGAATGCCAACGACCGTCTCCAGCGATCTCCTGGCCATCAAGCCTACCAGCTGATTGGGCAGCACGCCGACCGATCGCAGCGTCCGCGCCAGCCGGTTCGCCCGTTCGTTCAGCTCCGCGTACGAAAGCCGCCGCCCCTCAAAGACAACCGCCGTTGCTTCGGGCACCCGCTTCACCTGATCCTCCACGAGCTGATGAATCGTCCGCTCACGGGGATAGTCCTTCTCGGTATCGTTAAAGCTTTGCAGCAATTGAAATTTCTCGTCCTCCGACAGCATGTCCACCCGCACGATGTCCAGCTCCAACTCGTGAAGCCCCACGGCCAGCAGGCGATTCAGATGGCCGACGACCCGAGTCATGAACTTGGAGTCATATAAGTGCTCGTTATATGACAGCGCTAGCTGTATCGTCCCGCCGGTTAAGCTGAATTCAAAGGAACAATCCGTGACCACGTTTTGCCCGATTTCGTCCAGATGCAGCTCCTTAAGGGATACTAGCGTATGGATGACGGGTATCCCGTCTGCATATTGCAGGTCCAGCTTCTCCGTCATTTTCAAGAACGGAATATGTTGATGCTGAATCGCCTCCGGCAAGGAAGTCCTCAGATCGCTCAGAAGCGTTTTAAAAGTCGCACCCGCCGAAAGCGAGTTTTTCAAAATGACCGTATGATTAACGGATCGGCGCGTCTCCGTCGGTTTCCGTACAACCGGCATGCCGACCAGAATGTCAGAAGCGCCTGTATATTTATGCAAGAGTGACTGGACACCGGCGAGCAAAATCATAAAAGCGGCCAGTGGAGCGCCCTTGCTCATTTGAAGGACGCGCTGCGCCGCTTTCTCCGAAAGCGAACCGCCGACGGTTGTCATAATGGGCGCCTGGGAGCTTGGAGCTTTGCTGTAAGGCAGCCGCGACAAGGTATAATCGTCGCTACCGAATTTTTCATTCCAAAACAACGTTTCTTTTTCAAAAGCCACCTGGATCGTCCCCCTCTCTACATCGGTAAAAGCAATCCGGCGGAGCATATGCCGCAGCAACGCTGCAGCCTTGCTCCCCGCCTTTTCAAACCTGTGACAACAATATCAATGGCTTTCGCCAGGTCACCGCTTCGCTTGCCCGGTTGATCGCATGCGGCAATCCTCTGCCTAGCAGCTGTCCCGCTCGGCTCCCATGCGTGAAAGACAACAAAGAGCATCGTTCTACGCAAGGGATGCGGCTGCTTCCGGCTCCTCTGCTTCATATGCTTGCTGCGGACGAGCCGCCCGAAGACGGGCTTTGGTTTAATATTGGGTTCGGACTTGGATTTGGGGATGGACAAGGGATGTTCCTTCCATCGATGTAAGGCTTGCTGTAGGGTTCCGGCCGGCCAGCAGGAAGCCGGCCGTACCTCCGGATTCGGCACCGGAACTTCCTTTGTCGAAGCCTATGTTTAAGGGGTATTGAGACACTCTATGTACGATTTATGTATTCCCCCGCAGCCCTGGTGTGGATAAGTAAAGATCCGGCTGCGGGGTAGTGAGCTTTTCCTGACGATTAGATGTGACGATGGCGCTGCATGAGGCTCAAAGAATGCTCCGTATGGCATGAAAGGGACAGCCCTTGGATTAGAGGTGAATTCTATGCTGACTGACGGTACCGCAGGCAGCATGGGGAGAAAATCTTCCAATGGGGTAAAAACGTTATCTTAACATCAGGGCCGCACGGCCCCCGGAAAGCACTTCCGTGCCTCTTGCCGGGGCGGTCACCGGCTTGGCCGAGCTTAGGTCGTTACCAGCAAATCCTGGGTCTCCTGAGAGATCACCTGCTGTATACTGGACTTGATAATGTCGCAGCCGGCGGCAAGATGCTCCATCGAGACGGTCAGCGGTGGCATGATCTTCAGCACGCGGTCTCCTCTGCCGGCTCTTTCAATGATGAGCCCGTTCTCGAAGCTGATCTCCGTCATCCGCTTCGCCCCGGCTTCATCCGTGAAGCCCGAGACGTCAATGCCCCAGATCAGGCCGAGTCCGCGGATCGCGATCGAGGGATGCAGAGGCTTGATTTCTTTGTCAAGGAACGAGCGCACAAACTCTTCCTTCTGCTTCACCTCGGCTTCCAGGGCGGTTCTGTCCCGGAACTCGAGAGCGGCCTTGGCGGCCACAAAAGCGAGCTGGTTGCCGCGGAAGGTGCCGTTGTGCTCGCCCGGCGTCCAGAGATCCAATTCAGGCTTCAGCAGCAGGAGGGACATTGGCAGGCCGTACCCGCTGATCGACTTCGACAGCGTAATGAGATCCGGCTCGATCCCCGCACGTTCGAAGGAGAAGAATTCGCCTGTCCGGCCGCAGCCGACTTGAATGTCGTCGGTAATGAGCAGGATATCGTGCCTGCGGCAAAGCTGCTGCAGCCCTCGCAGCCACTGCGCGTCGACGACGTGAATTCCGCCTTCGGCTTGTACCGTTTCAAGCAGGATGGCGGCCGGCTTGTCGATTCCGGAGTGCGAATCAGTCAGGATATTCTCGATATAGCCGAGCGTATCCATTTCTGCGAAAGCCCCGCTCGGGTGCGGCATGAACGTAACTCCGCCCAGAGGAAGCCCTGCCCCTTCCCTCATGGACTTGGAGCTTGTCGCCGACAGGCTGCCGAGCGACATGCCGTGGAAGCCGCCCATGAATGCGAATATCCCGGTTCTCTTCTTCGCCTTGCGTGCGAGCTTCAGGGCCGCTTCCACCGCGTTCGTCCCCGTCGGACCGCAGAATTGAAGCTTGTAATTCAGCTTCTTCGGCTCCAGGATCCGCTCCGAGAAGCTCTGGATGAATTCGCGCTTGGCCATTGTATACATATCCAGACCGTGCATAATCCGGTCGGAGGTCAAGTAATCGAGAACCCGGTCCTTGATATAATCGTTGTTATGACCGTAATTCAGTGCCCCAGCACCTGCAAAAAAATCAATATATGCCCTTCCGTCCTCAGAATATAACAGGTCCCCCTTGGCCCGGTCGAATACCACCGGAAAGCTTCTGCAGTAAGATCTTACGTTGGATTCCAGCTTTTCAAAAATGCTCACGCGCTTCATCCTCCATCGGAATTGGGATAAGGTTGGCTTCATCCTTTCTGAACCTTCTGACGTCATGGAGCAACATATTCTCGGCTGTCATTTTCCACACTTTTCGGTCCCCGCATGCCGGCTTCTCGGTAGCCAGTGGACTGGTTCTCGCGCACAGCTCGAATAGGTATAAGGACCCTTTAATTCTATGTTCTAGCATAATAGGAAAGGTGAGCCAAGTATAATTATATCAAAATTTCCAAGAATGTATAGTAAAGCTTTAGTTAAATTTGGTCTTTCCAACATAAGGTGTAAATATTTTGCCTAAAAAGAGCGAATAATGAAGAAACGCTGGGAATGGTTTGCCATCAATCGAGGAATTCGACGCGTGTCGACATTCAGGGAGGGCGGCCAATCTGTAAAAAGTTCATCACCTTTATAATCCATTTGCATTCCTTATCCGTTCGCAAAACGGGGTGCCGCTTATGAACGGAAAGATCAAGTCCTGCCTGTGCTGCCTCAATGAACATTGAATCTGTCCATCTTTGGATTTTCTCCTTGCTCTTTTTCCTCCATGTCATTTCGAGGGCGGGAGTCATGCCGTTATATTCCTTGCTAGAACGGATCGGAAGGATCTCGCCATAAGCGGCTAGAGAATGTATATTTTAGATTAGTAGGAAAAGGCAAGAGGTATTCGTAGAGCGCAAACGTTGACGTTTACACGCTCGTTTAGTAAAACGTAGGTTACTAGGGGCGATTTAAAGGGACATCTCCCTTTTAAGTTAGTAATGGTTGTTCGTGCTTTTCAAGATAATGATGGTGCGTTGTTACACAATTTAGAACCTGATAGCAGTTGCGGAGAAAACCAATCATTTTAAACAGCTTTCGGCCTGTGAACATTAGAAGAAGCTAGAGGTAGTGTGACGTCGATTGTTCCTATTTTACTAAGCAAATCTGCCCACGATATCAATAAAAAGGACGCTCCCGCTTCTTCGCTTGGCTGCGTCCTCTTCATTATCTTCCATTTGCTCCTTATCTTAAACTGAGCAATAAGGAAATACATTACTTTCCATTGAATTTTTACTCGTATAAACTCAATTTTTTCGTTCTTATCATAATCATCAAGATTTCTATAAACTTCAATCAACCTTCGCTCGAATTCATCTTCATATGTCGTCCCATCTTCTGCATTGACACCAGTCAATAGCCAATTTAAGCTCACATTATATTGTGTTCGAATAGATAATAATGTTTCCGCAGATGGATTACTATTTCCCAGCTCAATTTCACTCAGGTTCCCTTAAGAAATTCCTATGCTTTTGGCAAATTGAACTTGGTTTAAATTGTTTTCTTTACGGATACATTTTATTTTATCGCCAATGTCATTCAACATTTTCACCACCAATTATGAAGTATGTATAATGTTTTTTAGTATTTTAAAAAGGAGCCACGAATCAATCCCTCGGGCTCCCTTTTAGATGCTGAAAATCATTCATCTTGCATTTCGGTTCACGGCTTTTTTATACTGGGACATTACAGTGCAAATAACAACCTAACTTACTCCACCGTCACGCTCTTCGCCAGATTGCGCGGCTTGTCAACATCATTGCCGCGGGCCAGGCTCGCGTAATACGCGATAAGCTGCAGCGGCACGACAGCGAGGGCGGGCGCCAGTAGCGGCAGCGTAGCCGGGACGACGAAGGTGGCGTCGACCGCCTTCTGCAGCGCCGGAGCGTTGGCTTCGTCGGTGACCGCGAAGACGACTCCGCCGCGCGCCTTCACTTCCTTGATGTTGCTCACCGTCTTCTCCAGGAGCGCAGACTGGGTCGCAAGCGCGATGACAGGCACGCCTTCTTCGATCAGAGCCAGCGTACCGTGCTTCAATTCTCCGGCCGCATAGGCCTCGGAATGAATGTACGAGATCTCCTTCAGCTTGAGCGAGCCCTCGAGCGCGACCGCGTAATCGAGGCCGCGTCCGATGAAGAACAGATGCTCATGCCCGGCCATCTCCTCGGCCACCCGCTTCAGCTCGCCGGCCTGCTCCAGGATGCGCTCAACCTGCTCAGGCAAGGCCTGCATCGCGGCCAACTGTTCCCGGATCCAGGCTTGGTCCTTCGTGCCCAGCGTCTGGGCGGCGTACAAGCTGAACAGCATGAAGGCAATCAGCTGCGACGTGTACGCCTTCGTCGAAGCGACCGCGATCTCCGGACCGGCCCACGTAATGATCGTGTCATCCGCTTCGCGGGCGACCGAGCTGCCGACCGCGTTCGTAATCGCCAGCACGGCGGCGCCGCAGCGCTTCGCTTCCCGCAGAGCGGCGAGCGTATCGGCCGTCTCTCCCGACTGGCTTACCACGATGACCAACGTCTCCGGGGTAATAATCGGCGAGCGGTACCGGTACTCCGACGCGACATCCGTCTCCACCGGGATGCCTGTGCACTGCTCGATGAGCGTCCGTCCGACCAGACCCGCATGATAAGCGGTGCCGCAAGCGACAATGTGAATATTGCGAATCTTCCGCAGCTTCTCGGCGCTGAGCACATTCAGCTCCGGCAGCTTGATGCCGCTGCGGCCCTCTGTAATTCTTCCGCGCATCGTATCCCGATACGCCTTGGGCTGCTCATGAATTTCTTTGAGCATGAAATGGTCATATCCGCCTTTTTCTGCAGTGACCGCGTCCCAATCGACAACAATCATTTCCCGAGAAATAAAATTCCCTTCCAGTGTCATCAATTCGACAGCGTCCCGGGTGAGGACCGCCATCTCTCCGTCATTCAAAATATAGACTCGACGCGTATACTGTAAAATTGCCGGTATATCCGACCCGATAAAATTCTCGCCATCGCCGATGCCGATGACAAGCGGGCTGGCAAAACGTACCGCGACCAGCTTATCCGGCTCGTATTCCGTCAGCACAGCCAACGCGAAGGCGCCGCGCATATGGGAAGTCGCCCGCTGGACCGCCTTGACGATGTCGCCGTCGTACTCCCGGGCGATCAGGTGGGAGATCACTTCCGTATCGGTATCCGACACGAAATGAACCCCTTCCGCGATCAGCTCTTCCTTCAGTTCCATATAGTTCTCCACGATCCCGTTATGGACGACGGAGAACTTCCGCGAAGCATCCGTATGCGGATGAGAATTCTCATCCGAAGGCTTCCCGTGCGTCGCCCAACGCGTATGCCCGATGCCGACGTTCCCCTCCAGCGGCTGCGCTTCCAGCCGGGAAGCGAGCACCGCCAGGCGGCCTTGGGCCTTGCTGACCTGCAGCCCATCCGGGGTAAATACCGCAATGCCGGCCGAATCATAGCCCCGGTACTCCAGCTTGCTCAATCCATCCAACAATACAGCTTGAGAATTTCTTGCACCGATATATCCGACAATACCACACATCCTAATCCAACCTCCGTTATGCCGGCGCACGTGCAGGACGCCGCACACGGAAGCCATGCTGCCTGCAACAACGCATCGATGCATGGCATTAGGGCCGCCGGCCCCCTGTCCAGGAACGAACGTCCTGCCATCAGGGGAACCGCAATTCGTGATATTCAGTTGTGCAAGGAATGAGCGATGCACAGCAGCATGTCCGGAAAAAAGATCCGAATCCGATGTGCGCGTCCATTCATGAGCCAGCCCATTTCGTATATATTTTCGTTCCTGTATAATCGAAAATCACGCTGTCAACGTAAGCAGACATTGTCCAGCAAGTCGCCTTGCCGCTTTCCGTCATGCTATTGCGGTGCCGTTGGCGCACCGGGAGGTCCCCGCCGAACAATTCCGAACACCTCCACCTCGTCCACTTGTCCAGCATGCCGAACGCTGGTGCCAAGTGCTGGCGCTTATAATGCAGTTCCCTGCGAAATGGCTTCTACCCTCGCTTTCCTTATCGAATCGAATACCGTCCATGCCTTCCGTTCGGCAAGCTCTTCGAATCTCATGACTCGCCCGCCAGAGTCTTGTCTTACTGGACTGAATACACACGACCGTGTATTCAATGCATGGCATGTCGATTCCGTGCGTCAGCCGGCTACTGCTGTGATGTCGTGAAGCCCGGCAAGCTGTCCTTCCATCCTGCACAGCGGAATCTGCTCTTATTATATTCATGTTGCTCCCCGTTGGCAACCGGTCTCCCGGCAAGTTAGGACATAAGCCGCCCATCCGCTCGACACGGACAGACGGCCTGCTCCACTAGTTCGATACGCTCAATTCCTGTGAGATGACGTCTGCAATCTGCTTGACATATCCTTCGACCACATCGACTTCCGGGCCTTCGGCCATGACGCGAATGAGCGATTCCGTACCCGAAGGACGGACCAGCACGCGGCCGTTATCCCCCAATTCCCGCTCCACCGAAGCAATCGCTTCTTCGATGACCGGATTGTCTTTATACTTGCTCTTATCTTCAACCCGCACGTTCACGAGCACCTGCGGGAACTTCCGCATCACTTGCCGGGCTTCGCCCAGCTTCTTGCCGCTGCCCTTCAGCGTGTCAACCAATTGAATGCCGGTCAGCATGCCGTCCCCTGTCGTATTGTAGTCCAGGAAGATGACGTGTCCGGATTGCTCTCCGCCCAGGTTATAGTCCCCGCGGCGCATCTCTTCCATCACGTAGCGATCGCCGACCGCCGTCTTCGCCGTATTCAGCTCAAGGCGATCCGCAGCCTTGAAGAAGCCAATATTGCTCATGACGGTTGTCACGATCGTATCCTGCTTCAGGCGGCCTTCCTTCTTCATCGCCTCGCCGCAGATGAGCAGCACGAAGTCGCCGTCTACTTCTTCTCCCGCTCCATCGATGGCAATCAGCCGATCGGCATCTCCGTCGAAAGCCAACCCGAGATCGGCTCCTTGCTTCACGACCTCCCGCTTCAAATGTTCCGGATGAGTCGATCCGCATTCTGCATTGATGTTCAAGCCATTCGGCTCGGCGCCAATCGCGATAACCTCGGCGCCCAGATCGCGGAACAGGCGGGGAGCCAGTTCATACGCCGCTCCATTCGCGCAGTCCAGCACGATTTTCAGGCCGTCGAACCGATGCTTCACCGTTGATTTCAAATATTCGACATAACGCCATTTCGCTTCCGTGTCGGCAGTGACCGTCCCGAGATCGCGGCCAATCGGACGAGGAAGCTCATCGATCTCCGCATCCATCAGACGCTCGATCTCCAGTTCGGTCTCGTCCAGCAGCTTGAAGCCGTCACGGCCGAAGAATTTGATTCCATTATCCTCCACCGGATTATGGGAAGCGGAGATCATAACGCCTGCATCCGCTCCCAGCTCGCGGGTAAGATAAGCGACAGCCGGCGTGGTCACGACGCCAAGCTGGACCACGTCCGCGCCAATGGACAGCAGACCGGCGGTCAACGAAGCCTCCAGCATGCGTCCCGATACCCGTGTGTCCATGCCGATAACGACCTTAGGCTTGGTGGATGCCTTTCCAGTTAATACATAGCCGCCGCAGCGGCCGATTTTATAAGCAAGCTCCGCAGTAAGCTCCGTATTGGCTATACCGCGTACGCCGTCTGTACCGAAATATTTCCCCATTACAACCTGCTCTCCTTCATCCCGCTGCATGCATCCGCCCGCGCCAAGCGGGACGGATGGGGTTGGCAGCTCCTCGATTACTTGTTATATATCGTTCACATGCTGATTATATGCGTTCATTCCTGAGTGAGCGTGTCATCGCCGGGATCGGCAGAAGTCTGTTCTTCCGGCGTCTGATCTTCCTCATGGCTCGAGCCGTTCGGCCCGGTTGGTTCTGTATTCGGGTGACTCCCTTCCGCAGCGCCGTGCGTTCCGTTATCCGGCTCGCCGCCGCCTTCGGGAACGGGATCTGTCGCGACGGGCTCCCCCTTGTCCCGAATCTCGACAGTTACCGTGAGCGGCGTCTGTTCCGCTCGCCTTACGAAGCGGGGCAGGTTCACCTGAACGTTGATCGTATGCGTGCCTGCCGGCAGATCATTCACGTTCGCGATAAGCTGAATATCGCCGGCGGTCATGTCATCGATCAGGTTCGGCGCACCGATGACGGCGACATCGAGCTTGCGGGTAGCCGGTTCCACAATCGATGTCTCCAATCGGTCATTCTCCCCGGTGAGCGTAATGGGAACACCGGTAATCACCTTCTGCTTCACGGCGGATACGACGACATCCACCGTGATCTCACTCGGTTCTATTTTCTCAATGTTCGGCGGCGGCGTCAATGTTACGTTCAGCTTATATTGTCCGGCTTGGTCGATTTGCTTCAGATTTACTTGAACCCCGTCGAAAAATTCGATCTTATTCAATGCTTCTTGAGGACCATACAGCGTAATCTGATTGACGCTCGGCACCAGCGAAGAGACCGCCAGCCCGTCCGGAAGCTGTCCGACGAGATCCAATTGCAGCGGAACGGTCTTGAAGGGCTTCGTGATCGGAACTTCAATCTCGACGACCGAAGGAGTAATCACCGCATCCTCGATTTCCTGCCCCCGGTCATTATAAGCCGTAAGCTTCACGCGCTTGGCGATGACCGACTCGTTGGCCCCTTCGATATTGACGGCGGCAGAGACAGCGGCCACCTCCGTCATCCGCGAGGCCGGCAGCGTCACATGAACCCGGTTCGACGGGGAGATAATCGGCGTGCCCGGCTTATATCCTTGGGCAGCGGCTCCCTCGGTCCGAACCTGAATCTCGAACTCCTTCGTCTGCACATCCTCCAGCTCGACCGAGACGCCCGTCGGCTGCATCGCCTGAAGCTCGATGCCCGGCGGGAAATCATGCTGGAGCTGAACGACGTGCTTGCCCGGTCCATAGCCTGTCAAATCCAGAAGCACCTTATAGTTTTCCGGCAGCGCAGCGGCAATCGTCGTTCGCTTCCCGCGCACTTGAATCCGCACCGAATCCGGCGTAATCGACTTGATTACCTGCTGCTTCGTATCGAGGCCGACAGTGCGCACCTGGACATTGTCAATCCATCGCGTCTCCATAAGCGGAGGAACCGGGACACTCGCCGGGTCATCCTTATGTACGACGATGAACAGCAGCACCCCGATGAGGAGCGCGATAATCTTGGCAGATGTATTGTTCATTAACCATTTATCCATGATGCTCACCTTTTCGTTTCCAGAACACGCGGCGTTCCTTTTTGGCAGGCGGCTTCAATTCTTCGAACAGCTTCGAGATGAGCGACTCTTCCTTGATGTCCCGGACCACCTGCCCGTTCATCGCCAGAGAGACCTGTCCCGTCTCCTCCGATACGATGACGGAGATGGCATCGCTCACTTCGCTGATTCCGATCGCCGCACGGTGTCTCGTCCCGAGCTCTTTGCTAATGAACGGATTTTCCGACAATGGCAAATAACAGGCGGCTGCGGCGATCTGGGTGCCGCGCACGATGACCGCGCCGTCATGCAGCGGCGTATTCGGAACGAAAATATTAATCAGAAGCTCGGAGCTTAACCTCGACTCCATCGAAATGCCCGACTCGGTATATTCATTAAGCCCCGTCGTGCGCTCAAAGACGATGAGCGCCCCTATTTTTCGCCGCGACATATAATTTATGGCCTTAATCAATTCACCGATAACGCGAGCCGTTTCGTCCTCGTCGACCGCGGTGCGGCGCCCCAAGATTTTCCCCCGGCCCAGCTGCTCCAGCGCTCGCCGCATCTCCGGCTGGAAAATGATGACCAGCGCCAGCACCCCGAAGGTGAACATCTGATTCATTAACCATTTCAGCGTATATAGATTAAACCATGTACTGACCGCCCAGATGATGACGAGGACAAAAATCCCCTTCAACAGCTGGATGGCGCGAGTGCCACGGATAAGAACAAGCAATTGGTAAATAATATAGCTTACGACCAAAATATCAATAACATCCTTGAGCATGTTCGGCCACGTCATGTCCGCAAAATAATTCATGCTGGTACCCCCAACATTCCCTGATAAAATCATTCATCTACAGCGTTCTCTCATGAACTTAACTATATACTTTTCTTCGCCATGACGCAAAACTCCTGTTGGAACCAAAAAACTCTCCTACAAACATCGCAGGAGAGCTAGGTATCGGTCTAGAGACCGGGCGTTGCCCATCATAGGGTATCCGGCCTTGTACCGAACAAACTAGTAATTTGGTACCATATCCAGCTGATGGCTTCGTCGATCTGGTGAACCGAGCCCGAAATATTGGCGGTGGAGGCCTGGAACAGCTTCCCGTCGATGACGGTGACGTCTCCCTTCACCTTGCCGTACACTTCGGCTGTGCCATTGCGAATCGTCAGATCGCCGGCCACCTCCTTGTCTGGAGGCACAATGACGACGTTGTTCTCAATGACAACGCCATTCAAATTCGAGCCTTTCACGACGAGCTGTTTATCTGAATTCCACATACTGAGCCAACTGGTCATCATCACCAAAACAAAGACGGCCGCCACCGTAATTGCGGGATGCCGCTTCACCCATACCGAAAAGGCGCTGCGCTGCTTCGGCTTCGGAATGATACTCATTATGCGGTCGGTGAGATCCTCGGATACGGGCTGCAAACGATGATTGAACCCGTACAGCAGACGGTCCGTCTGCTCCAACTCACGGAATCGCTCATGGCAAGCCGGACACCCAAGCATATGCATTTTCAGTTCCACCGCACATTCTCGGTCCAAATCGTCATCTAGAAGATCATGCATCAATGAGACGGCTTGTTTGCAATCCATTTGAGCCAGTCCTTTCTTGAAGTCTCATAAAATAACCCGCAAATGCGAAATTCTCTATCCGGCCGGAAGAGAAGTCGGATATTTGCCGGTCTTCTATACGTTACGCTGCAGCAATCGAATAGTTTCAAACAAATTAACCGGTTATTTATTCCTATAATTTCCGTTCCAGCTTCTTGCGCAAAAATTCCCTGCCCCGGTGCACGCGCGTTTTGATTGTCGTGACCGGCATATCCAGCACATCGCTGATTTCCTGCAGGGACATATCCTGCAAATACCGAAGCACCATAACCGATTTATATTTGGACGGCAGGCTGTTAATCGCTTCCTGCACCATCCGCTGCGTCTCGCTGACAATCAGATACGATTCCGGCGTCCGGTCGTCGCTTGGAATCATTGCATATCCGTCGACGCCCTCTTGCTCGGTCATCTCGGCGTCAAGGGAATAGTTCGGCTTCCGCTTGCGGAGCCGATCGATGCACAAGTTCGTCCCGATGCGGTAGATCCACGTGGAGAACTTCTGATTCTCGTCGTAGCGGTCCAGATTGCGGTATACGCGCAAAAAGGTGTCCTGCACCACGTCCTCCGCCTCATGCCGGTTATTCAGCATGCGGTAGGCCAGGTGATAGATCTTATCTTTATATAATTCGACAATCTCGGCGAAAGCCCGTGTGTCTCCTTTGCGGGCCAATCTCGCGAGCCGTTTCTCCAATGTATTCACGGTCTCCCTCCATCCTCACTGCCCGTTAATGCCGATGTCTACAATCATTGCGGTACAATGACAATGCCGGACATCGCAAGCAGGAATCCGAACCTATGGAGCACCGTCCCCTGTACTCTGTCCATCCGTCCACTTATCACGCTGCACGATGGCCGTCGAAGCTGTGCGCAGCTCACAGGCATCATACCCTCCGCCACGCTTCAAGGCCCGTCCCCCCGGCACACGATTCCTTTCTCTCTCGTTGAACCTGTCCTGCGTCTACACAGGAAAAGTCGAGTCTTGAACACTCAAGACTCGACTGCATCGTCGCTTGCTTCCTATGCTGGTCGAATCGACGAATCCTATATACGGTGATTCCTACTTGTCAGCCATCAACCTGTGTTCCGAAGTCCTGCCGCAATGCCATTGATCGTCAACAGCACCTCACGCAGCAGAATCGGATTGTCATTGCCCGCTTCACGCAGTTCACGCAATTCGGATACGAGACCAACCTGCATATAGCTCAGCGGATCCACATACGGATTGCGGAGCCGGATCGATTCCTGAATGACCGGGACATTGTCGAGAATCTCCTGCTGCCCCGTAATCTTAAGGATCAAATCCGACGTTAACTTATACTCTTCTTCGATCAGGCGGAAGATGCGTTCCCGCACGGCATCATCCTTCACCATGCCGGAGTACTCCTTGGCGATGACCAGATCGGCCTTGGCCAATGCCATCTGCAGGCTGTCAATCATCGACTGGAAGAAGGAATAATGGCGGTACATGTCGCGCATCACGGCCAGATTCTCTTCCTTGCCCTGATAGAAGCTCTGCAGGCCTGTTCCTGCCGCATACCACGCCGGCAGCAGATATCGGCTCTGCGTCCACGCAAACACCCATGGTATGGCACGCAAATCCTCAAACCGGTCGCTGTTCTTCCGCTTCGAAGGCCGGGAACCGATGTTCAGCTCCCCGACTTCAGGCAGCGGGGTCGATTCCTTGAAGTAAGTCAGGAAATCCGGATCCCGGAAAATCAAATCCTGATATTTCTTCAACGACGTCTGGGAAATGCTCTCCATCAGCTCTTTCCACTTGGATTCGTATAAATCGGTATGGTCTGACCGTGCCAGCATAGCCGCTTGAATGAGCGCAGAGGTCGCTTGCTCCAGACTGCGGTAAGCAATGCCTTGCATCGCATAACGGGAGGACAGAACCTCGCCCTGCTCCGTAATCTTGATGCCGCCTCCGATCGTGTGCGGCGGCTGAGCGAGAATGCTCCGGTTGAGGGGCATTCCCCCGCGGCCGAGCGCACCGCCCCGCCCATGGAAGAACTTAATTTTAACATTATAGTTTTGAGCCATTGCTGTCAATTCCTTCAGCGCCAATCGGAGCTCCCAGTTAGCCGTAAATACCCCTCCGTCTTTGTTGCTGTCGGAGTACCCCAGCATAATCTCCTGCACGTCGCTCATCGCGCTGACCGCGCTCCGGTAGATCGGAAGATCGAACAGCCGCTTCATGATTCCTGGCGCTGCATGGAGGTCGTCAATCGTCTCGAACAACGGAACGGCCTGAAGCGTGCAGTGAACCTTGCCGTTTGCATCCTGACGGAACAAGCCGACTTCCTTGGAGAGCAGCATGACCTCAAGCACGTCGCTGGCGGCTTCCGCCATGCTGATCAAATAGCTTGTAATGCATTTCTCCCCGAACTCCCTCTGGGCGCGCTGAATCGTACGGTAGACGTCCAGACATTCCCGGGTCGACTCGCTGTACTCTATATAAGACGACACCAATGGCCTTGGGTCCTGCAAAAGTTGATGAAGCAAATCGATTTTTTCTTCCTCGCCGAGCGCGCCGTAATTATCGACAATCTTCATGTTGGCCAAAATTTCGGTCATGGCGTTCTCATGCTCTTTGCTGTGCTGGCGGATATCCAGCGCGGCCATGTAGAAGCCGAACAATTCGACTTGACGAATCAGCTTCGTGACAAGGGTATCGGCTACATAATCCGCATAATGGTGGCGAAGGCTGCGGTCAATGATGCGCAAATCCTCTACGAATTCCACAGGATCGCGGTAACGCGCAGAAGTGTCTCGCGTTGACTCGTCCAACATATTGTTCAATCGCTCGAACATATAAATCAACTTGATGCGATATGGCTCTTTTTCATTATTCCACACTTCGGCCCGCTTCAATGGGACATTGGCGCGATCGGCCGCAATCGATTGCAGCAGTTCATCGGATACCTGTACAATGCTGGTGCTGAAGCTCAGACTGCGAAACAATTCCTTCAGCCGTTCTTCGTATTTTCGAATCGCAAGCTTCCGGTGCATTTGGAGCGTCTGCCACGTTACTTCCGCGGTGACGGACGGATTGCCGTCCCGGTCTCCTCCGATCCAGGAACCGAACCGCAGATAAGTCGGCACATGCCAGCTCTGCGTCGGATAATATTTGTCAAGGCAACGTTCCAACTCCTGATAGACCTCAGGCAGAACATCGAATAACGTCTCATTGAAGTAATACAGTCCATTGCGGACTTCATCCAATACCGTCGGCTTCCGATCCCGGAGTTCATCCGTCTGCCAGAGCGTAATGACTTCATTCAGCAGCTTGTCGCGTAGTTGCTCCCGCTCCCGATACGTCAGCGTAGGATTATCAAGCAGCATCATGTCTTCCGCAATCCGCTTATGAATATCGAGAATCGCGCGGCGCATCGCCTCGGTCGGATGGGCGGTCATGACAAGCTCCAGCGAGATGCTGCCCAGAATCTCGCGCAATTCCTCTTCCGAACAATTGCGTTCCTTCAATTCCAGAATGACGCTCTCGATCGAGCCCGGCTGCACCGTCTCGCCAGCGGAACGCTCATAATCGCGCTTGCGCCGGACGCGGTGATTCTGTTCGGCGATATTCACCAGTTGAAAATAAATCGCAAAAGCACGTATCACTTGATGCCGGATATCTGGGTTCAACGTATTGATCAGTTGTTTGAACTCTTCGTATAATTCTGGCAGAAATACAGCTCGCAACGATTTGCTTATTTCCCGAATCTTCTCCACAATGTCAAGCAGCTCGTTCCCGCCTTGATGGACAAGCACTTCACCGAGGATATTACCCAGAAAACGAACGTCCCTCCGCAACAAGTTGTTGGAGTTCGCTTTGCTCGCGGTTAACGTAAGGTCTGTCATTCGTCTCCCCCTATCTCTCCAATCCTGTTCCAACGGATTTTGGCTTTCCTAACATCATACTACAAAATAACTCGAAAATCTTTACTTTATTATGAAAAAATCGGACGTTACCTCTGCGCATCTTCTCATTAGTTCGGAACTTCGGAGCTGGAAATAAAAAAAGGACCTCTCATCGAAGGTCCGTTCGGTGCGAAATATGTATGGCTTGAAATATTAGTGGAGCGGGTGATGGGAATCGAACCCACGCTACCAGCTTGGAAGGCTGGAGTTCTACCATTGAACTACACCCGCAAAGAAATGGTCGGGACGACACGATTTGAACATGCGACCCCCTGGTCCCAAACCAGGTGCTCTACCAAGCTGAGCTACGTCCCGATATGTATCCGTTTGGTTAAAGTGGCGCGCCCTGAGAGATTCGAACTCCCGACCTTTTGATTCGTAGTCAAACGCTCTATCCGGCTGAGCTAAGGGCGCATATTCTGGAGCGGACAACGGGATTCGAACCCGCGACCCTCGCCTTGGCAAGGCGATACTCTACCACTGAGCTATGTCCGCATTATTTTACAACATTAATTATTATATCACAACTTGCGTTGAATTTCAACAAGTGTTGAACGTTCGCTTCCTGCAGAATGCAGATGATGGAGCGGGTGATGGGAATCGAACCCACGCTACCAGCTTGGAAGGCTGGAGTTCTACCATTGAACTACACCCGCAAAAATGGTCGGGACGACACGATTTGAACATGCGACCCCCTGGTCCCAAACCAGGTGCTCTACCAAGCTGAGCTACGTCCCGATATGTATCCGTTTGGTTAAAGTGGCGCGCCCTGAGAGATTCGAACTCCCGACCTTTTGATTCGTAGTCAAACGCTCTATCCGGCTGAGCTAAGGGCGCATTCTTCTGGAGCGGACAACGGGATTCGAACCCGCGACCCTCGCCTTGGCAAGGCGATACTCTACCACTGAGCTATGTCCGCAGATGTACATAGAATGTTGTACATTATTGCACAACGTAAGTATAATAACATATTTCCTGCTGAGTATCAACAGTGAGTTGATTCCAATTTTTGAATGCAGCCAGTAATGTGTAAACATTTTTAAATATGTTATATACTTTCAACTCAGGTATTTTTATTTCCGTGTAACCTTTCCTGATAATGCCGGATCTAATGTTTGAAAATGACTCAGAGGAGGATCATCCGGATTTATGAGGAAGGTGGTAAGAACAGGTGGATGTACATAAAGAATATATTCTTAAAGCGCAGGCCGGTGACAGTGAGGCTTTCATTCATCTAATGCAGGAAATGGAGCTGCCCCTGTATCGAATGGCGCTGCAGATGGTGAAGCAGGAGGCGGATTGCGCCGATGCCATTCAGGAAACAATGTTGAAAGCCTACAAATCGATACACTCGTTAAGAAAACCGGAATTTTTCAAAACATGGCTCTTCCGCATTCTTATCAACGAGTGCAACAAAATTTTGAAGAAGCGCTCGCAAGCGATACCTATTGAGGAGTGTCCCTACCCTTCCGCCAGTTCAGCCGAATATGACAAGATCGATCTGCATGAAGCCGTCGATCGGTTGGATGAGAACCTGCGTGTCGTCATTTTGCTGCACTATTTTCAAGATTTTCCTGTCCATCAGATTGCCGATGTGCTCGATATTTCAGCGGGAGCGGTCAAGACTCGGCTGCATCGGGCCAGGAAGACATTATTAAGCTGGTTAAGCAACAATCCGGAAGGGGAGATGAACTGTGGCACGTTATAATTTGGACAAGGATCTGATGGAATGCCGGAACAACCTGCCTGACCAACTGACGCCGATGCTGCGCTCTCGCTTGGACGGCACGTACCAGCTCATTCGGCAGTTGGAGCCAGGTACGAGCCAGTTCGCCGAACCCGCCCAGACAAGACCGAGTCGAGTAAGAAAAGCAGCCATAGTTACTGCGGTCGTCGCCTCAATGGGCGTAGCTTTGGTCGGGGCTGGTTTCCTCTCGCCGACACTGGCCGAGTCACTGAAAAGCATCCCGGTTCTGAGCAGCATTTTCAAGCTGATGGGGGATGCCGGACTGCAAAAGGCCGATCAAGAGGGACTCGTCTCCGTCATCAACGAAAACATAGAACAGAATGGCATTTCGCTCATTGTTCCCAAAGTGACCTATGACGGAATACGCATTGCATTTGAATTGACAAGGCAAGCGCCTAAAGGCACGAAAGGCGTACTGCTCGATGTTAGGGCGGTCTTCGAAAATAGAGTGCCGAAAGGCGCTTTTGACCGAATTCAAGTATCCATGCCGGGTGCCTATGGCAGCCTTGGATTCGGCACCCCTGCGAACGAGCCGTCCGAATCCGTTATTGTGCAGCTTAACGAGCTATCCGGCAACCTCCCCGATCAATTCAACATGTCAGTGAAGGTATGGCTTACAGGTTACGAGGAGCCTTACGAATTGACTGTGCCAGTTACCAAAAATACAAAAGACAATATCATTTTGGTCCCCGAGGAGCCAACCAAAACGTATGGGAACATTAACTTTACCATTGAAAAGCTGGAACTGACGCCGATTTCCACAAACCTCTGTCTAAAGCTGACTGGCGAACCAAGCATCGGGGGCTTAAGCGACATTAATGCCGATATTATCGATGAACAAGGTCGAACACTGGAAGTGCTGAGCGGGAGGGGAATGATGGGCGATACCTTTTCTACCTGGACTTCAGAAACAACGTTCGAGCCTTTTCCGGCCAAGCCGAACACAGTAACAGTCCAACCGTATATGATGAGAACGGTGGAAAATAATAAGCGGGAGAAGGAATATATTCCGGAGCTTGAGTTCACCATTCCGGTAAAACCGCGCCCTGCCGATTAGCGGGGCGGAGCATAGACAACACCAAACCCGATTCGAGCCTTCGCCCGATCGGGTTTGGCCATGATAGCCTGGCAACCGCGTTCGATTCCTTGGATACGACGAGTTGCAGCAGACCGTCAGTAGCCGCTGCCGCTCTCATGCCCATTCCTCGGTAGAAGGGCCTCTCTTTTACGTTCCATAGCTAAATCCTGCAAAATTGCAGGGTTCTCGCCGCCCAACTTTTTCGCAAAAGAAATTCCTGCAAAGCTGCATCAATTTCCCTAGACACGCCCATCCGGCAGTCGAAATCCGCAAAACTCCAAGATTTCTCCAGACGCTCCTATTCAGTAAGCGAAATCCTGCATAAATACAGCAATTCCATATGGACGACTATTCCAGAAAGGGAATCCTACAAAATTACAGGAATTTTCCCCGTTTCGCTTCGGCTTGAAGCAAAAGGGCCTAAAATGATGTAGATTTGCAGCAATTCCTCGGGATGTGGACTCATTAAGCCGAAATTCCTGTAAAATAGCAGCAATTTCCTCCGCACGTCCAAGCCCCGGGAGGCAACGATGCTTCGAGCAGGCCGATAATGCTTCCAGCAGGCCGGATAATGCGATGATGCCCCCAGCATCCGACGCGGTCGCTTGGATCCCGTAACATCAGGCCATTGAGTAGTCTATGGGGCTTTTTACTTGTGATTGATCTCTTCTCCCGGTAGAGAAAATCGATTTAAAACGCTCTAAGAGCCAAAGTTTGGATGAGGAAAATGGACCTTCTCCACCCCTTCACAAAAAAACAGGGGTTTTCCAACAATCTCTCTATTTTGTTCATAATAGCCCTTAACTGGGGAAAATCCTGTACATTTGCAGGAATTGTAATGATTAGCTGCCTGGAGCTAAATAAATACTGTAAAATCGCAGGTTTACTTCACTTAAGCAGCATCTCCGCTCGAAAAGTATCGGTATCCGACCCTTTAAGCAGGTCAGATTGCTCTTAAACGCAACAAAGCCGCCCTACGGCGGCTAATCAATGTCACTATGGAGCGGGTGATGGGAATCGAACCCACGCTACCAGCTTGGAAGGCTGGAGTTCTACCATTGAACTACACCCGCAAAAATGGTCGGGACGACACGATTTGAACATGCGACCCCCTGGTCCCAAACCAGGTGCTCTACCAAGCTGAGCTACGTCCCGATGCGTATCCATTTGTTAAAGTGGCGCGCCCTGAGAGATTCGAACTCCCGACCTTTTGATTCGTAGTCAAACGCTCTATCCGGCTGAGCTAAGGGCGCATTTATTCTGGAGCGGACAACGGGATTCGAACCCGCGACCCTCGCCTTGGCAAGGCGATACTCTACCACTGAGCTATGTCCGCATCTTGTCTCTCCATCAAGTTTCATCAGAAGCGACAAGTAATAATATATCATAAAACAAATATTATTGCAACATCAATTTTATAATTTTTTTGTTTAAAGATACAATCTGCAAATATCGGCCCGCTCCTGCTCTGTAATATGCGGACAGGTCGTGCAATGAAGCCCTTGGTCGCTTCGGAACTTGAGGCAGCAGACTTCGCGAATCCTCAACATATTGCCCTTCTGTATAGGATGCGGGATAACCCTGTAGTTGAATGCCAACGGATTGGCCTCGTATTGGCCGTATAAGGCGCCTGCAGCCTCGTGCAATACCCAATTCCTATCTTCCTGCCAAAGCCGCTCCTGCGTCGTTATCTGCGCCTCTGCAGCCCAAAGATCGTAATAGTACTCAAGCACGTTGGCAACATTGGCCCAGAGCACTTTTCGTGAAAGACCGGATACCTGGTTCATCAAACGAAACAAGTGATTAAAATGTTCCTTGAACAAAAGCTGTATCTGCCGATCCCGCGCAAGCAGTCTGCCTTCCCCCATATCGGGCTCAAGCTCTGGCTCTCCTATGGCATGGATATCTCCAGATACGTCGAGAATAAGGACAAAGGACCATTTGTCCGGATCCAGCAGCCGGCCCAACCTGGAGAAAGCATACATTCCTCCCCCGGCTAGCGGATGCGCATACCGCTTTATAAAGAGCGAAGCAGCCACCTTGTCATCGGAACAGCGGTACAAGCGCTTAGCCTCCGGCAGCAGACGGCGGATTCCTGCTTCGGTAAGCAGCTCCTCCTTCGATAGAGCGAGTCGTACCGAGTCAGCCGGACGCTCCCAGTCTGAGAGAGCGCGAATACAGAACGTATCCCAGCATGGCTGCAGTTCTCGAGACATCCCTTCCCCTCCTGACATTCCATCTTGACCCGATTTTCTCCTTTAAACAGCAAAAAACCCTTGTCCGACAAGGGTTCCATGATACTGGTGCGCGTGGAGGGACTTGAACCCCCACGGTTGCCCGCTAGATCCTAAGTCTAGTGCGTCTGCCAATTCCGCCACACGCGCATTCCTATAAATAACTGGTGAGCCATGAAGGACTCGAACCTTCGACACCCTGATTAAAAGTCAGGTGCTCTACCAACTGAGCTAATGGCTCTCAAAAATGGCTGGGGATATAGGATTCGAACCTATGCATGACGGAGTCAAAGTCCGTTGCCTTACCGCTTGGCTAATCCCCAACGATGTACAAGTTGTTGTCATGGTGCCGGCGATAGGAGTCGAACCCACGACCTACTGATTACAAGTCAGCCGCTCTACCAACTGAGCTACACCGGCTTACATGAATGGTGGACGCTGACGGGATCGAACCGCCGACCCTCTGCTTGTAAGGCAGATGCTCTCCCAGCTGAGCTAAGCGTCCACAAAGTGGTGACCCGTACGGGATTCGAACCCGTGTTACCGCCGTGAAAGGGCGGTGTCTTAACCGCTTGACCAACGGGCCTCAGGATAGCTTACCTATAATTTGTAAAAAAGTACTGGAGCTCTCAACCGGGATCGAACCGGTGACCTCATCCTTACCATGGATGCACTCTACCTACTGAGCTATGAGAGCAAGATGGCTCCCCGAACAGGACTCGAACCTGTGACAACTCGGTTAACAGCCGAGTGCTCTACCGACTGAGCTATCAGGGAACAGTAAGGAACAGCTCTGCGCTGCGTGGACTTGCTGCAACAAATCCACGCTCGCATCTCTGTCTGCTTGGCAGCGTCCTACTCTCCCAGGACCCTGCGGTCCAAGTACCATCGGCGCTGGAGGGCTTAACGGTCGTGTTCGGGATGGGTACGCGTGGAACCCCTCCGCTATCGCCACCAAACAGATAAGGTTTGTACCTTAAAAACTGAATGCGAAAGTAAAGAATCATAATCATCTTCGTTAGGATAAGCCCTCGACCGATTAGTATTGGTCAGCTCCATGCATTGCTGCACTTCCACCTCCAACCTATCTACCTCGTCGTCTTCAAGGGGTCTTACCAATGTGGGAAATCTCATCTTGAGGGGGGCTTCACGCTTAGATGCTTTCAGCGCTTATCCCTTCCGTACTTGGCTACCCAGCTATGCCTCTGGCGAGACAACTGGTACACCAGCGGTACGTCCATCCCGGTCCTCTCGTACTAAGGACAGCTCCTCTCAAATTTCCTGCGCCCGCGACAGATAGGGACCGAACTGTCTCACGACGTTCTGAACCCAGCTCGCGTACCGCTTTAATGGGCGAACAGCCCAACCCTTGGGACCTACTTCAGCCCCAGGATGCGATGAGCCGACATCGAGGTGCCAAACCTCCCCGTCGATGTGGACTCTTGGGGGAGATAAGCCTGTTATCCCCAGGGTAGCTTTTATCCGTTGAGCGATGGCCCTTCCATGCGGTACCACCGGATCACTAAGCCCGACTTTCGTCCCTGCTCGACTTGTAGGTCTCGCAGTCAAGCTCCCTTCTGCCTTTGCACTCTTCGAATGATTTCCAACCATTCTGAGGGAACCTTGGGGCGCCTCCGTTACTCTTTAGGAGGCGACCGCCCCAGTCAAACTGCCCGCCTGACACTGTCCCCGAACCGGCTTCACGGTCCCAGGTTAGAACTCCGATACGATCAGGGTGGTATCCCAACGGCGCCTCCACCGAAGCTGGCGCTCCGGCTTCTAAGGCTCCCACCTATCCTGTACAGACCGTACCAAAGTCCAATATCAAGCTGCAGTAAAGCTCCATGGGGTCTTTCCGTCTTGTCGCGGGTAACCTGCATCTTCACAGGTATTAAAATTTCACCGGATCTCTCGTTGAGACAGCGCCCAAGTCGTTACGCCATTCGTGCGGGTCAGAATTTACCTGACAAGGAATTTCGCTACCTTAGGACCGTTATAGTTACGGCCGCCGTTTACTGGGGCTTCGGTTCATAGCTTCGCCTTACGGCTAACCACTCCCCTTAACCTTCCAGCACCGGGCAGGCGTCAGCCCGTATACTTCGCCTTACGGCTTCGCACAGACCTGTGTTTTTGCTAAACAGTCGCTCGGGCCTATTCACTGCGGCCCCCTCGGGCTATTCACCCTACCGGGGCACCCCTTCTCCCAAAGTTACGGGGTCATTTTGCCGAGTTCCTTAACGAGAGTTCTTCCGCGCGCCTTAGAATTCTCTTCTCGCCTACCTGTGTCGGTTTGCGGTACGGGCACCTTCACCTGGCTAGAGGCTTTTCTTGGCAGCATGAAATCAAGACCTTCGGTACTGTAATTTTCCCTCCCCGTCACAGCCCAGCCTTACGGTCAGCGGATTTGCCTACTGACCAGCCTCACTGCTTGGACGAGCATCCATCAGCTCGCGTCCCTATCCTTCTGCGTCCCCCCATTGCTCATAACGGCTGCGGTGGTACAGGAATTTCAACCTGTTGTCCTTCGACTACGCCTTTCGGCCTCGCCTTAGGTCCCGACTTACCCTGGGCGGACGAGCCTTCCCCAGGAACCCTTAGGCTTTCGGCGGACATGATTCTCACATGTCTTTTCGTTACTCATACCGGCATTCTCACTTGTGTACAGTCCAGCAGTCCTTCCGGTCTGCCTTCAACCCGGTACACAACGCTCCCCTACCACTGATGCAAGCATCAATCCATAGCTTCGGCGGTACGTTTAGCCCCGTTACATTTTCGGCGCAGAGTCACTCGAC